>NZ_JACAPH010000017.1:0-443071 GCF_013385805.1 Pseudomonas sp. C6002 | reverse complement strand
ATGGCCCGTCGCGGCGGCCCGCGGAACCGGGCCGGAGTGCGGGCATGCCGAGCCTAAGCGAGGCACCGAGTGGTGGGGCAAAGACCTTTTACTTTTGGCTGGGCCGGCATTCCGGGCGTTTGCCAAAAGTGACCCGCTGTAAGAGCGGAACCATAAGTCGCCGTTACCTAAATAGCGGATATGCCCCCAAGCAACCGCTCAGCGCCCCCTAGCGAACAATCTTGTCCACCTGAATCCCCAGCTTCTTCAACCGATACCAAAAACTGCGCTCGGAAATCCCGATCTTCTGCGCCGCCGCAGCCTGCACCCCGTTGCTCTCCTGCAACGCAGCCATGATGTAAGCCTTCTCCACCTCAGCCAGCGCCGCATCCAGATCCTGCGGCACACCCGGCCCGTTGCTGAGTATCGCACCCACCCCATCCTCAGCAGGCGTCGAAGCAAACAGATACGCCGGCAAATCAATATCCTCGATCACCGGCGTCGCCGCGACAATGGTCGCCCGCTCCACACAGTTCTGCAGCTCACGAATATTGCCCGGCCAGGAATACGCCGCCATGGCCTGCAACGCCTCGGGGCTGAAACCGGTGATGCGTTTGCCCGCCGTGGCACTCAAGGTCTGGGCAAAGTGCCGGGCCAGCGGCGCGATATCTTCCACCCGCTCACGCAAGGCCGGCAGCGGAATCGGAAATACGTTCAAGCGGTAGTAAAGGTCTTCACGAAACTCTTTGTTCGCCACCGCATCCAGCAAATTCTTGTTGGTGGCAGCGATCACTCGCACATCCACCTTGCGCTCGCGCGGGTCACCCACCGGCTCGATCACCCGCTCCTGCAAGGCCCGCAGGATTTTCGCCTGCAACGCCAACGGCATGTCACCCACCTCATCGAGAAACAACGTGCCCTTGTCGGCCTGCATGAAGCGCCCGACCCGATCCGCCACGGCGCCAGTGAAGGCGCCCTTGCGGTGGCCGAACATCTCGCTTTCCAGCAAGCCTTCGGGGATTGCCGCGCAGTTGACCGCCACAAACGGCTTGTCGGCGCGGTTGCCGTGTTTGTGGATGGCACGGGCGACCATCTCCTTGCCGGTGCCGCTTTCGCCCGTCAGCAGCACCGTAGCGTTGCTGTCGCGCACCGAGTCCACGGCGTGCAGCACGCGGCGGAACGCCGGGCTGTCACCCACCAGGCTGTCGAACTGCGCATGTTCATCCAACTCGGCACGCATGCGCGCGTTGTCGCGCATGATGTCGCGAAACTGCAGGGCCTTCGCCACCGTGATGTCCAGCTCGTCGATATCGAAGGGCTTGGCGATGTAGTCGTAGGCGCCGTTGCGCATCGACTGCACCGCGTTCTTCACGGTGCTGTAGGCGGTCATCACGATCACCGGCAGTTGCGGGTAGCGCACCTTGATTTCCGCCAGCAGCGCCGGCCCGTCCATGCCGGGCATGCGCCAGTCGCTGATCACCAGGTCGATGTCTTCCTGCTCCAGCACCTTGAGCGCGTGCAGGCCGTTGCCGGCGGTAAACACCTGGATCCCGCTCTGGCTCAAGGCCGACGAAAGCAAGTCACAGAGCTTGGGTTCGTCGTCAACTACCAATACGTTATGCGTCATCACCATCCTCATCATCGCCGTCGTCTGCACCCTGGGCCGGAATGTACAGGCTGAAGGTGGCGCCGGCATCTGTCTCGCTGACACATTCGATGCTGCCGTCATGACTTTCCATGATCGAGAACACTTTGGCCAGACCCAAGCCCGTGCCCGATGCCTTGGTGGTGACGAATGGTGTGAAGATCCGCTCGATCATGTCCGGCGCAATGCCCTCGCCGGTATCGCCGATGCTGATCACCGTGTTGCCGCCCACGCTGTGGATGCCCAGGGTCAGGCGCCCGCCTCCGGGCATGGCGTCGATGGCGTTGAGAATCAGGTTCAGGCACGCCTGCTTGAGCTGCTTGGCATCGGCATAAATCGTCGCGCCGGGAGCCGCATCATCAATTTGCGCGTCGATGTTATGGGTCGCAAGCTCAGGCCCGCAGAAGCCGAGGATCTCCTCCACCACCGGGCGTGCCGCCTGCACGGTGCGCAGCGGTGCACTGGGTTTGGCGAAGTCGAGGAATTCGGTGATCAGGTCGTTGATCCGGCTGACTTCGCTGATCACGTATTCGAGGTGACGCTTGTCGGTTTCCGGCAAATCGGCGCGGCGATGCAGCAACTGGGTGGCCGTCTTGATAATGCCCAGCGGGTTGCGAATTTCGTGGGCCAGGCCCATGGCCACTTCGCCCAGTGCATGCAGGCGGTCGCGGCGGCGCAGTTGCGCTTCCAGGTGATGCAACTCACCGAGGCGCTCGGTCATGTGGTTGAAGGTGCTGCTCAGTTGCGCCAACTCGTCGCCGCCGCTGACCGCCACACGGTGCTGATAGTTACCCGAGATCACCGCGCTGACGCCTTCGGACAGATCCCGCAATGGCCGGGTCAGGCGCTGGGACACCAGCATGCCCGCACCAAGGGACAACGCCGAGCTGAGCAGGAAGATCAACACGAACAGATTGCTCTGGTTCACCAGGCCCACCAGGCTGGTATGGCGCAGCAAGCCACTGAAGATCACCCCTTGCAGCTCGCCGGCATCGTTGAAGATCGGCCAGTACAAACCGCTGTAGTTGTTGGTGAATTGTTCGCTGGGCTGCTTGGTGCTGCGCAGCGCAGATTCGATACTCGAAGGAATCCGCGCGGGGTGATCGACAAAGCGCTGGGTGGAGAAAATCTCCGAAAACCCGCTGGGGTTGGCCAGGTACAAGCGCAGGTCGAGGGAATGCACATCGGCCACGCTGGTCAGGAAACTGCTGTCCAGATAAGTGGCCACCAGCAGTTGATAATCGACGCCGTCCTCGCTGGTCTCGAAGGTGGACACCACAACCCCGGTGGTCACGCCACCCACTTCGACCGTCTGCAACACCGCATTACTGGCCAGGTTTATTTGCTTGACGATGTCGTCGGCGGCGGTGGTAAACACGATTTTGTGGTCACTGCTGCGGATCAGCGCGACCACGTCGATGTCGGTGGCGGCGGCAATATCAGCGGTCAGCTTGTCGTGTTTCTCGGCCTGGCGCGACGACGGCGGCTTGGTGTAGCGCAGGAACAGTTGGGCGACCCGGGCGTTGTCGTGGAGGATGTCGCCGATCTCGTCCTTGACGATCTTGGTCGACTCCTGCAGCCAGATACGCACGTTACTGTCGAAGATCTGCGACAACGTCGTGGCGGCCAGCTCCGCCGCGATCATCGTCGGAATTACCGTCACCAGCCAGAACGCCAACACCAGCTTGCGCTGGACGCTCCAACGCGAAATGGCAAAGGGGCGGGCTTTTTGGCGGGTCTTGTTGATCATCAGGTTTCGCTTATCGCAGCAGCCATGGCAGGGTCGGATCGATCCGGTCGGAGAAACACTTTTGCAACGAACAGCGCACGGTTGACCAGCCAGTTACGGTGGCGGAAAAACATGCTGTTGCCCTGGAACTCGCAGCCCAGCAGCAACTTGCTGGCATAGCCGGCCTGACCACATTCATATAACGCAATATCGTTGCGAATACAGTAGTCGATGTTGGTTAACCAACTGCGCACCGCCAGGCTGTATTCGCGACTGTAGTTACTGTCTTCGCCGAAAAACTTGTCAATCAGGCGATCCCGGTTAAGCAGGATCAGGTTGAACGCCACCAGTTGCTCGTCCACCCAATAAAGCACACAGACCGCACGTTCCTGCAGCTGTTCAAGGATACCGGTGAAATAGCCTGCCGGCAGTCGCTCGAACTGCAGGTCGGAGCGTTCCAGGGTGGCCTCATACAGCGCCATGATGCGCGGCAGTACGTCGTCGATGTTGCGTCGCCACTCGACACGCGGCCCCGGCGCACGCAGTTTGCGACGCAGGTCCTTGCGGGTGGCTTTGTCCAGGGAACCGAGGTAGGCGTCCACTGAACCAAAAGGGATCGGCAACAAGGCCGTTGGCAGGCTGGGCATGCTCTGGAAACCCGCGCCAAGGCAGCTGTTTGACCAGCCTTCGTCCCTGGTCGGTGCATCCTTGACCGCCACCAGCCCGACGCCGAACGTATCGGCATCCTGGCGCGCGGCAGCGAGCAATTGCGCAAGCAGAGCCTCGCGCCCTGATTCGGCAACGTGGCTGGCGATGCCCGCATTGCACTGCTCCGCCACCGGCGAGCCGATGGCATACAGGCCCAACTTCAAAACACCCGGCCACAGTCGCTCCAGGCGCTCGGTAAAGCGCTTGCCTACGCCTGACACGGTGGTGTCGAGGCGATACCGCGTGATGAACGCCGGCGCGACCGCCACCAGCCTTGCATCGTCAAACACCGCGAGGTAGCGCCACTGAAAGTCATCAATAGCGGCGTTTTCCACGGCCACGTAATAGTCCCAATCCTCCAGGGCATCGGGAAAACAGTCGTTCCAGGCACTGCGTTCGATGGCCCGAATGGTCGAAAAGGCTTGGGCGGTGATCACGTCAAATCCTTAGGGTTCAAGCCAGCTGTCGATAATCTTCAGGTGCCTCTGTGGCGTGTGCGTGCTGCCCGACAAACTCGGCACTCAACTCGATCACCCGACGGTATTGCAGGTCGACGGTGATCATGTGGTAGCAGTTGTCCAGCAGGATCTTGGTCACGGGGCCGCCGAGATGGCGTTCCACGTAATCGGCGTTCCAACGGCTGGTGATGTCATCCTCGATGGAATGCAGCACCAGGGCCGGGGTCTTGATCGATGGCATGAGCTTCTTCACCACGGCATTCATCCAGTGCAACTCGCGCACCGTGACGCCCTCCATGGTCAAGAGACCCGCCTCGCTGCTCTCCCCTTCCTTCATCTGCCGCTCGACGATCGCCCGCAGGCGCTCGTTCTTGATGCCGTAGGGCGGCTTTTCAGTAAAGCGGAACAGGCGCACACCGAAGGGAATACGGATCAGCAAGGGCGTGATGAACGCCATCTTGTTGATGCTCCAGCCGTCGTACTTCAACGTCGTGGAGTACATCAGCAAGCCGGCAACCTGGCCGGGGAACTGCGACGCCACGTACATCGACATCACCGCGCCCATCGACAAGCCGCCGACGAATACCTGCTCGTGACGCTGTTTCACCGCGACGAAGGTCTTGCGCACGCCTTCGTACCAGTCCTGCCAGCCGGTGGCTTGCAGGTCGCTGTTGTCCCCGCAGTGGCCGGCCAGGGTCGGCACGTACACCGTGCAGTTACCGACCTTGGCCAACCCCTGGGCCACCCGACGGAGTTCCGTCGGGGTGCCCGTCAGGCCGTGGATCAACAGGATCCCAATCGGACCGCTACCGAGAACGAAGCCGGCATCACCTTCACCGAGGTCGATCTCGTGGCTGCTCACCGTTTGGTCGCTCGCACAAGCAGTTGCTCGAGCAGCTTCAGGCCCAGGTCGATTTCCGGGTAGCTGATTTCCAGCGACGGTGCCAGGGTGATCACGTTCTTGTAGTAGCCGCCCACGTCGAGGATCAGGCCGAGTTTCTGACCGTCAACCACCATGTCGCCCTTCATGCCTTCCTCGACCATGTAGTCCAGGGTCGCCTTGTCCGGAGTGAAGCCGTCCGGGCCGCAGATTTCGCAGCGCAGTGCCAGGCCCAGGCCGTCGACGTCGCCGATGATCGGGAAGCGTTTTTGCAGCTCTTGCAGGCCGGCCAGGAAGTATTTGCCCTTGGCCATGACCATTGCGCCGTAGTCGACTTCGCTGGTCATCTTGAACATTTCCAGGCCTACCGCGGTGCCCAACGGGTTGGACGCGAAGGTGGAGTGAGTGGAGCCTGGCGGGAAGATCTTAGGGTTGATCAACTCTTCCTTGGCCCAGATGCCGCCCAGCGGGTTCAGGCCGTTGGTCAATGCCTTGCCGAAGACGATCACGTCCGGCTTGACGTCGAAGTGTTCGATCGACCACAGCTTGCCGGTACGCCAGAAGCCCATCTGGATTTCGTCGACGACCATCAGGATGCCGTGCTGGTCGAGGACCTGCTTGAGCTCGCTGTAGAAGTTCATCGGCGGGATCACGTAGCCGCCGGTGCCCTGGATCGGCTCGACGTAGAAGGCGGCGTATTCGCTCTGGCCGACTTTCGGGTCCCACACACCGTTGTATTCGGTTTCGAACAGACGGGCGAACTGCTGCACGCAGTGGCTGCCGTATTCTTCCTTGGTCATGCCTTTAGGGCCGCGGAAGTGGTACGGGAACGGGATGAAGTTGGCGCGCTCGCCGAAGTGGCCATAGCGACGACGGTAGCGGTAGCTCGAAGTGATCGACGAAGCGCCAAGGGTACGGCCGTGGTAGCCGCCTTCGAAGGCGAACATCAGGCTCTTGCCGTTGGTGGCGTTACGCACCACTTTCAGGGAGTCTTCGATGGACTGCGAACCGCCCACGTTGAAGTGCACACGACCGTCGAGGCCGAATTTTTTCTTGGCGTCGACTGCGATCATTTCCGACAGCTCGATCTTGCCTTTGTGCAGGTACTGGCTGGCGATTTGCGGCAGGGTGTCGATCTGCTGTTTCAGCGCGTTGTTCAGGCGCGGGTTGGCGTAACCGAAGTTAACGGCCGAGTACCACATTTGCAGGTCGAGGTAAGCCTGGTCTTCGGTGTCCCACACGTAGGAGCCTTCGCAACGGCTGAAAATGCGCGGCGGGTCGATGTAGTGAACGGTGTCGCCGTAGGAGCAGTACTTGGCTTCTTTATCCAGAAGAACCTGGTCTTCTGCGGTAGCGATGCGGATATCAGACATGGTGGAAGAGTTCCTGATTGTCGGAAGAGGTGCTGAAGGAGGTGGCGTTGGCGGCGATGCCCTGAGGCAGCTTGGCCAGCAATGCCGGCAGTTCGGCGAAGGTGTCGAACCGCGCGTAAGGGATGTTGTTGGTTTCGCAGTAGTCGGCCAGGCTGGCCTTGGCGAAGACGAAGTCGGCGGTGGAGGCTACGCACATGTCGGACTTGCCGTCGCCGATCACCAGCACGCGCTTGTTGCGCGGCGTGGACTTGCACTTGCAGTTGCCGGAGGCGGCACGGCAGGCGTCGCTGGCATACGGGAAGTCGATGCGCCAGCTGTTCTGGTCGACCTGGCGCAGGCGGTTGGCGAGGATCGGCAGCAAGGTCACGTAGTTGCGCGACAGAATCCGCGCGATGCCTTGTTCGATGCCATCGCTGACCACTTCAATGGAAGCGCCCAGGCCCATGACGTGGTCGACGAAGTCCGGGAAGTCCGGATCGATCTCGACGCTGTCGAAATACGCCAGCAACTCGGCCGGGGTCGCCTTGATCAGCGCCAGTTGACGGCTCAGGCATTCGCGCGAACCGATGTGCCCATCCAGCCATTCCTGCTCGATGGTTTCCCACTCGGGGCCGGCGAAGCGTTGGAGGACGTTGTCGATGACGTCGGTAGGAGTGATAGTCCCGTCGAAGTCACACACGATATGCCAGTGGATCATCTGCATTTACCTATGAAGTAGGAACGCGCTGTTGCGCTTGCAGGGGATAGAGCATGGAGTGTGCCAAGTGCCACCAACCCCTGTTTTCAAAGGGTTTGGCGGGTATCGGCGTGTGGTTGTGTCGGAACTTGCTACAATTTTTGTAGCTTGCTACAACCTAGATGAGTGCTTGCCTAAGGCAGGGCGTTTGCGCGTTCATGCGCGCATGTTCACAAAAGGAAATGGCTCCATGTTCAGGGTTACTTTTGCTGTATTCACCGGTTTGCTGGGGCTGTGGGGCGTTTGCGGCGCTGCGCTGGCGGACGGAATTACCGGTGAAGCCGGCGCAGGCGTCAGCTATCAGCCCCACGATCCCACGGGCAGCCGCTACGAAACGCGGCCGATCCCTTATTTCGATCTGGATTGGGGGAGTGTCAGCCTGGGTACCGACGATGGGCTGACCTGGAGTGCGCTCAATACCAACGGTTTTACCGCGGGGCCCTATATCAATTACCTGCCGGGGCGCACGGCCAATGGCTCGTTGCGTGGGTTACGCGATGTTTCGGACATGGCCGAGATCGGCGGTTTCATCCAATACGCTCCGGCTGAGTTCTGGCGGGTGTATGCACAGGTGGGTCAGGCCGTGGGCGGGGCGCGTGATCAAAGCGGCGTGGTGGGCAAGCTCGGCGGCGAGTTGGGTTATCCGTTGGGGAGCGGCATTATCGGCAGCACCGGCTTGATGGCGCACTTTGCCGATGCCCGCCAGGCGCAGACGTTTTTCGGGGTGGATGCCAATGAGGCTGCGGCCTCCGGGTTTCGGCCGTATAACGCCAGTGCCGGGTTTCAGAACCTGACGTTGACGCAGAGTTTTGAGTTTCCTTTGGATGCGAAGTGGTCGCTGTTGACCAGTGCCAGTTGGATACACCTGGTGGGGTCAGCGGCCAATAGCAGCATCGTCAAGGAGACCGGGGATGTGAATCAGGGGCAGGTGCAGACGGCCATCAGCTATAAGTTTGATTGAAGCAACAGCAAAATCAAAGGCGGGCACGCTCCAAATGTGGGAGCGGGCTTGCTCGCGAAGGTCGTTAACGATGACTCGGGCATCCTGATTCAACGCGGCGCCCTCTGGTTCTTCGCGAGCAAGCCCGCTCCCACATAAAGCGGCTCTGCTTTTGCTTCTAACACTCAGGTCGGCTGCTTTTGATTTTTATCTGACAGCCCCATTCAGCCCTTGGCCTCACTGATAATCTGCCGAATCGCCCCGACAAACGCCTCAGCCGGCTGCCCACCACTCACCGCGTACTGATCGTTGAACACGATGGTAGGCACAGAAGTCACCCCGCGAGACACCCACAACTGCTCCTGCTCCCGCACCTCGGCGGCATATTCGTCCGAAGCCAGAATTTCCTCTGCCCGCACACGGTCCAGCCCAACACCCTCGGCAATCCCCGCCAACGTCCCGTGATCAGACGGATCCTGCTGGTCAGTGAAATACGCCTTGAACAATGCTTCCTTGAGGTTGTACTGCAACCCCTCAAGCCCCGCCCAATGCAACAGGCGATGCGCATCAAACGTGTTGTAGATACGACTCTGCCCGTCAGTACGAAACGCAAACCCCAACTCCGCACCCATATCACGAATCCGCGCCCGGTTAGCTTGGGACTGCTCAGCCGTGGAACCGTACTTTTCAGTGATGTGCTCGGTAATGTTCTGCCCTTCGGCAGCCATGTTGGGGTTCAGCTCAAACGGCTGGAAATGAATCTCGGCCTGCACCTCCGGACCCAGTTGGTCCAGGGCCTCGGTCAAGCCACGCAGGCCAATGATGCACCAGGGACACGACACGTCGCTGACGAAATCGATTTTCAGGGGAGTACTCATGACTAGGCAACCTCGCTGGCATTAAACGCCGGAAAGGTCCCACGATACACCCCGTCAAGCCCTTACAAAACCTTCGCAGGCACCACCGGGTCGATCTGCGCCCAATGCGCCGCATCCTGCCGATGCGCTTGCAAGTAGGGCAAGACCGCCGCCAGCAACGGCGCCTTGAACGCCTCCTGGAAACGATGGGCCAGCCCCGGAATCAGCCGCAACTGGCTGCCCTGGATATGCGCCGCCAGGTGCACCCCATGCATCACCGGCAACAACGGATCGGCCGTGCCATGCACCACCAGCGTCGGCACCCGCAGTTGATTGAGCAACGGCACCCGGCTCGGTTCGGCAAGGATCGCCATGATCTGGCGCTTCACACCGTCAGGGTTGAACGCCCGGTCGTACGACTGCGCCGCCTGCTGCAACAGCACCTTGCGATCATCCTTCACATAAGGACTGCCCAGCGCCGCCAGCAGGTCGGCCTGTTGTTCCAGGGCCACTTCACGATTGGGCGCGCTGCGGCGCGACAACAGTTGCACCAGCGCCGCACTCGGTGCCGGCAGGCCTTCGGCGCCGGAGCTGGTCATGATCAGCGTCAGGCTTTCCACTCGTTGCGGCGCCATGGCCGCCAGGTGCTGGGCGATCATGCCGCCCATGCTCGCGCCCAGCACGTGGAATTGCTGGATGTGCAAGCCGTCCATCAAGCCCAGTGCGTCGTCCGCCATGTCGGTCAGGGTGTAGGGCGCCGCCACCGGCAGGCCGAGCTTGTAGCGCAGCACTTCAAAGGTCAGGTTGGCGCTGGCCGGTGCCTGGCGCCAGGTGGACAGCCCGACATCACGGTTGTCATAACGAATCACCCGAAAGCCCTGCTCACACAGGGCCACCACCACTTCGTCCGGCCAGTGGATCAACTGCCCGCCCAGGCCCATCACCAGCAGCAAGGCCGGGTCGGAGGCACGACCAATGCTCTGGTAGGCCAGGCTCACCTGTTCCAGATCAACCCGTTCAGTCGGGACATTCACATCACATCGAGAAGCCGCAAAGGACGGCAGGCCGAATAACAGAGCGGCCATGAAAAACAACACGCGCATGAAAAACACCGAAACGCAGAACCCCAGTAGAGCGCGAGTCTGATGAACTTTGTACAAGCGCGCTGCCACAGTTCAGTGACAGTTTGATGAAGGGCGCCCAACGGTCATCCGCGTATCTATCTATCACCTCACGCCCTGGCCCCGCCTTTTTAATGGTGCATTCACCGGCAAGCCCGGTCTCACCAGAGCATGAACACACCATCATGAGTGACCTCACCCTACTTCCCCCGTCTGCCACCCTGAGCGACTTCGCCTCACCGTCGCTTCCAGGCCAGGCCCGCCTCCAGGACCAGAGCCTGTCCCTGCAAGCCTCAGCGCGCTGGCGCGAAAGCCAACAGGAACTGCAT
This sequence comes from Pseudomonas sp. C6002, assembly GCF_013385805.1. Lineage (NCBI taxonomy): Bacteria > Pseudomonadati > Pseudomonadota > Gammaproteobacteria > Pseudomonadales > Pseudomonadaceae > Pseudomonas > Pseudomonas sp. C6002. The sequence continues at coordinate 432,316 of NZ_JACAPH010000017.1, read as the reverse complement.
CAACTGATTGCCCAGGCACCCGGCGTGCGCGACTCCATCGAACAACTGCTCACAGAGCATTGGCAACTGGGCGCCGCACCGGTCGGCCTGGGTTTTCTCAAGACCGAAGATCACGACGAGCACTTCGTCAGCCTGGTGGATGCCTGGGGATTTATCTGCCAGTTTCCAGACATCTCCCCCACCCTGGATGCCCGCAGCACCGTGGTCGGCCTGGCGTCCCACCGCCTGTCAGCCCTCACGCCCGTGCAATTGCTCAAGCGGCTCCAGGCACTGGGCCTGGGGAAACTGCTCAGCGCCCGCTGGGAAAACTATTGGAGTACCCGGGCGCCGGGTACGCCGTTGTCCCGTCGCGAGCGGGCGGCACAACTGTACTGCCAGCATTTCGAGGCCTGCGGGCAATCGGCCTATGCCCAGGGAAGGCTGGGTGCCCAACAACTGATCTCGTTGCAGACAGTGCTCAACCCGGTCACCACCCCCAATGGCGTACGCCCCGTCGAGACCTGCCAGCTGGCGTTGCTGCTGCCCGACCAGAGCAAGGTCAAATTGGCTGGCGCCTGGGTCATCTCCGTGGGCCAGGAGCCGCTGTTGACACAAACCCTGTACCTGCCCTGCCGGCAACCCGGCGTGATGGTCTTCAGCCAACGCCGCGACATGGAGCAGTGGCTGGTCGCAGCGCATCAGCAACTGATCCCGCCGGACGTCGCGGCTGACGCTGTCACCGTCGAATACAGCTCGCGCACCGAACCCCTGGAGCACGGCATTCTGGACCTGCTGTCGCACCTGCACGCGGCTCAGCTGGAAAGCCTGCGCAACCGTCATCGCAATGGCAGTGACCTGGCCCGTTACGCCAGCCATGCCCTGGATGATGCCGACCGCCTGGACAGCCAGCGCCGGGAAATCCCGATGCTTATCGCACCGCATCAACCGGCAGATACGCCCGGCCCGGACGCTGACGACCTGCCTCCTGCCCTGCCCTTCGGCCATCTCAGCGCCGACATTGCCCTGGGCCAACGCTGGGCCGCGATCAGGCTGCAACGCAGCGCACTGGAGCGCTTCCTGGGCGATGGCCCTGAGCAAACCGCCCGGCTGGCGCAGTTGAAGGGTTTGATGCAAGCGCTGAAAGACGCAGAGCAGGCCGGCAATGATGCCGCCAGCGGCCTGCTGGCAAAAAAAGCCGCCTTCGATCAACTTGAGCTGCGGCAAAAACCCAATCCGGACTATGACGCGCTCTACCAGGCGCGGCTCGCCGCCCTGCGCGCCGAGGGCGCCATCCAGCACGCGCTCCAGCAGATCAGCGATGAAGAACACGGCCTGCTCCTGGCCGTCACGGAACACCCCGCGGCCCCGGAACGCCGCCCGGCTGTCGCGGTGACCCGCCTGATCCTCTCCAGCCGTGACCCAAGGGAAGGTTCCGAGGAGCTGACAGGCCTGTTGCTCATCACCCAGACCAGCGCGCTGACCTCTTCGGCGCCCCACAGCCTGTTGCTGTACTGGCCCGGCAATGCAGGGGGCCTGCAGCGTTTCGAATCCCGCCAAGCCCTGGAACACTCGCTGTTCAAGCTGTCGAGCGAAGCGCAGGACGTCACCCTGCAATTGTCGCTGCTCACCGGCGACCCGATTGAATACTCGTTGCAACAGCAGCTGTACGCCAGCGAACAACAGGCGTATGCGCTGATCTCCCTCTTCCCGGTGCCTCCGTTCGGCCAGGAGCGAACCGAAGGCCTGGACAGACTCAAAGAGCAAACCCTGTTTACCCTGCAAACCCCGGTGTGCCCGGCGCGGGAACTGGCGTATGGACAACTGCTCGAGCAACAACGCAGCAGCACCCTGGCCGGGGCACTGCCTGGGGAGTTGAGCCAGTTGCCGGCAGATGAACGCCTGGCACTCAAGCACCTGATACACGCGCAGATCAGCGCCCTGCATCGCTCGCAGCAATTGCTCGAACGCGAGCTGGAACCCTTCGACGACTTCGGCCAGCGCCGCCTGGACCAACGCCTGCGCGAAGACTTCCAGCTTGAACACACCTGGTCGGTGCAACTGGACCTGCCCGATACGGTCAGCCAGGAGCGCGAATACCTGTCCGAATACGCGGGCCCGGGTACACCGTTCAAGTATGTGACGGTGCCCAGTGCCCGCCGCAGCACCCTGTCATTGTTGCAACTGGCCCAGCAAAACATCGACCCGACGCTGGCCCAGCGCCTGACCTACATGAAGCTCGATGTCTCCGGCCCCAATGCCCCTGAAACCACCCGGCTGACCACCGGCCTGTCCCTGGAATACCTGAAGACCCTGGTCAAGGAGCTGGACCTCGCCGGGGCCTACGAAAGCTTGATCACCCGCACCTTCCTCGGTGATCCCGCGGCGGCGCCTTTCACCACGCAGCACCGTCGCGAATGCCTGACCGAGCCCCTGCGCCTGATGCTCATGCTGCAAGGCAAACGCGCGCGGGCCCTGGGGCGATTCGACGACAACGATCTGCGGCTGCTGAACATCGCCATCGACGCCGACAACGCGGATGCCTGGCAGGCGCAGGGCAAGAAAATCGCGCTGCTGCCGGCCACGCTGAGTGCGGGCGGTGAAGATACCGACTTTGGTCCGACCACCCTGTCAGGGATCACCTTCATCCAGGAACAAATCTCCGGCACAACCCTGCTGTACCTGCCAAACAGCCCGGACAACCAGGACCTGCGGCGCTACCCGAGCCTGGAACTGGCCCGCAAGGCGCTCTACGACCTCAGCCTGGTCAGCGGCATGAGCGCCTACCTGGCCGGCCTGGCCATCAAGGGCGACACCGCCGCCCACCTCGCCCGGATCGCCCAGGCCCAGCAACGGAATTTTGATCCGGTCTTTGCCGTCGGAACCCCGTGGCCGGCCACCACCTCGCTGGCCGCCCATTTGCTGAACGCCCATATGGGCCGCGTCATAGAAGCGCACCGCGCGACCTCGCGCTCCAACGCGGCCTTGTTGCTGGAGCAGAATGCGCTGCGCGCCGGGCTGATCTTCAACTACCTGAAAATCGCCCTGGGGCTGGTGCCTTTCGTGGGTTCGGTCGTCGCGTTGTATGACGCCTGGTCCAGTGCCAACCTGGCCACTGCTGCGTTCCTGCGCGGGAACGTCGGCCATGGCCTGGCCGAGGTCGAGGCGGTGCTGTTGTCGCTGATCGACTGCGCCATGGACATTCTGCCGGGCAGCCTCGTCCTGCCGGTCAACGCCCGCGCCGCCACGCGCCAGCGTCAATTGCGCCATCTGGCCAGCAGCGCCGCCAGCCTGCACCTGCCCTCGGTCACCCAGGCTCGGCGGGCGGCACAGCGTTTCGCCGGTTATGAATATGAAGGAGTGATCTCGCTGGCCGGGCTGCAACCGCAGACCCACGGTTTTTATCGCAATGTGTACCGGCATACCGAAGGCGACTTCATCATGCGGCGCGGGCGCATCTATCAGGTTGAGCTGGCCGGCGATCCCCTGGACTGGCGCCTGAGCCCGACCCGCAGCAAAACCTACAAGCAGCCGATTGCCCTGGATGAAAACGGCGAATGGGACACTCACTACGGCGTCTACGGCAGCGCATTCAAGGGTGGCCTGGCGGGTGGCGGCAGCGTGCTCGGGCATATGGCCGAAGTGCTTGATCCGATCTGGCCCCAGTCGATCCGTGATTACTTGCCACGCTGGTGGACCGACCGCGCCCTGCGCCGCCAACAGGCGCTGGCCAACAGTATCAACAGCCGCGAAGACCTGATTGCGCTCTCCATTAACCGAACCGAAGAACTGATGGCCCGCACCGACAGCGCAGGCCCGGCGATCCGCAGAGCCTTCGAGCAGGACATCGAGCTGTACAGCCGCCAGTATCAGGAACTGACGGAGTTCGTGCCCTTTACCAGCGGCAACCGCCAGCGCGCGATCAGAGAGGACATGAGCCGCAATGCGGCGCGCCTGACCCTGACCACCCTGAACCGGGCGCGCTATCACTTCAAGCAGATCGAGGCACGGATCCTGGAGCTTGGAACCCATAACATGACCGCCATCTCCCCCGAGGTTTTCGACACCTTGGCAATCGTTCCCGCCATGCTGGAGATCCTGCGGCAGCGTAAAAGGATCAGCAGCGAGATTCTGCGTGACCTGGACCGGATCGATGCCGACTTTTCCCAGTTCAACCGCTGGTTCGATCAGGTTACCGATGCCGCCCACCGTACCCGGCTAAGCCCGATGCTGGAGCAATTCCGACGTACGCTCAATGACAGCTACCGCACGCACCTGAAATTTTTACACCGCTTCGATACCCTTGAGACTTACCCCGAAGTTGCCGAGCTGTCTTGGTTCTACTTGCGGGCCCAGGCCCGGGACAGCTACGCCAAAGTCAACCGCGCATGGGCTTCGCATTTTGAACTGCCCAACGCCAGCGCCAACATCACACAGCGGCGCAAGGTGCTGGAAGACTGCATACAGGCCTATGAACAATTCCGGCTGACCATCCGCACCTGGAACCTCGGTTACCCCCAGCATTTCGACCAGGCGCAACTCAGTGCGTTTTTCGTCGACATTGACCAGATGATCGAACTCGCCCGCCGGGCCATCAAGGAGTCGCCGGCAAGCCGCCCACCGGCCGGGCAACCCGTGCGGCGGGTATTCGACACCGAGGACAATATTTCCCTGGTGGGCACCGAGAGCATCGACCCACAAACCCAAGCCACCACTTACCAGGTTGAGAGCGCCAGCGGGCGCGTCGAGACCTGGGTGAAGGGCCCCGGCGGCAAGTCCCGGCTCAAGGACATTGCCGCCTCGGAACCCGCGCCGCCGGAGTCCAACGTCAAGCCGTTCGTGGTAAGCGAAGCCAGGGCTCGCCTGGACAACGTCGCGCTGTACGAAAGCCGCGCCACCGCCTACACCGAGCAAAAAATGCTGCCGGTGGACCTGGAGCACCTGCTGGTCAGTGAAGCGGCCGAGTTGAACCTGCGGGCCAATCGCCTGGAACGCCTGGACCCTACCGAGGACCTCGTGCGCCAACTGCGGGCCAAGGCCATGGAGCTGACCATCAAGGGCCGCAACCTGCGAATCCGCCAGACCCTCGCCAGCAAAACCCCCACCGAAGGCTATCTGGACTACCTTCGCGAACAACGGGTGGTGGAGATTCGCAAGGGCGAACCGGCCCGCAACCTCAATGAAGGCAAGAAAGGACGGGCGGATTATCTTCAGGAATACGTGGTTCAGGACCTGACACAAACGCCGCCCGCCACCCTGTGGTACGCGCACTTTCACTACGACAAGGCCGGGGCGCAGTTCGACGAATTCACCAAGGCCCACTTGAAGATTCCTGAGCAGCGCAACCTGGGCCTGCAATGGCAAGTCGCCCAGGCGCAAGCCGGGGCCGCGGTGGACCCTATCTGGCGCGGCAATATCGGGCGAGCGCTGGCCACCCGGCACTTTGCCGGGGTGTGAGGCGGCGGGACTTGAGCACGACGGTCGACAGGCCTATCAACATGAGACAAACTCAACCGATCCGAATTTGTCACAAGTTATATTCATGGAGACCCCGTGCTCGAAATCCGCCATCTCAAGACCCTGCACGCCTTGCGCGAAGCCGACAGCCTGGTGGAGGCCGCTGAGCGTCTGCACCTGACGCAATCAGCACTCTCCCACCAGTTCAAGGAACTGGAAGAGCGCATGGGCATGCAGTTATTCGTGCGCAAGACCAAGCCGCTGCGCTTCACCAGCGCCGGCCTGCGCCTGCTGCAACTGGCGGACGCCACCCTGCCCTTGCTGCGCGGTGCCGAACGCGACATCGCGCGCCTGGCCGGCGGCACGGCCGGGCGTTTGCACATGGCCATCGAGTGCCACAGTTGCTTCCAGTGGTTGATGCCGACCATCGACCAGTTCCGCGATGCCTGGCCGGAAGTCGAGCTGGACCTGGCCTCCGGCTTCGCCTTCGCGCCGCTGCCGGCCCTGGCCCGTGGCGACCTGGACCTGGTGGTGACCTCGGACCCGCTGGAGCTGCCGGGCATCACCTATGTACCGCTGTTCACCTACGAAGCCATGCTCGCCGTGGCCAACCAGCACCCGCTGGCGAACAAGCCGTACATCGTGCCCGAAGACCTGATCAGCGAAACCCTGATCACCTACCCGGTGGAGCGGGATCGTCTGGACATCTTCACCCGCTTCCTGGAACCGGCGGATGTAGAACCGGCCCAGGTGCGCACCTCGGAACTGACGGTGATGATGATGCAGTTGGTGGCCAGCGGTCGCGGCGTGTGCGGCATGCCCCATTGGGCGCTGCATGAATACAGCTCCCGGGGGTATGTGAAGGCCAAGCGGCTGGGGGAGAAAGGTTTGTTTGCCACGCTGTACGCCGGGATTCGCGCCGACATGCTGGACGCGCCGTACATGCGTGATTTTCTGCTGACGGCCAAGGACACCTCGTTTTCGACCCTGGACGGCGTCAGCGCCGTTCGCTGACCTGTAGCGGATACCTGTGGCGAGGGAGCTTGCTCCCGCTGGGCTGCCCAGCAGACCCAAAAATCCTGGGGCCGCTTCGCGCCCCAGCGGGAGCAAGCTCCCTCGCCACAAGATCAGGCAGGGATCAGAGAGGCGCGATAGAACGGCAGAATCAAATCCCGAGTCAGCGGCGCAAGCTGCAAACCGCCGTCGCCCGCCGGGTCGATCCAGCACACCTCTTCAATCTCGGCAGCCGGCATCACCGCCACGTCGATGTGCACCTGGAACAAATCGGCCTGCACCACAAACCCCGGCTCATTCGCCGCCGGCGCCGAGAACTGCCCAAGGTACACAGCCGCCGCCGGATCAACTCGCAGGCCCAGTTCTTCGTGCAGCTCACGGGCCAAAGCCTCTGCGGGTTGCTCGCCGGCATCGATCTTGCCGCCCGGCTGCATGAAGGCCTGGGTGCCGCGCTTGCGTACCAGCAGGGTCTGGCCGTCGCTGCCGATCAGCAGGGCGGCGGCGATGCGAATGGTGGAGGTCATGAAAAGGTCGCCTTGAATACAAAGGCGCAAGGATCCCATGAACCGGTCTCACCCCGAAAGCAGTGCCTCATCCGGCTCCTTGATGAACACGCTGTACTTCGCCCCTTCCATGGCCTCGAACGCAATCAGCTTGTCCACCAGCAGCAGGTTCAACACCTTGCCGGCGTTGAGCAGCAGCATGCCGTTGTCGGCGTTGAGGTTGCGCGCCAGCACCATGCCTTCGGCCAGTTCGCGGGTGGTCAGGACCTTCACCGACGGGTCGCCCAGGGTCACGTCACTGAGGAACGCGGCGCAGGCCTGGATGAAGTCCTCGACCATGTCCGGGTCGTAAAGGCGCCCGGCGTATTTGCGGATGTAGAGCAGCGCTTCGTCGCTGTTCATCTGCCGTTCGAGGATCAAGCCGCGTTGCAGTTCGATGAAGTCCACCGCCAGTTTCAACAGGCGCGAACCTACAGGTATTGCTTCGCCCTTGAGGTGGTCGGGAAAGCCGCTGCCGTCCCAGCGTTCCTGGTGATGGCGGATCAAGCGTGCCGCGTCTTTCATCGGTTCCAGGGTCATCAGCAACGATTCGCTCTGGGCCGGATACGCCCGGTACCGCTCACGGTAGGTGCTGTGCAGCAGGTCGCTGGGAGAGACCATCATGTTGTCGCTCCAACTCAACTTGCCGATGTTGTAGAGCGCGGCGGCCATGGTCAGGTCGCGATTGCTGGCCTCATCCAGGCCGCGGCCGTGGCACCAGGTGCGCACCAGCTCGATGATCTGCCGGTTGGTTTGCTTGGCTCGGGGCAAGCGCAGGTTGGCCAGCAGCGAGAACACTTCGGTGCCGGTGGCGTAGCTGTGTTTGAGTTCTTCGTAGGCCAGGTCGAGCATGTCAGCGGTTTGCTGCAGCTCGCTGGTGCGTGAGGCCACGCGTTTTTCCAGGCTGGCGTTGAGTTGCTTGAGTTCGTCGTTCTGCTGGCGGGTCAATTGCTCCAGGCGCAGGCGCTCACGCTCGGAGTGTTGATGGGCCAGGGATTGCCGCAACGCCAGCAGCAGTTCTTCGTCTTTCCAGGGTTTGCTCAGGTAGCGGTAGATCTGCCCTTCGTTGATGGCCTTGATGATCAGCGTCAGGTCGGTTTCACCGGTCAGCAGGATGCGCACGGTGTGCGGGTAATCATGGTGGATCTGCGCAAGCAGGGTGGCGCCGTCCATGTCCGGCAGGCGCGCGGCACTCATCACCAGGTCGACGGGTTGCTGCGCCAGAATCGCCAGCGCGTGAGCGGCGTCGGTGGCGCTGCATAATTCAAAGGGTTCCAGGCGCAGCAACTGCGTCAGGCGGTCCAGCACGTCCGGGTGTGCGTCAATCAACAGCACCACCGGGCGGTCGGGATTTGCGAAGGTTACTGACTCTCCCATGGGGCACCTCGTATAGCGTCGATGTGCGTGTCCTACGGTCAAGGTAACAGCCTCCTGGCCATTACCCAGCAGTTTAGTCGGTTTTTCTTTGCAGCGATGGCCTTGCGACATCACTTCGTCAGATGGGCATAAAAAAGGGCCACTTCATTGAATGAAGCGGCCCTGAGGTAACGCGCGGTGCATCACGCCTCGGCGGTTTTACCGGCCGAACCAAACGACGCAAATCGCTTGTTGAAGCCGGCGATGCGGCCTTCGGACTGGGTCTTGCGCTGTTGGCCGGTGTACACCGGGTGCGAGGCGCTGGACACGTCCAGGAGCACGTAGGGATAGGTATTGCCGTCGCTGTGTTGTTGCGTACGGTCGGTTTCCACGGTGGAACCGATCAGGAAGAAAACGTCGGCGGCGGTGTCATGGAACAACACGGTGCGGTAGTCGGGGTGGATACCAGGTTTCATAAGGCCTCCGGGGCGTCTGGGTGAACATCAAGCGTTATACAGTAACACAAATGATGCACCCAAACGAGAACCGATTGCAATAAGAATAGACCCCGAGCTTCTATGCGGCTTCCTGGAAGTCCATTTCCGGGGGCTGCCGGGAGAAGCCCCGCGTCAGGAAACCCAGGTACACCAGGCCAATCGCCAACCAGCTCAGGCCCAGGTAAATCGCCAGGTGATCAAGGCTGACCATCAACCACAAATCCGCCACCAGGCCGATGGTCGGGAACACCAGGAACAGCACCAACTCCCGCAAACCGCGCTGCTTGGCACCGATCCAGTAGTGGAAGATCACCGACAGGTTCACCAGGCTGAAAGCCAGGAACGCACCGAAGTTGATGAACGAGGTGGAGGTGGTGACGTCCAGTCTCAACGCCAGTAACGCAACCACCGCGCACAGCAGGATGCTGTTGACCGGCGTACCGAAGCGCGCGTGCAAGGTACCGAAGAACGACTTGGGCAACACCCCGTCGCGCCCCATCGCAAACAGCAACCGCGAACCACTGGCCTGCGCCGACAGCCCCGAGGCGAACTGGCCGACGATCAGGCCGATCAGGAAGATCGACACAAACAGGTCGCCGCCAATGTTGCGGGCAATCTCGTAGGCGGCAGAATCCACGTCGGTGAACTCGAACGATGGGTGGGCGATCTGCACGAAGTACGACACACCGACGAAGATCAGCCCGCCGATCAGGGTGATCAGCATGATCGCCCGGGGAATCGTGCGGCGCGGGTCGCGGGTTTCTTCGGTCAGGGTGCTGACCGCGTCAAAGCCCAGGAACGAATAGCAGGCGATCGCCGCGCCACTCATGATCAACGGCATTTGCATCTGGCCGTTGAAGAACGGGGTGATGGTCCACAGCGGCTTGCTCGCATCACCGCCGATGTAGTGGATGCACAGCGCGACGAAGGCGACCAGCACCAGGAACTGCACCAGCATCAGCAAGGCGTTGATGCCGTTGGCGAGTTTCAGGCCGATGATGTTGATCACACTGGTGACCCCGATAAACGCCAGTACCCAGACCCATTGCGGCACGGCCGGGAAGGCCGAATGCAGGTAGGCCGCGCCGATCAGCCAGATGGCCATGGGCAGGAACAGGTAGTCGAGCAACACCGCCCAACCGGCGATAAACCCGAGCTTGGGGCTGATGGCCTTGCGCACATAGCTGTAGGCGGACCCGGCCACCGGGAACGCCGAGGCCATGCGGCCGTAGCTCATGGCGGTGAAGAACATCGCCACCAGGGCGGCCAGGTAAGCGGCCGGGACCATGCCGGCGGTGGATTGCGCCAGGATACCGAAGGTGCCCAGGACAATGATCGGTGTCATATAGGCGATGCCAAACAGCACCACCGACCCTAACGACAGGGTGCGTTGCAAACGAGCCATGAGCGATTCTCCGCGCAATTATTAGATTTATGGCAGAACTGAAGTCGGTGCAGCGAACGCAATAATTTTTATGGTTGAAGCAGCTTTTTGGTGAAATGCAGCTTCTGTGGCGAGGGGGCTTGTCCCCCGTTGGGCTGCGAAGCGGCCCCAGAAAAAGCGGGAGCGCTTCGCACTCCAACGGGGGACAAGCCCCCTCGCCACAACAGCATCCTTGCCACGAGACCCGTGTCAGGGTTTGGGGATCAACAATTCCCGCGTCCCGTCCTCGCGCTCAATCACCTCCCCCGGCAATTTCAAGCGCTGGTCATCCAGGTAGCGATAGTCCTGTCGCGCCGCCGCCAGTTGCCCCAGGTCCAGTTCAACGCTGAACTGCCCTTCCCCGCGCCCGGCTTCAAACAGCAAGCTGCCGAACGGGTCGACCAGCGCACTGCCACCGGCGAACATCAGGCCGTCGTCGCCCTCTTCCACTCGGTTGACCATCAGCGCGAACGCCTGGTTTTCCTGGGCGCGGGCCATGATCGCAGTGCGGTGGGTGGGGCCGTACGGGTCCATGTTGCCGTTGGTGACGATCAACACTTCAGCGCCCAACTGCGCCAGGGCCCGGGCGGTTTCCGGGAATTCGATGTCGTAGCAGATCAACAGGCCAACTCGCACGCCGTTCCACACGCAGGTGGCGTAGCGGTCACCCGGGGTGAAGACGCCGCGGTCCGAGGCCCACAGGTGGGTCTTGCGATAGCGCAGGGCGATGCCGTCCGGGGTGATCATCAAGGTGGTGTTATAGAATTGGCCCGCGTCGCTCTCGGCCATGCCGATCACCACGGCGATGTTGCGCGCGCGCGCGGCCTGGATAATCGCCTGCACGGTCGGGCCGTCCACCGGCTCGGCCACCTCGGCCACGGTGCCGGCGGTCGGGAAGCCCATCAGGTGGGTTTCCGGGAATACGACCAATTGGGTATCCGCCGCACACGCAGCAATTGCCGCCAACGCGCGCTCAAGGTTGTAAGCTGTGCCGTTATCGCGGCCTGCCAGCTGGGCAAATTCGACCTTCATGGTTATTCCTTGTTCTTTATCTGTGGCGCAGTATGCGCAGCCGCGAACACTCGGGAAATCACGCAGCCGGGTTAACCCTATGGGGGTAGATGCATGACATTGTCGCTGGAAGACATCGCCTGGCACCGTTCGGTGGGGCAGATGATAGACGCCCTGGACCAGCCGAATTTCTGGACGCAGCTGGTCCGGTTGCTGGACCAATATGTGCCGTTCGACAGTTGGGTGGTGTTGCTGTTCAGCAGCGAGCACAAACCCCTGGTGTTCGCCGAATGCCCGGGCCAGGACGGCGAACCCGACCATCTGTTCCAGGATTACCTCAACGGTTTATACCTGCTCGATCCCTTCTACATCGCCAGCCGCGAACACTCGCGCACCGGACTGTTTCGCCTGGCCGAAGTGGCCCCGGAGCATTTCGAGCTGACCGAGTATTACCAGCGCTACTTCCGGTTGAACGTGGTGGCCGATGAAATCCAGTTCAACTGCCAGCAACCGGACGGGCGAACCCTGTGCCTGTCCCTGGGCTCCAAACAGCGCTTTGACCCACAGCAGATTGCCCTGCTGTCGCTGATTCAACCGTGGGTACTGGGCTTGCTGCGCCAGCGCCTGCCCCATGAACTCAACCAGGTGAGCGCTCCGGAGCAGCCGATCCACAACGATGGCTGGGGCGCGCAACTCACCGCGCGGGAGCTGGATGTGGGCCGTTTGATGCTCAGTGGTTGCTCCAGCAAGGAAATCGCTCGTAAGCTGGAAATCTCTGTTGAAACCGTGAAAGTCCATAAGAAACACATGTACAGCAAGCTAGGGATCAAATCCCAGTCGGAGCTGTTCTCGATTTTTCTGCAGGCGCAAAACGCCTGATCGAGCCCTGTAGGAGCGAGCTTGCTCGCGAAAAACGTCAATGCACCGCGGTCATCCAGACAACCGCGCTATCGTTAACGACCTTCGCGAGCAAGCTCGCTCCTACAGGATAAAAACTAAGGAACCCTGTATGAGCCTGTCCTTGTTAAGCCGTTACGCGTTCTTTGCCGTCTGCGTCATTTTCACCCTCGCCAGCATGCCGTTTATCGAACACGAATGGCTGTGGCCGATCGCCGTGGTCACCGGCATCCTTAGCCTGATCGGCATTTTCGACCTGCTGCAAAGCCCCCACGCGGTGCGCCGCAACTACCCGATCCTGGGCAATATCCGTTACCTGGTGGAAGGCATCCGTCCGGAAATCCGCCAGTACCTGCTGGAATCCGACAGCGACGCCCTGCCCTTTTCCCGGGCCCAGCGCTCGCTGGTCTACTCCCGCGCCAAGAATGAAAGTGCCGACAAACCCTTCGGCACGCTGATCGACGTGTACCAGTCGGGCTTTGAGTTTATCGGCCACTCCATGCGCCCCGCGCCGCTGAGCGACCCCAGCGCGTTTCGCGTGATCGTCGGCGGCCCGCAATGCAAGCAGCCCTACTCGGCCTCGGTGTTCAACATCTCGGCCATGAGCTTCGGTTCGCTGAGCGCCAACGCGATTCGCGCGCTCAACCAGGGGGCCAAGCTCGGCAACTTCGCCCATGACACCGGTGAAGGCAGCATCAGCCCCTATCACCGGGAAAACGGCGGCGACCTGACCTGGGAGCTCGGCAGCGGCTACTTCGGCTGCCGCACCAGCGCCGGCCTTTTCGACCCGGAACGCTTCGCCGTGCAGGCGCAGAACCCGCAAGTGCGGATGATCGAAATCAAGATGAGCCAGGGCGCCAAACCGGGCCACGGCGGGATCCTGCCCAAGCACAAGGTCACCCAGGAAATCGCCGACACCCGCGGCATCATGATGGGCGAGGACTGCATCTCGCCGTCGCGCCACAGCGCGTTTTCCACTCCCATCGAAATGATGCACTTCATCGCCCAGCTGCGTGAACTGTCGGGCGGCAAACCGGTGGGCTTCAAGTTCTGCCTGGGCCACCCGTGGGAATTCATGGGCATCGCCAAGGCCATGCTCGAAACCGGCATCCTCCCGGACTTTATCGTGGTGGACGGCAAGGAAGGCGGCACCGGCGCCGCGCCGGTGGAGTTCACCGACCACATCGGCGTGCCGCTGCGTGAAGGCTTGCTGTTCGTGCACAACACCCTGGTGGGCTTGAACCTGCGGGACAAGATCAAGCTCGGCGCCAGCGGCAAGATCGTCAGCGCGTTCGACATCGCCAGCGTCCTGGCCATCGGTGCCGACTGGGCCAACTCGGCGCGGGGCTTCATGTTCGCCATCGGCTGTATCCAGTCGCAAAGCTGCCACACCAACAAATGCCCCACCGGGGTGGCCACCCAGGACCCGTTGCGCCAGCGCGCACTGGTGGTGCCGGACAAGGCCCAGCGCGTGTTCAACTTCCACCGCAACACGTTGAAGGCCCTGGCCGAAATGCTCGCTGCCGCCGGTCTCGACCACCCTTCGCAACTGTCGGCCAAGCACCTGGTGCGGCGCATGTCGGCCACCGAGATCAAGCTGTTCTCGCAGTTGCATGTGTTCCTGAAACCTGGCGAATTGCTCACCGGCGAAGTGAACGGCGAGTTTTATTCGCGCATGTGGCAGATGGCGCGGGCGGACAGTTTTGAGCCGAATGAAATCGCGGCTGCCTGATCTTTTTAACGGAACGATACGATGCTGAAAGTGATTGCCGAAGACTTCATCAAACCCGAACACCTCGACACCGTGCGCCCGTGGTATGCGGAACTGGTGGAAAAAACCCGCCAGGAACCCCTGTGTATTGCCTACGATCTGTTCGTCGACCAGAAAGACCCCGGACACTTTATCTTTATCGAGCAATGGCCCGACCAGGCCGCGCTGGATGCGCACTGTCAGACAGAGCACTTCACCCGCCTGGTGCCGCAGATCAACCAATACGAAGCCAAACCCTGCCGGGTTTTGCTGATGGACGCGTTCTAAACCATCCCCTTTCCTGCTGAACCGGACCACCGAACGGCATCGTTGAAACAAGGAGCTTCACCATGCCGTTACTCGACTTCACCGCCCTTGCCGCCCAACTGCCGGACACCTGGAAATCCACCCGCGTGGGCCAGGTCGGCCCGGCGCGGATCAAGGTGCTGCGCATGGATGCACAGGCTTATGAAGAAGAAACCCACGACTACAACGAAGGGCTGTTGGTGATCGACGGTCTTTTGCGCCTGTCTATTGGCGAGGAGGCCATCGACGTCGGCGCCGGTCAGATGTACCTGGTTGAAGCCGGCATCGCCCACGCGGTACTCGCCGGCAGCCAAGGCACGCTGGTGATCATCGACGTTTAAACAAAGCGATGAGACATTCAGCAAAAAACTCAGCTTTGCAATTGCTTACAAATACCGCCAACCTGCGCCCGCCCGACGTACGGCTCGACTGAAGCCGTCGTCCACTTGTCATTACTAAACCCCTTGTTCAAGAGCCCGCTGCCATGTTGAACGGACGCGACCCGCGCATCGATTTTTTTCGGGGCCTGGCGTTGATCTTTATTTTCTGGGATCACGTGCCCCACAACCCTCTGGGCCAGATCACCTTGCGCAACTTCGGTTTCAGCGACGCGGCGGAAGTCTTCGTGTTCCTGGCCGGTTATGCGGCCGTGCTGGCCTACGGCAAGATCCTGCAGCGCGACGGTTATCTGATCGCCTGCGTGAAGATCTGGCGGCGCACCTGGGTGCTGTACGTGGTGCACATCTTCCTGCTGGCGATGCTGATGGGCATCGTGTTCTTCGCCAACAGCCATGTGGAAACCCGCGACCTCGTTGAAGAGATGGGCCTGACGCACTTCGTCACTCATCCCCAGCAAGCCCTGGTGGATGAACTGCTGTTGCGCTTCAAACCCAACCTGATGGACCCGCTGCCGCTGTACATCGTGCTGCTGGGCTGCCTGCCGCTGGTGTTGCCGTTGCTGTTGCGCAAGACCTGGGCGGTGGTGGCTGTTTCGCTGGCGGTGTACTTGCTGGCGCCGCACCTGGGCTGGAACCTGGCGGCGATTGCCGACGGCGTGTGGTATTTCAATCCGGTGACCTGGCAGTTGCTGTTTGTGCTGGGCGGCGCGGCGGCGATTCATGCCGGGCAACCCCGCCCTGTCAAGACTCGGCGCCTGTTGCGTCAGCCATTGTTCGTCGCTGCGGCGGTGTATGCGCTGTTGGCGGGGGTTCTCACGCTCTCGTGGCGCTGGCCGGAAATCCACGACGCGCTGATGCCGTCGGCGCTCAGTGACCTGCTGTACCCCATCAGCAAGACCGACCTGTCGCCGGTGCGCCTGCTGCATTTTCTGGCCCTGGCCTATGTCACCGCCAAGCTGCTGCCTGGCCGCGAATGGACGCAGAACTGGCTGGCCCGACAAACCTGCCGTATGGGGCGCTACTCCCTGGAAGTGTTCTGCCTGGGGGTGCTGCTGGCGCCACTGGCAGACATGATCAATGCGATCACCGGCGATGCCTTCGCCATGCAGATTTTCACCGCACTGGTAGGCGCCGGGTTGATGGCGTTGCTGGGGGCCTGGCTGGACTTGAACAAGCGGCTCACGCAACCGGCGCGCGTTGCCACCGCCTGAAAAACAAAAAGCCCCGTAAGGGGCTTTTTGTTGAGCGCAGGAAACTCAGCTCGCGGTGCGTGCCGCCGCTTGAGTCGGCTGCAACTTGAACACGTAGAACAACACCGTCAGCAGCACCAGGAACACCGGCCCCACGTAGAGCGCCACACGGGTGTCCGGGAAGTACGCCATCAGGCCCACCACCAGCACCAGGAACGCCAAGGCCAGGTAGGAGCTGACCGGGTACAGCCACATGCGGTATTTAAGGCCGTCACGTTCGGCCTGGGTCAGGCTCTTGCGGAACTTGAGCTGGGCCAGGAGGATCATCAGCCAGGTCCAGATCGCGCCGAAGGTAGCGATGGAAGTGACCCAGACGAAGACTTTTTCCGGGACCATGTAGTTGAGCAGCACGCCCAGCAACAGCACGAAGATCGACAGCAGCAGCGCCTTGCGCGGCACGCCGTTGCTTGAGGTGGTACCGAACGTGGCCGGGGCCTGGCCGTTCTGCGCCAGGCTGTAGAGCATGCGCCCGGTGCTGAAGATACCGCCGTTGCACGACGACAACGCCGCGGTGATCACCACGAAGTTGATGATGCCGGCGGCGGTCTTGATACCCAGGCGCTCGAAGGTCATCACGAACGGGCTGCCCTGGGTGCCGATTTCGTTCCACGGGTAGATCGACAGGATCACGAACAACGCACCGACGTAGAACAGCAGGATGCGCCAGAACACCGAGCCGATGGCACTCGGGATGGTCTTCTGCGGGTTCTTCGCTTCACCGGCGGTGAGGCCGATCATCTCCACGCCCAGGTAGGCGAACATCACCATCTGCAGGGACATCAACACACCCTGCACGCCATTGGGCATAAAGCCGCCGTGGGTCCACAGGTTGGAAATGCCCAGGGCCACGCCATCGTTGCCAAAGCCGAACGCGATGATGCCGACGCCGCCGATCACCATGGCGATGATGGTGACGATCTTGATCAGCGCGAACCAGAACTCGAACTCACCGAAGGCCTTGACCGCGATCAGGTTGATGGTGCCCATGCTGATCAGTGCTGCCAGGGCCCAGATCCAGCGGGGTGTATCGGGGAACCACACGCCCATGTACACGGCGACGGCCGTGATTTCTGCCACGCAGGTCACCAGCCACAGGAACCAATAGTTCCAGCCGGTGAGAAAGCCCGCCAGCGGGCCGAGGTAATCCTGGGCGTAGCGGCTGAACGAACCGGCCACCGGGTTGTGCACGGCCATCTCGCCGAGGGCGCGCATGATCACCAGGATCGCCAGGCCGCCGATGATGTACGACAGCATGATCGCCGGGCCGGCCATTTCAATGGCCTTGGCCGAGCCTAGGAACAGGCCGACGCCGATGCATGCACCGAGGGCCATCAGGCGAATATGCCGTTCGCCGAGTTCGCGTTTCAGCGGACCGCCCTGAGCGGTCTCGCCGTGGGGCAGATGATTGCCAGCTGGCATAGGGATACAACCTCGTCTTGTTATTGGATATGAGCCACCGAGTCCGGGGCGTCATGGCGGGTCTGCCATGGCGTACCGTTGCCGGATCACCTTTTGGGTAAAACGGTCTGGCCGGGCCAGATCAGCGGGGGTGCAGTATAAAAAGCTAAACCCAGGGGTTTTCACTCTATAAACGGCAAGATTCAGCGGGAACTCTCGGTAAAGGCGCCTTTTGCGGAGGAGCATCACCTGGTTAGCGTAGGAATCATCGCCACCAAACGGCGGCGAGTATTGCACGGTAATGGTGCAGCGTCATGCCCCTACCTTTGGCGGGTTTACGGGTGGGGGAGGCTCTAGCTCGACGGTTTGGGGTTATGTGGCGGGGTTATCTGTGACGAGCGGGCTTGTCTGTGGCGAGGGGGCTTGTCCCCCGTTGGGCTGCGTAGCAGCCCCAAAACCTGCCATAAGTTCTATCCAGAAAATGCGGTGTCTTTACTGGGGCTGCTGCGCAGCCCAACGGGGGACAAGCCCCCTCGCCACGGACAAGCCCGCTCGCCACAAATCTACCTTCGAGAAACACGCCGACACTGAACTGCAAGAGAGCACTCCACAGCAGCTGCTAACGTCAATTGACTACTTCCCCTCAAGGAGCAAAGGAATGCTTCATCAACCCAACTCTCATCTGTTACGCCGTGGTCGACATTCAGAATCTGGCCGTCCTTATCTGATTACCGCCGTGGTTCACAACCGGCAACCCCTGTTCAAAGACTTCCATTTGGGAAGACTACTGGTAGCAGAATTCAGGAAGACCCATGAATTGGGAATGGTCGACTCTCTGGCATGGGTCGTCATGCCTGATCACTTTCATTGGCTATTTGAGCTGCAAGGCACAACGTTGTCGCAGGCTGTGGGACGTACCAAATCCCGCAGCACCCTCACCATTAATCGCGCACGCGGCAGCAAAGAACGATTCTGGCAACTTGGCTACCATGACCGAGCAGTGCGTAGCGATGAAGACCTTCGCAAAATTGCCCGCTACATCATCGCCAATCCTCTGCGAGCGGGCCTGGTCGAACATATTGGTGACTACCCACTATGGGACGCAGCCTGGCTCTGATTTTTCCTGTGTGGAGAGGGCTTGTCTGTGGCGAGGGGGCTTGCCCCCCGTTGGGCTGCGCAGCAGCCCCAGTAAACACACCGCATTTCTTCAGGAAGATCTTCATGGCAGGTTTTGGGGCTGCTGCGCAGCCCAACGGGGGACAAGCCCCCTCGCCACAAACAGCATCACACTCACAAATCCCCCCCACTCGCCCACCACCGTCTAAGCTTCAACCAAGTCCGATCAATCTACGTAAATGGATCAATCGACTATGGGCGCTTTATGGCAAAACGCTTCGACCAAGGCTGCGGTGTCCACCGATAGCCCGGATGAACAGCCGTTGCCACAAAGCCCTCCTCCCCGCCGACGGTTGTGGTGGCGGCTGTTCTGGCTGGTGCTGCTGATTGCGCTGATCGCCCTGGGCTTTGCCGCCCTGCGGGAAATGCGCACTTCAAGGTTGCAGGCCAAGACCTTCTCCGACATTGCCTCAACCCTCACCTACCAAATGCATTCGGGCCCCAGCGATGCACGGGTTTACCCTGGCGCCGGGCCCTTTGACAAGCGCCTGGGCTACAGCGCCCTCGGCGAGTTCCTGCCGCGCTTGATCAAGCGTGACTACCTGATCCAGGCTCAAGCGCGCTTCTCCCCCGACCTGATGGCCTACGCCCAGCGCGGCCTGTTCGTGCCCTACCCGGAAAAGATCCAGGCCGGCCTGACCATCACCGATTGCCGCGCCGCGCCGCTGTATCAGTTCACGTATCCACAACAGTTCTACCCAAGCTTTGCGGCGATCCCGCCGGTGGTGGTCAGCAGCCTGCTGTTTATCGAAGACCGCGACCTGCTGGACCCGAAAAACCCGCAACTCAACCCGGCCGTGGATTGGCCGCGCTTTGCCAAGGCCGCCTGGTCCCAGGTGGCGAAGCTCTTGCACCTGCCCGGCCAGACGGCAGGCGGCAGTACCCTGGCCACGCAGCTGGAAAAATACCGCCACTCGCCCGACGGCCTGACCCTGTCCGGCGGCGAGAAAATCCGCCAGATGATTTCTGCCAGCGTGCGCGCGTATCAGGACGGCCCGCAAACCCTTGCCGCTCGCCAGGACATCGTGCGCGACTACCTCAACAGCGTGCCCCTGTCGGCGGTACCCGGCCATGGCGAAGTGCACGGCATGGCCGAAGGCTTGCGCGTGTGGTACGGCGCCGACTTCAACCAGACAAACGCGCTGCTCATCGGCACCGACCCCAAACAGCTGCCGCAAAAGGGTCTGGCGTTGCGCGAGGTGCTGTCGCTGATGATCGCCCAGCGTCGCCCGTCTCACTATCTGTCCAAGGGCCACAAGGAACTGGCGGACCTCACCGACAGCCACATCCGCCTGCTCGCACAAAACAACGTGATCGACCCGGCGCTGGCCAGCGCAGCCCTCGCCAGCAAAGTCACCTACCGTGACTGGCAGCAACAACCGACGATCCAGCCAATCGAAACCAACAAGGGCATCAGCGTCGCCCGCACTCGCCTGGCCGCCCTGCTCAACCAGCCGCTGTACGACCTCGACCGACTCGATCTCTCTGCCACGAGCACCTTGCAAGCCGACCTGCAAAGCCAGGCCAGCACGTACCTCAAGCAACTCGCCGACCCCGCCTTCGCCGCGCAGATCGGCCTGCTCGGGCCCACGCTGCTGACGCCCGCCAGCACCGCTCAGGTTCGCTACAGTTTCAACCTCTACGAGATGACACCCGACGGTGCCCGCGTGCGCGTGCAAACCGACAGCACCGACCAGCCATTCGACATCAACGAAGGCAGCAAGCTGGAACTGGGTTCAACCGCCAAGCTGCGGGTGATGACCACCTACCTGCAAATCGTCAGCGAGTTGCACGACAAATACGGCGCGATACCCGCTGCCCAACTGCGCAAGATTCCGGTGGACGACCAGGACCGCATCACCCGCTGGGCCCTCGATTACCTGATCCAGAACAGCGACCGCAACCTGCCGGCCATGCTCGACGCCGCCCTCAATCGCCAATACTCGGCCAACACCGGCGAAGGCTTTTTCACCGGCGGCGGCATGCACCACTTCCACAACTTCCGCAGCCAGGACAACGGCCGCAATCCCACCTTGATCGAGGCCCTGCGCGAGTCCATCAACCTGCCGTTCATTCGCTTGATGCGCGACCTGGTGCGCTACACCACCTACCAGGGCCCGAACAACAGCGCCGAGTTGCTCAAGGACGACAACGACCCGCGCCGCCAGGAATACCTGGCCCAGTTTGCCGACCGCGAGGGCACTACGTTCCTGCTCAAGTTCTGGAAAAAGTACCGCAACAAAGATACCCAGGCGCGCCTCGATACTTTCCTCGATGGCATGCACCCCACCGCCATCCGCCTGGCCGCCGTACACCGCTACCTGCTGCCCAACGCCAGCCAGGCGAGTTTCAACAGCTTCGTCCGCTCGCACTTGAGCAGCGTCAAAAGCCCTGAAAAACTCACCGACGAGCGCCTCGAAAAGCTCTACCAGAATTACGGCCCCGGCGCCTACGACCTGCCTGACCAAGGCTATATCGCCAAGGTTCACCCGCTGGACCTGTGGCTGATGGGCTACCTGCTGAACAACCCCAACGCCACCTTCACCCAGGCCACCGCCGCCAGTGAACACGAGCGCCAGGAGGTTTACAGCTGGCTGTTCAAGAGCCGCCACAAGAGTGCCCGCGACAGCCGCATCCGCACCATGCTGGAGATCGAAGCGTTCCTCGATATTCACCAGCGCTGGCAAAAAGTCGGCTACCCCTTCGACCATCTGGTGCCGTCGCTTGCCACGGCCATCGGCAGCTCCGGCGACCGCCCGGCGGCCCTGGCGGAACTGGTGGGGATCATCCTCAACGATGGCGTGCGCCAGCCCACCCTGCGTATCGACAGCCTGCGCTTTGCCGCCGACACCCCGTACGAAACCCGCTTGGTCAACGACCCCAATCGCGGCAAGCGCGTGATGCCTTCCGAGGTGGCCACGGCACTCAAGGGGGCGCTGTCCCAGGTGGTGGACGCGGGCACTGCACGACGCGTGTCCGGCAGTTTCAAACTGGCGGACGGTACGCCTTTGGCCATGGGCGGCAAGACCGGTACCGGCGACAACCGGATCGAAGCCATCGGCGCCGGTGGGCGGATCCTCAGCTCCAAGGCGATCAACCGCACGGCGACCTTCGTGTTCTACATCGGCGAGCATCATTTCGGCACGCTGACCGCCTTCGTCCCCGGCGCTTCGGCCCAGGGTTTCAAGTTCACTTCGGCGTTGCCGGTACAGGTACTCAAGGGCATGGCGCCGATTCTTACGCCCTATCTGCAACCGGGCAACAACAGCTTATGCAGCGTGCGCTGATGGGCCTATCCCTGCGCTTTTCACTTGCGGATTACTGAGGGATCCGCCGCGGTTTCCACCCACTATTCAAACTTATCCGCAGCCGTGCCGGTGCATAGACTCAAGCCTTCTTTTTGAGCTCTACAGGTTGCCCCCATGGCCGACATACCCGACCAGTCCCTGCACCACGCGTTTATCGAAAACGCCCTGCCGCACTGGCTGAAAACCACCTCGCCACTCCGCCTGCGCGCACTCAACGACGTCGCCCACCAAGGCATCCGCCACTATCCCCATGCCAGCGCCAGCCAGCATCAAGCGCTCAAGCCCGCGATCGCCGCACACTGGCAGCAGCAGGCTGCGATGGACCAGCGATTCCAGGCATTGACCGACGTGTACGCCTTCGCCGAACCGCTGCTGAAAAATGCCTTGAAGGCCTATGGCGAGATTGACGTCAGAACCACCTGCCTGCGGCTGTATGCCAGCGCCAAAGTTGCCTGGTGGGTGCACGATTTCAATCGTGGGGAGCAAAGCAAAACCCTGTCGCTGCTGGACGTCGCGCTGGCCAACTTTGCCGCCTCGGACACCTTCGTCGACTACGCCTTCCTGTCCGCCGAAGACCCACGCGGGCAGCGGGATACACTGACCTTGCGCCACTCCATCACCGGCGCCGTATTGACCGCTGAACAGTTCAAGCACATCTGCCGCACCCTGGACCTGGGCGCCCGCTACCAGAAAAGCCTGCGCCAGGCCCTGGGATTCTATGACCCGGCGGTGACCCGGGCCGTGCGCCTGCAGATGGTTGCCACTCAGAAGACTGCCCTGGGTACGGCGGCGCACCTGGCCTTGATCAACCGGGACATCGACGCCGATGCCCACGGCGCCGTGCTCGACCTGATCGCCGGCCGCGTCGCGCTGCTGGACGGTCAGGCGCTTGGATGCCATACCCTGAGCCTGATGAACACGGCATTGACCGGCATCCTGTTGCTGTTTGTCCCGCAGCCCACCCGACCCGTCGGCAAGGTGCTGGTGTACATCCCCGCAGACCCCGAACACCCTCTGAAGCAATACCCTTCGCCTGCGGCCTTCCTCAGCCACCTCACGGAAAAACTGCGGGACAGCCAGCGCTACCAGACCTTCTTCAGCCAGTTCATCGACCACGCCAGGCGCGGTGAATTCTTTGCCGGGCTCAATACACGCTTGAGCCGTGTTCGCTGGCATCAAACCGCCCACACCGACCCGCGCCCCAGCTGGCGCGATACCCCGACCACCCAGCCAAACCTGCAATTCAGCGTGCAGGCTATCGGTGACGATCACGTCAATCGCTCAACGCTCGCCGCCGAAAATGACCTGTGGAATTACCAGTACCGCCTCAAGTTGAACAAGATCGTCAACGATGCCCTGGACATCGCCGTGCCCACCGCCACCGCCGACCGCCACGCGCGCTGGGCCTGGTGGGACAACCTGGAAAAAATCCTCGGGGATATCTTCAATGCGGCGCTGCTGGTGCTGACGCCCTTCGTGCCGCTGCTGGGTGAAGCGATGCTCGCCTACAGCCTGTACCAGATCACCGACGAGGTGTTCGAGGGGATTGTCGATTGGGCCCAGGGGCGTGGTGCCGAGGCGGCGGAGCAAGTGGTCGCGGTGGCCGACAGCGTGATCCAGTTTGCCTTGTTCGGTGCTGCCAGCCAGTTGGGCCATGTCGCACGGCTCAAGCTCAGCCCCTTCGTCGAAGGCTTGCGCCCGGTGGTGCGGCCCGACGGCAGCACGCGCCTGTGGCACCCGGATATTGCGCCCTATGCTGTGAAAAACCTCGACCAGCCGCCCATTGTCGACGGCCTGCACACCCATCGGGGCAAGCAGATCCTCGCGCTGCAAGGTACTCACTTCGAAGTGCAGGCAGACCCTGAAACCGGCGACACGCGTATCGCTCACCCGGAGCGCGCCAACGCCTATCAACCCCTGGTGCGGTTCAACGGCGACGGCGCCTTCGTACATGAAGCCGAGCAACCGCGCACCTGGGACAGCGCCACGCTGATGCGCCGCCTGGGGCCGCGCACGGCGCCCTTCAGCAACCAGCAACTGCAGCAGATGCAACGCATCAGCGGTGCCGACGACGGTGTGCTGCGCAACCTTTACGTGCAAAACCGGCCGACCCCGCCGCTGCTGGAAGCGACCCTCAATCGCTATGAAGCCCAGCACGCTGCCACACAGACCGTGCACACCATTCGCGCCGGCGCACCGCTGCCGCTGGATGCGACGTCCGCCTGGTTCGAGCAGACCATCACCGAGCTGCCGGGCTGGCCCCAAACCAAGGCATTGGAAGTGTTCGTGCGCTCGGACAAGAGCGGTGACTCCCACAAGTACGCCAACCCGCAGGCATCGCCGGCCGACACGCTGCAATTGAGCCTGGCCGAGGTGATGTCCGGCGAGTTGCCGGCGCGGGTGCTGGAGTTTCTCGATGAGCCGTCGATCAGGCACCTGCTGGGCGGCGACGTGCCGCAAGCACTGCGCGTGCAAACCTTGCGCGATCAACTGGCGGACTCGGTGGCGCGCCAGACCGGTGACATCGCCGACTACATCCATCAGGCCCGCCAGGTCAGCGCCGATCCCCATGAACGCCGTTTGCGCGAACAGGTCAGCCCGCTGGACCGGCCGCTGGCCGACACCCTGCTGGCCGGCACAACCCCGGCCGAACGGCAAACCCTGGACCACCACGTACCGCTGCGCCTGCTCAATCAGGCCAGGGAACTGAGCTTCGCCCAGCACAGTGTCCAGGCCTACGCGGGGTTCTTCCCGCCCTGGGCGATCACCGAAGGTACCGAACGCCTGGTGCTCAATACCCTCAAGCGCTACAGCGATGGCTTTGGCGACCTGCACCTGCAAATCCGCGATCGCCTGGTCAGCGGTACGCTGCGTTGTGAAGCCGGGCCGGCCGATGCCCGCCGGCGCCGGGTGCTGGTGCGCCAGAACGACATGGGCTACGAACTGTTCGATCAGCAGGGCCAGCGCCTGCATGGGCCGGATACCCTGTATGAATGCCTGTTGCGCGCGCTGTCCGAAGCGCAGCAACGTGAACTGGGCTACCGGCCCGGCCAGGGCGCCGGGCTCAAGCATTGGCTGATGGAAACCCTCGAACCCCTGGCCGAACGGCGCCGGGTGCTGGCCGAGCCACCGCTGCGCAGTACGGCAGATGTGCAGACCACCACCCTGCTCGGCGGCGCGGCCCTCGGCGGGTTGCGCCGCGCCCAGGAGCACTTGGGCCAGGCCCGCGCCCGGGAGGTGCTGGCCAGTCTGTTCCCGACCCTGGAGGAGGAACGCCTGCAGCGGTTCCTCAATGAGATCGGCCCGGGGCTGAACAACGATGTCCTCAATCGCCTGGTCCTGCAGCGGCACAACCTGTACCGGGAGCTGGAGCAATGGAAGCGCCTGCCCGGCCCCCATCCCAAAAACAGCCGCATGGCCCGGGAGGAAAAACTGCGTAAAAATATCATTGCGCACAAACTCTATCGCTGCTGGGAAGACCGCCTCGCCGAGCACCGCGACGACTTGGGCCAGGTGCAGAGCGGCGCGAGCCTGGACCTCAGCGCCCTCGACCTGCCCGGCAGCCTGCCGCTGCTGGGCAATGGTTTCGAGCACGTCACCCAACTGAAGCTGGCCAACTGCATGTTCAACGACAGCCAGTGGCCCTTTCTGCAGGCATTCCCGTCCCTGCGGGAGCTGGACGTCAGTGCGAACGAACTGACGCGGCTGCCCGAGCCCATCGCCAACATGCGCTACCTGCGCGACCTCAACCTGGGGGAAAACCAGATCACGCTGCTCAACGGCGACGTTGCGCGCCTGAAAAACCTCAAGCACCTGCGCAACCTGAACCTGTACCGCAACCCGCTGACGCAGCCACCGAACATCTCGAAAATGCCGCACCTGCGCCGCCTGTTCCTGAGCCGCACCCCCATCACCCAATGGCCCACCGGGCTGTTTGCCCACCCACGGGAGGAGGGTTTCCTGCTGGACCTGAGCCAAACCCGGATTGATCATGTGCCAGCGCTCATGGCCGATAGCGCCGAGGCCCGGACCGTCGCCCATACCCGCCTGGACCGCAACACCCTGCTCAACGACCAGCGCCTGCTGTACGAGCAGTACCGCGAAGCCGCCGGACTGGACCCCAACCGCAGCTATGAACCCCGTGGAGAGAGCGGCCCGTGGCTGGAACGGGTCAGACCGCCGTTACTGGGCAGGCGCCAGGAGCTGTGGCAAGCGGTGGAGCGCGAGCACGGCTCCCAGGGTTTGTTCGAGGTGTTCAAGGCCCTTGAAGCGCCCGACTTCTTCCAGCGGCCCCAGGACATGGACACCTATTGGGACAATCTTGAAACGTTGCGCGAGCGCGTCTGGCGTTTGCTGGAGGCGGCCCACAACGATACGGCGCTGCGTGAAAAGCTGTTCAAGATGGCCAGTTTTCCCGGCCTGTGCGCCGACGGCAGTGCACAGATTTTCAATGACCTGGGCATCGAAGTGCTGGTCAGCGAAGCCCAGCGTTACTCCGCCTCGGCCAGCGAGCGCGAGGGCAAACTGGTGACGCTGGCAAAGGGCAATGCACGGCTCAAGCAATTGAACCGCATCGCCAGCGAGGACATTGCCCATCGGCTCAAACCCGAAGCCGAAGGCGGCCTCGGCCAATGGCTGCGTTCGCAACGACGGGAGGGCGTGATGGGTAACGTGGACGACGTGGAGGTCTACCTGAGCTACCAGACCTCCCTGGCCAAGCGCCTCGACCTGCCCTGGCTGTCGGAACACATGCTGTACCGCGACACCGGCGACGTAAAACCCACGCAGATCGAACAGGCCTACAGCACGGTGCTGGAGCTGGGCGAAGGCGATGGCCTGGTCAACCAGATGTTGCTGGAGCCCTATTGGGAAGAGTACCTGCACGACCACCACCCGAACACCCTTGAGGCCAATGCCCGGCATTTCGACGAGCAATGCGCGCGCCTTGATGAGTTGCAGGAAGCCCAGGCCAGGCTGGCCCAGGCCAACGGCTTACCCGACGAGCAGAAAGAAGCGTTGAGGCTCACGCTGATCGGTCTCGCCGACGCCCTGGGTGTACCGCACCCGCAGGTGCTGACCGGGCAACCCATGACGGACGACAGCTACAACCTGCTGCTCAACGAACTGGGCTACCGCGAAAAACAATGGATGCGCGAGTTGACCCACCAGGCTTTGGAACGCCACAGCCAACAACGTAACCGCGTCACGCGCCAGGTCTGACCGTATGGGTGTGTCATGGCACCCCCATTACCAGTACGCCGCTGCCGTTCAACGGCCCCTCGACAGGCAGGGACCCCGCCTGCTTGACCAGGGCGAACGTTACAACGTCGCTCCCGGAACTGTTGGTGATACGGGTCAGGAACGAGCCATTGACTCGAACCGCAGTCCCCTGACGGACAAGGGCCGTGCCCACGTTCGGATTGCTCATCACCAGCGCATTGGCGTTGAACGAGGACGGCGTGCCTTTGTAGGTAATGGTGATCGGCGTGGTAATCCCCGGGTCCGGGCACCGGTAGGTGAGCGTGCGATCGGTACGAACGGTGGTTGATACGGGGTCGGTGCCTATCGCCCTCTGGTGCACGTTGCCGAAGTTGATTTCGATCGGTTGGTTATTGTTGATCGTGCACGACGACGGGGAGATGGTGAAGTCGTTGTTGGCGATGTACGTAAGCTGCAGGCTCGTGGAAAAGGAATCGTAGTTGTTGGTCTGGTCGAGACGTAACACGCCCAGAGTGTCACCTATTCGAATGTCGATCGGGTTGGTCGGGTTGTTGCGGATCAATATATAAGGGATGACATCGATCGGGATCGGAGACGTATTGTTAGGCATGGTCGCAATCCTGATACCCGCCTGGATAGGCGTGTTCCAATAACTGCCATTGATACGCAAGCCGGTCGTCTGGCTGACGAACTTCGGACCAGGCGACCAGGCCGGGCCGATCCTCGTCCCGGTGGCCCAGTAGTCCTGCCGTCCATCCGGGGTATAGCTGTCCGGTTCAAACCGGCATTCGATCCTCACCCCGGACAGGAGAATGCGCGGCTCATTCACCTCCAGCCGCACATTCACCGGAACCTGCAGGTTCAACGTCCCGCCAATGCTCACCCGTTGCCAATTGCCGCCATTGACCCGGCAATCAGCCGCTTTCACGGTCGTCGTGACGCCAGCCAGGGCAAGCAGCACAACGGCTCCAAATAGTCGTTTCATGTTGTTCTCTTTCATCCCATGCATAACGGTTTAGCGTTACGGATAATCCAGCGTAAACGTCGAAGTCACACGGTAGCTGCCGTGCCCGATGGTCTTGTCCCGCAGGGCATCCGGCTCACCCTGCACATAGGCCTTGAGCAGGATGACGTTGTTGCCGGGGCTCAATTTCTGTTCGTCGCCGACCTTGTTCACCGGCACCGGCTTGTCGCTCAGTGTCTCCAAACCCAGCCCGATACCAGAGGCACCGCTGCCACCGTCCAGCGCAAACAAACCGGGCAGCGCGCGGTTTTCCGCACCGTTGAACAGGATGGTCACCGAGTCGCTGATGGTGGTATTGCAGTCATCCAGGTGCAGGGTGAAACGTTTGCCCACTGAGCGTGTGTTGATGTAGAGGTGCTTGCTGGTCAGGTCCCACAGCTCCAGGGTGATGGCTTCATCGCCCGGGCGGATGGTGCAGGCCTGTTCCACCAGGTTGCCCTTGAACCTCAGGTTGTCCACCGCCTGCGCCGTGGCCGCCAGGCCGAAGGTCAGCAGCAGGACCAGCCCCTTATGAATCATTGCGTGTCGCATACACTCGACTCCTACTGGTATTCAGCCAACAGCGTGGCCACCGCCGTGAACCCTTGGGCCTTCAGGACCGAACCCGGCCGTTTGACCGGCACCACTTCCAAGGTCGGCGGTGCCGCCAGGCTGATGTCCAGCGGCGTGTTGAGGCGAAACGGCGCGTTGTTCTGGTACAGCCGAATCCCCAGGTCAGGCGCAGTGGTCTGCAGGGCCGCGTTATCAAAGGTTGTCTCTGCGCCCTTGACGCTCAACTTCAACAGCCACGGCAGCGTGGAGGCGCCGCAGCGGATGGTGTAGCCGACGGCCCTGCGATATTTCACGCCATCAACACGCTTGGTGCCGACATCCCCGAAATCGACTTCAATCGTGCTGCCCGAATCAATCGTGCAGGGCGGCGGCTCGTTCAGCGTTCCGTTGAACGTCAGGTTGGCCGACGCAGCACTGAAAAAGCCGAAGCAACACAAGCCGAGCAACGTTCGCTGTGGCCAACATTTCATTGATCGTTTCCTCATTATTGGTACTCGATCACGAGGGTGGCGGCGGTCGCAAATGCCCCGCCCGTCAGCGTGCTGCCTGCGCGCTTGACCGGCACCGCCTGCACGGCCGGAAAGGTCGGATGGGTAAACCTGAGCGGCGTGTTCAGCGGCCAGTCCGCCCCATTGGCGAAGAGCTTGACCCCCAGGTCGGTCTTGGGGGTCGAGAGCACTTTGTTATCAAACCCAGCTGCCGCGCCCTTGAGTTCCAGGGTCATCGCGTTGCTGTAAACGGGAGGACTGCAGGTGACGGTATACGGCACGTCCCGTCGATAATTCACGCCATCAATCCGTGACGTCAGCAGGTCATTGCCGAACGGCACATTCAGTGTGCCGCCGCTGTTAATCACGCACGGTGGAGGTGCAATGATGGTCGCGCGGATCGTCAGGTTGGTATCGGCCTGCACGCCCTGGCTGACCACCCACAGCAGTCCCGCACCGATAAAAATGGCCCACGGGCCGGTTAACCTGGTCATTGTTCTGCCCTTACTCATAATTGAGCCTGAAATCCACCACGGCCCGGAATGCACCGCTGGTCAGGGGTGCCGGGGTGCGCGTGGGCTGGACGTTCCAGGTCTGCGTGTTGCGGCCCAAGGGCAAGAACAATGGCTCCCCCCTTGAACCCAGCTGTACATCGCGCCCCTGGGAATCGGTCAGGCGCAGGCCCATCCCGGTGATGCCTTGCACCTTGACCAGCCGTGAATCGTCGGCATCGGCTGGTGCGATGAACGCTACCGAGAGCACCGGTTGATAAGCACTCCATGTCAGGTTCCCCGTGCGCTCACTGGCGATGCGGCCGGCGGTGCGCCGACAATCCTCGAACAGCAGTTGAAAGGCCACGGAGGTCGCCTGGTCACCCGGCCGTTGCAACTGGCTGGCCGATACCGGGCCCAGGTCGATCGTCTGGTGCAGGGATGCCATCTCCAGGCTGCAGGGGGTTTCATGCATGGACCCGAGAATGTTGAGCATCCCGACCATGCCCTCCACATCCTCGTCATCCGCGGCGTGCGCCGGCCCCATCAGGGCCAGCAACAGACCGCCCAAGACCTTCACTGTGTGCAACTTCATGACGTTCTCCGGCAGCAGGCACTACTGATTGGCCACAGACAGTTGCGTGTTCACCTTGCACGTCTCGCCACTGCAGGTGAACGCCAGCAGCGGACGGCCACCGTAATCATTCACGTAGGACAAATACGGGGTTGTGCCGAGCTCCTTGGCAGTCGGCCCCAGGGCCTGCGTGCCTTTGGGCGGGACCATCACCGGCTCGAAGCCCGGTATGGTCTTGCCGTCCTTGCTGCTGCGCGCATCCACCAGGGTCACGTAGTAAGGCGTGGGGTTATTCACCTGGTAGTGATCGCCTTGCCGGGTAAGGGTCAGCTTTTCCTGCCATGGGTTGGACAGGTCCTGCTGGGTGGGGGTAATTGCCTGCGGCCGGTAAAACAATTTGATCCGGGTTTGCAGGGCGATTTGCAGGGCGTTGGGCTTGTCGCTGCGCGGCGGAATTTCCCGCAGGTTGAAGTAGTAGACCGTCTCCCGATCCTGGGGCAGCGATTTGGCGGCCGGCAACGCCTGGACTTTTACCTGGCTTTGCTTGCCGGGCTCCAGGCGTTGGACCGGTGGCAGCACGATCAACGGCGAGGTGATCTTGTTGCCCTCTTCATCCTCGATCCAGCCCTGGGCCAGGTACGGCAACTGGGGGTTGTTGTTGGTGATGTTGACGCTGGTTGCGTCTTTGCCACCGTCGAAAATCACGCGGGTACGGTCCAGGCCGACAGCGGCGTTGGCGCTCTGGCTCAAGACCGCCAGCAGCAGTGCATAGGTAAAACGTGTGCTGTGTTTCATGAGGATGGGTTCTCCATAGTGTTTCGCTGGCCGGTCAGGGTGGCTGGCTCGGGTGAGGCTTGATCGACGGCTACCCTCTGGCAGCGCAGTTGCAGGGCATCGGTGAACGCATCCGTTGGCAACTCGACGGGCAGCGTCAGGACGCAACGCTCGGTGCCGCCCCAACTGACGATCATCTGCTCGCCGGCCTGAATGCCGCTCAGGTAGACATCCCCGCCGTCATTCACCACCCCGGTGTCCTGCTGCTTGCGGTTTTTCACCGTGGCGCCGAAGGGCGGTGCGCTGCCATCCGGCAGGCGAAGAACCGCCATGGCCTTCTGGCCGGAAATCACTTCCAGGGATCGGTAGCCAATGGCCCCCTCGGTGAGGGTCAGTTGCGTCACGGATTGAGTGGCCTCGACATCGCTGGGCAATTTCTCCAGGTCAACACTGGCCGCCGTACGCTGGTAGCTGGTGATGTCGGAGATGACCGCCTTGCCGAACGCGTTGCTGCGGGTCGGCGTGCCGTAGCCCCGCACGGGCACATCGGGCACACCGGCGGTATCGACCAGCAGCCGGGTTCCGCCGGTACTGGTGGTTCGATGCAGCGCCCCGCCGTAAGGCGTGAGCGTGCCGCCGCCACGCACGGATGCGCTGAGGGTGCGGTTATTGCCTTGTTGCGTCGTGGCGCTGAGGTCGATGTCGGCCTGGTCACCAATATGGCTCAGGTAGCCGCTGGCCGAGGTGTCGCTGGCACTGACCTGGTAGCTGTTACGTTCATCCAGGCGATCGGCGTAGCGTGTGGTAAAGCTGTTTTTGCCGCCGGCCCTGTTGGCATCCATCGACAGGGTGCCGGTGGGTCCCAATGGCAGGCTGACCGTCAGCGCTGCTCCGTTGTCCTTATATTGGTATTCATGGGTGCGATATAAATTCAGCGACAGGCTCATGTTCCTGACAGAGCCCACGTTGAAGTAACGAGACGCCGACAGGTTCCAGCGCTGGGTGTCCGGCCGGTTCCAATAGGTTTGTTTGTTGTAGCTGGCATACACCGTGGTGTTCAGATCGCGGAACTGTTTGTTCACCGTGACCGTATACAGCGCCTTGTTACCGCCAATGGGTTTCCAGTGTTCAATGAAGTTACCGTCTTCATCGAACACGCCGCGCCCACCCAATTCACCGTTCAACCCATAGTGCCGAGCATCCAGGTATTGGCTCATGCTCAAGTAGTTCTTCTCGGAGAACCGGTAACCGGCGAAGGTGACCTGGCTGTCGTACTCTTCAAAGTTCTTGGAATATTGAAGGCGGTAGGATTTGCCCGAAAGTGTCTGGTTCCACAGGCTGGCGCGAGACTGGGTGACGTCCAGGGAAACGGCCCCGAACGCCAGCAAATCCCGCCCCGCCCCCACCGACAGCGCACGGTAGTTGTTATCCGTTATCGCACCGCCCAGCAGCGACCAACCATTGCTGATTCCCCAGGAAAATTCGCCGGTGCCGAAAAAGTCACCGTGGGAGTGGTACTGCAGGTTGGACGGTCGCCCGGCAGACAGCTTGTAACGAACCTGCCCGGGACGCGTCAGGTAGGGAACGCCTGCCGTATCGAGCTGGAATTTCTGTACCGAACCGTCCTGCTCCTCGACCCGCACATCCAGCGTGCCGGACACGGCGTCGTTAAGGTCCTGGATCCGAAAAGGGCCTGCCGCCACCAGCGTTTCATAGAGCACACGCCCCTGCTGGCTGATGACAACCTTTGCATTGGTCTTGGCCACCCCGACCACTTCCGGTGCATAGCCCCGCAGGTTGGGCGGCAGCTGGCTTTCGTCTGACTTGAGCCCGGCACCGGTAAAGCGGAAGCTGTCGAACAGGTCCGAATACAGGTAGTCCTCGCCCAACACCAGGCGTGCCTTCAGCGCAGGAATGGCGCGATATGCGTAATAGCGACTCCACTCCAGTTTTTGCCGGCTGGCCTGCGCCTCGCGGTCTTTCTCGACACGCCCTTGCCAATCCGCCCGCAGGCGCCAGGCCCCGGCATTGGCCCCGAGTGTGCCGTTACCGCTGAGGTCATTGCGCGTACCGTCACCTTTGCGGTAGCTGGACTGCGCCGTCATGTTGTAGTCGACCAGCAGCCCCGGCACCCCCTCGTCCCAACGTGACGGCGGGTCCCAGTTGATGGCGCTGTATTCCAGGTAGGCCTGGGGAAGGTTGATGTCCAGGGTGGACGTGCCCAGGTCGGCACTGACTTCCATGCCGGGCAAGCCCATGACATCCAGGCACTGCCCGCCCTTCCACCACTTCAGCTGGTCAGCACCGGACGCCTTGAGGCCCAGTT
The DNA here is from genome assembly GCF_013385805.1 of Pseudomonas sp. C6002. Lineage (NCBI taxonomy): Bacteria > Pseudomonadati > Pseudomonadota > Gammaproteobacteria > Pseudomonadales > Pseudomonadaceae > Pseudomonas > Pseudomonas sp. C6002. The sequence continues at coordinate 399,108 of NZ_JACAPH010000017.1, read as the reverse complement.
GCTCGACAAGCTCGCGCGATAAACAGGGCACACTGCCTTTGGGATCATCATCGGGGGCAAAGAACGCCACCGATTGTTCAGATATAGGTTGGGTATTGAGCTGGACCACCATCGAGTAGGTGCCAGGCAAGATAAACCCACTGCGTGCAAACTGAGACAGGTCAATATTGGAGCGATCAATCAGATCAAGAACGTCGGTATTAAACTCAATATCCCCGGCGCCCATTGCAGTTCCAGCCAGTGATATCAACCCGCCAAAGAGGCTGGGGCGCAGCGTATTCATGACTTTCGACGTATTCAACATACACGCAACTCAATCTTCAAAAGTATTCCAACTTGAACCGCACTGCCGCGCGGTGAGCCCCTGCCAACAGCGGCACTCCGTTGCCCACCAGGCGGAGCCTGTAATGAAGTGTCATGTCGCCATCAACCACCGGCAGCAGCGCCATCGGCACTCCCGGCACACTCACCTGGCCAGCGGCGTCCTCAATATGGAAAGCAACCCCCTGCGAGGCCCCAAAGGCCGCAAAGGTGCGCCCGCCCATATCGCTGGGCCCGTCGAACGTCACGCGAAGATGCTCCCAGTCCGGCAGCGTTTCGCCGGGGCGCAGCGGGTCGGGACGCGTCACGGTGCAGTTGACCAGCCGTAGCTGGAACGGCTGCATTTGCCCCGCGCCCTCTCGCAACAGGCGGCCGATGGGTTCGGGAGGCATGTCGATGGTCTGATCGGCAGTGACCGCTTCCAGCCCGCAGGCCGAGTCGATGATCTCGCCTCCCAGCGTGACGAGCCCATCGCCTTGCACACGCGTCTGCGCGGCATCACAAGGGCTGATGAACAACGTCAATGAAGAGGCAATAGCGAGACTTATGAATGTTTTCACCTTGATCTCCCGCCAGTTTTCCCCCGCCACCAGTGGTGGCGGGGGAAACACTTACTGATAAGCCAAGGTGAAGTTGGTGACCGCGCTGAAATCACCAGGAACGATGTCGCCTGTCGCCTGGCCTTGTACGTAGGCGCCGAACTGCAGGGTGTTATTACCGGCAACAATGGCCTGCGGAGTGGTTGGCACGCCCAGCTCAATCGCTTTGCCGCCGTGGGTCATCATGATGCCGATGCCGCCCGCGCTGCCGACCGTGCCGATGCCGCCAGGCACAACGCTGGACGGTGCACCGGTGAAGGTAGTGGTCACGGTGTTATCGGTGAGGCCAGACAGGTCGCACCCTTCAAGCTCGATCGCCACGGGGCGGGCGGTGGACTTGCCGCCGGATTGCAACTGATGCTTTGCAATAGCGCCAAGTGCAACTGACTGATCCACAGACTCAGGCTTGATAGAGCAAGCACCCGAATGGACCGAACCGGTAAATGTAATCGTCCCGTCCGCCGCATTAGCAACAGAGATCGAACCCGCCAACAGGCCGACAGTCAACAGCGCAGCTTTTACTTTAGTCTTCATTTGCAGAGGCTCACATGTATTAAAAATCAAAACGAAATCCTGGCTTAGTTGCGCACAGGACTTAATTAACCCAGCGCCAGAACAATTTCCTGAAGCAATGGAAATCGGATGCTTTCCAATTACTTGTATTGCAATTCAGGAGTTCGTTCGAGGCCGGGCAATTATCCATTTCGATTTTGAATATGAAAGCCGGTCGATTCGCTTATTCACGTAGCCTTGTCACACCAAGACACATAGGAAAATTATGGCACTTTGCCAAAACTTTTGAATCAACCGTAAGAAACGGACTACATCAACTTAACGAGAATGATTTAGTGCAGAACAAGTCCGTAAGAATAGGATTACATATTATAAAAAACAACAGTAATTACTGGGGCACGTCAACTAACAAGTTGGCGAATATGTCGAAAGGGTCAGTGCGCTGATCGGCCCGTTTCGAGTCCCGTCTCACCAGACGCGAGATGACCGTTCGTCTGCCGGGGTTGCGGCGGCAATAAGATATATCTTACGTTGTATCTAAACCAAACGAGAGCACCCGAAATGAGAGACCATCATTCACACCGCGACCCCGGTGACAGCCGCGACGGCTTCGACAAACGTCCAGGCCGCGAGCGCGGCGGCCGTGGCCCACGGGTCTTCGCCCCCGGCGACCTGAAACTGCTGCTGCCGGCGCTGATCGCCGAACAGCCGTGCCATGGCTACGACCTGATTCGCCGGATCGAGACCCTGTTCGACGGCGCCTACAGCCCCAGCCCCGGCGTGATCTACCCCACGCTGACCTTTCTCGAAGAAAGCGAACTGATTACCGGCGACGCCGAAGACGGAAAAAAACGCTACACAATCACCGACGCCGGTCGTCTCTTCTTAAGCGAACAGGCGGTTGCCCTCGAAGGCATTCGCATGCGCATGGATGTGAGCAAACGTTCGCTGCGGGGCCAGGACCGTCCGCCGGAAATCCACGAGGCGGTGCATAACCTGCGCCACGCCTTGCATTCGCATCACGGGCGCTGGAGCCCGGAAGAAATCGTTCGTGTCGCGGCGCTGCTCAACAGCACCGCCCAAGCCATTGCCGACGGGAAAGCTCAATGAATACCCAAGCCATCCACCGCGTGACCCACGAAATCAAACGCCGCCGCCTCGAAGTCCTGCGGGTGGTCGACATCACCCCGCGCATGCGCCGCATCACCCTGGGCGGGCCGGAACTGGCGGGCTTTATCAGCCTGGGCAGTGACGATCACATCAAGCTGCTGTTCCCACAGAACGCCGCCGAACAAGCGGCGCTGGACAGCCCCGACTTCAACCTGCGCGGCGACGGCCCGCAACCCGCCATGCGCGACTACACCCCACGCCGGTACGACCTGGACATCGGCGAGCTGGACATCGACTTCGTACTGCATGGCGATGGCCCTGCCTCCACCTGGGCCGAGCAGGCCAAGGTCGGCCAGCACCTGCACATCGGCGGGCCGCGTGGCTCGATGATCGTGCCGGATATCTTCGACAGCTACCTGTTGATCGGCGATGAAACCGCGATCCCGGCGATTGCCCGGCGCCTGGACGAATTACCGGCGGGGCGCAAGGTATTGGCGGTGATCGAGATCGCCAATGCGGCGGAACAGCAGCCGCTGGCCAGCGCTGCCGAAGTGGAAGTGATCTGGGTGGTGCGCGGCCAGGATGACCTGCTCGAGACGGTGCAGAACCTGACGCTGCCGGGCGGTTCGCTGTACAGCTTTGTCGCCACCGAGAGCAAGCTCTCGCGCCAGGTACGGCGGGTGCTGCTGGACACGCACCAGGTCAATGAGGCATTCCTCAAGGCCGTGGGTTACTGGCAACAGTGATCCCTGTAGAAGCGAGCTTGCTCGCGAAGAACCTGAGAGCGCCGCGTTAAACCAGACACACTGCGTTATCGTTAACGTTCTTCGCGAGCAAGCTCGCTCCTACAGATTTTATCCAGCCCCACCACCCCCAGAGCAATCAGCACAAACCCCACCAGAATCCCCCCGGCATTGATGAACACCTGTGGATAACCCAGGGTGTCCACGTTAATGAACGGGTACTGATACAGCCCCCACACATACCCGCGCAACAACGCATAGGCGAAGTACACCACCGGGTAAATCACCCACAGCCCGATGTGTTTGAGGCGCAGACTGCCCTTGGGCACGCACCACCACCAATACGCGACAAACACCAACGGCATCACGTCGTGCAGCAACTCGTCCGCCACAAACTGCACCCCCGCAGGCTGCCACATGTGGCGCAACAACAGGCTGTAGGCGAGACTGACCACGACAATGCTCACGGCAATCCCGCTGCTGACTACGGGCCCGAGGAAGAATCGGCTCGCCGCGGTTGGCCGTTGCACCCACGCATGGGTCAACACCACCGCCACCAGGGTGTTGGTGAGCACGGTGAAGAAGCTGAAGAAATTCACCAGGCCCGGCAACAGGCTGGCGCCATCGACCCAGCGGAAGTAGAAAATGATGTACTGCTGCAGCGCCAGGCCGGCCCAACCGCCGAGGGCTGCGAGGCCGATAAGGTGACGTTTCACCTCAATCCTCGACCGGTCGCTTGGTGCGCATCAACTTCACGTACAGGCCCTCGACCTTCTCCCGCGCCCACGGGGTCTTGCGCAGGAACGACAGGCTCGACTTGATGCTCGGGTCACTGGAAAAACAACGGATGTTGATGCGTTCGGCCAGGCCTTCCCATTGGTAATGCGCCACCAGCGCGGTGAGGACCTGTTCCAGGGTGACGCCGTGCAGTGGGTCTTTGTTTGTCGCGGTCATGCCGGGCCTTTTGTGCAGAAAAGAAGAAAACGAAACCGCGCACCTTAGCGGACGGGCCGTGCGGGTGGAAGCGTTGCCTTCACTATAGGCCACTGTTCGATCGTTCCCACGCCCTGCATGGGAATGCCGAATTGGACGCTCTGCGTCCCTCGGTCGACGCAAGTTTTAACCCTGCGCAATGGTGACGCAGAGCGTCACGGCATGCATTTCCACGCAGAGCGTGGGAACGATCAGCGTGGGAGTGATCGAGCGGGGTTTGGGAAAGTTCCCCTTGGCAGGGAAAAAAGTGATGTTATATTGTAACGATAACTATCAAAGGGTATCGAATCCCTTACCGTTTGCAGCCTTCTCTTTTTGCCGTTTGCCAAGGAACGACCGATGTCCCTCTCTTCTCTCTGGCGCCTCACCCCGCTGGCCGCCGCCCTGTTGATCACCTCCCAGGCCAACGCCCTGGAACTGCAACCCCAAGTCATCACCGGCAACCCGCTGGGCAGCGAAACCCTCGCCTCGCCCACCACCGTGCTGGAAGGCGATGACCTGACCCTGCAACAAAAAGGCAGCCTGGGTGAAACCCTGAACAAGCAGCCCGGTGTGTCGTCGTCGTACTTCGGCCCGGGGGCCAGCCGGCCGATCATTCGTGGCCAGGATGGTGACCGCATTCGCCTCCTGCGCAACGGCGTCGGCGCGCTGGATGCCTCGTCGTTGTCCTATGACCACGCCGTGCCGCTGGACCCGGTCAACGTCGACCGCATCGAAATCGTGCGTGGCCCGGCCGCCCTGCTCTATGGCGGCAGCGCCATCGGCGGCGTGGTCAATACCTTCGACAACCGCATCCCCACCGAAGCCATCGAAGGCATTCACGGGGCCGGTGAATTGCGCTACGGCGGCGCCGACACCACTCGCAGCAGCGCCGGCAAACTGGAAGCCGGCAACGGCACCTTCGCCTTGCACCTGGACGCCAGTGCGCGGGAATTCAACGACCTGAAAATCCCCGGTTTTGCCCGCAGCCGTCATGCACCGCCAAGCGAAGACGGTGAAGGCAAGAACGGTCGCCTCGGCAACAGCGACGGACGCCAGGACGGTGGTGCAGTCGGCGGTTCCTACACTTGGGACGACGGTTACGCCGGGCTGTCCTACAGCAACTACGACAGCAACTACGGCTCCCCGGCCGAGCAGGACGTGCGCATCCGCATGAAGCAGGATCACTACGCCTTTGCGTCCGAAATCCGCAACCTGCAAGGCCCGTTCACCTCGGTCAAACTCGACGCCGGCTATACCGACTACAAGCACATGGAAATCGAAGGCGGCGAGACCGGTACCACCTTCAAGAACAAGGGCTATGAAGCCCGGGTGGAAGCGCGACACTTGCCGATCGGGCCGTTCAACGGCGTGGTGGGCGCCCAAGTCAGTCGCAATGAATTCTCGGCCCTGGGTGAAGAAGCCTTCGTGCCGCAGACCGATACCAACGCCGGCGCGCTGTTTATCCTCGAAGAAATGCAGGCCACCGAGCGCCTCAAGCTGAGCCTCGGCGGGCGCCTGGAACACACCAACGTCGACCCGGACGGCAAGGGCAACGCACGCTTCGCCAATGCCGACAAATCCGCCGACTTCACCGCCGGCAGCCTGTCGTCCGGCGCGGTGTACACCCTCACGCCGATCTGGTCCCTGGCCGCCACCCTCGGCTACACCGAACGTGCCCCGACCTTCTACGAGCTGTATGCCAACGGCGCTCACGTCGCCACCGGCACCTACGAACTGGGCGACGCCAACCTGTCGAAAGAAAAAGCCGTGTCCAGCGACCTGGCGCTGCGCTTCGACAACGGCACCCACAAGGGCAGCTTCGGCGTGTTCTACAGCCACTTCTCCAACTACATCGGCCTGCTGGGCAGCGGTCGCACCTTGAATGACGAAGGCGAGGAAGACGCCGGCGGCATCCCTGAGTACAAATATTCCGGTGTGCGTGCGCGTTTCGCAGGCTTTGAAGCCCAGGATCACATCAAGCTGGGGGAAGGTGCCTACGGCAAGTTTGCGCTGGAACTGTCGGGCGACTACACCCGTGCAACCAACCTGGACACGGGTGAAGCGTTGCCCCGCATTGCGCCGTTGCGTTTGAACAGCGGCCTCTTGTGGGAACTGGATCGCTGGCAGGCGCGGATTGACGTTGAACACGCGGCGGGCCAGGGGCGGGTGCCGGATAACGAAAGCGGTACCGACGGCTACACCACGTTGGGCGCCAGCGCCGGCTACCGCTTCAATGTCGGCGGCAGCCAGTGGCTGGCGTTCGTCAACGGCGAGAACCTGACGAACCAGACCGTGCGCTACGCCAGTTCGATCCTGCGGGACATCGCCCCGGCGCCGGGTCGAAGTGTGCAGGTTGGGTTGCGCACCACCTTCTAACTGACTGCACTCGGTTAAAACTGTGGGAGCGGGCTTGCTCGCGAAAGCGGAGTGTCAGTCAATACATGGGTGACTGACTCACCGTCTTCGCGAGCAAGCCCGCTCCCACATTGACTGTGCCCACTTCGAACAGGTGGTGGGGTTAGTACCGCGCATCCACGGGCTTACCCCCCTTCGGCCAGTCCTTCACCTTGTCCGGGAAATCCGGACGAGGTTGTTGGGAGAAGTACGCTGCCACATCCACCGCCTCCTGATCCGACAACCCGCCCTGCCCCAACGGGAATTTCTCGTGGAAACCGATCGGCATGTTGCGTTTGACGAACGCCGCCGCCGTGTACAGCCGCGCCATCCCCGCCCCGATATTGAACGACTGCTCGCCCCACAACGGCGGGTACACCAACTCGCCATCCGCCCGCGTCAAACCCTGGCCATTGTCGCCATGGCACACCGCGCACTGCTTGGCGTAGACCTGCCTGCCATTCTGCATATCCGGCTTGATCGCCGGGTCGACCTTGCCCACCCCGCGCCCGGCGACTTTATCTTCGGGCCTGGTGTTGTTTTTCATCCAGTCGAAGTACGCCACCATCGCCTGCATATCCGCCGACTCCGCTGGCAACGGCTTGCCATTCATCGAGCGACGGAAGCAGCCGTTGATCCGCTCTTCCAGGCTCACCACCTTGCCCGCACGCGGCGCATAGCTCGGGAAAAATGCCGAGACGCCCACAAACGGCGAACCATCCACCACGGTGCCGGCGTTGAGATGGCAGCTGGTGCAGTTCAGCGAGTTGCCCACATTATTGGGCAGCAGTTCCTTGGTCTGCAGGTGCAGGCGCATGCCGCGTACCACCTGATCGGCATTCGGCGCCGCCAACAATTCGGCCAGGCGTGGGGTTTCAAACGCTGACGAGTCGGTGGTGACCGGGTTGAGCTGGCCGCGCATTTTCTTCACTTGGGCAGCCGTGACAGGCGTACCTTCGTTGCCCCAACTGCTGCGCACGAAACTGAGGATTTCAGCGATTTCCTGATCCGCCAACCGCGCAAACCCAGGCATGGTGTAGACCCGTGGATGAGCTGCGGTCTCGGCGGTTTCCCAACCGGTGAGGGTGATGTGCAGCAGTGACGTCGGGTTGTTCGAGGCAACGCTCGGGTTGCCGGCCAACGGCGGGAACAGCCCTTTCACCCCGCCGCCATCGCTGCGGTGGCAGTCACTGCAAAACTGCATGTAACCCAGGCCACCACGGCTGGTGAACAAGTCCTTGGGCGCTGCGGCGGGTTCGTGGGCCACGGCGGGCATCGGCAGGTCGTCCTTGCCCGGCGGCAGGGATTTGAGATACGTCGCGATGGCGGTCAAATCGGCATCGGTGAAGTGTTGGGTACTGTGATGAATCACATCCGCCATGTTGCCCGCGACCGTGGCAAAGCGGTTCTGCCCGGTCTTGAGCAATTGCACGGTGTCGTCCACCGTCCACAGGTTGCGCAGGCTCAAGGCGCGCCAGTGCTCGACAGTCTCACCGGCCAGGTAATGCCGGCCACTGCGGCCCGCGTCGCTCATGGCTTTTTCCTGGAAGGCGATGCCGCGCGGGGTGTGGCACGAGCCGCAGTGGCCCAGGCCCTGGACGAGGTAGGCGCCACGGTTAAGCACGTCATCCTTCGCCGGGTCCGGCACGAATGGTTGCTTGTCGAGAAACGCCAAATTCCACAACGCCAGGCCCCAGCGCTGGTTGAACGGGAAGCCCATCTCGGCGTCCAGGTTGGGTTTGTTCACCGCCTCCACGCCCTGCATCAGGTAGGCGAACAAGGCGCGCATGTCGCCTTCGCTCATCTTCGCGTAGGACGGGTAAGGCATCGCCGGGTACAGGTTCTGCCCGGCCGGCGTCACGCCTTCACGCATCACCCGGTCGAACTGCTCGAAGGTGTACTGGCCGATGCCGGTGTCACGGTCCGGGGTGATGTTGCTCGAATAGATCGTGCCCATTGGCGTGCTCAGTTCAAGCCCGCCGGCCATTTGCGCGCCTTGCCTGGCGGTGTGGCAGGCGATGCAGTCGCCCAGTTGGGCAACGTATTTGCCCTGTTCGATCAGCGTGGGGTCGGCTTCGTTGGCGTGCAGGGGAAGGGACAGGCACAGCACCACCCCCACAAGGCCCAGACGTGACAGGGGAAAAATCATCGCACTATTCCTTTAATAACCCGGCCTGGGGCGGTCCCCTCGGCGCAGGTCTGCAATCGTTTTTATTGGGTCATCAGGCAGATAACCGGGGCATGGTCAGCCCCAGCTTCGTTGTAGCGGATTTTTTGCGCGCGGCCCTTGATGTGGATCAGGCGGCATGTTCTACAGTGGAACTGAAATTGACTAATTGACGCGGGCATCGATGTCGGCGAGGAGAGCAAGGATGCGTTATTCACCCTTTGTGGGGCGCATTGGCGGCGAATCCGTCAGTGCCTGGGATATTCACTACGCCGCCGCCGAAGCCCAACTGCGTGGCGAAGACGTGATTGTGCTCAGTGTCGGCGACCCGGATTTCGCCACACACAGCGCGATCTGTGAAACCGCCGTGGACGCCCTGCGCGCCGGCGACACCCACTACACCCCTGTGCTCGGCCGCCCGGAACTGCGGGAAGCCATCGCGGCCCGGCAGAGCCTGCTGCAAGGGATTGCGGTGCACGCCGACAATATCGCCCTGGTCGCCGGCGCGCAGAATGGCCTGTTCGCGGCCTGCTTGTGCCTGTTCAGCCACGGCGATGAAGTGCTGGTGCCAGAGCCGATGTACCTGACCTACGAGGCCTGTGTCCAAGCCTCGGGGGCACGCATTAGAACCGTCGAACAACCGGCCGCCAACGGTTTTCGCCTGACCCGCACCGCGCTGCAAGCCGCGATTACCGACAAGACCCGGGGCATCGCCCTCGCTACACCGTGCAACCCCACCGGCAATGTCTACTGCCGCGAAGAGCTGGAAGCCGTCGCCGAAGTGGCACGCGCCCACGACCTGTGGGTGATTTGCGATGAAGTGTATGGGCAGCTCATCTATGACGATCAACACCTGAGCATCAGCGCGTTACCCGGCATGGCCGAGCGCACGGTGGTGCTCAACAGCCTGTCGAAGAGCCACGCCATGACCGGCTGGCGGGTTGGCTGGGTGGCCGGCCCGCCCACATTGATCAACCATCTGGAAAACTTGCTGCTGTGCATGATTTACGGCCTGCCAGGGTTTATCCAGGCGGCGGCGATCAAGGCACTGGAACTGGATGAGGCCGTGGTCAGCGATGCCCGTGCGGTGTATCGGCGCCGGCGTGACCTGGTGGTGAACGCGTTGAGTGCGATCAGCGAGCTGGACTGCCGAGTCCCCCAGGCGGGCATGTTCATGCTGGTGGACGTACGCCGCACCGGGCTCAGCGGCCGGGAATTCGCCTGGCAACTGTATCGCCAGACCGGCGTATCGGTGCTTGACGCCCAGGCGTTTGGCCCCAGCGCCGAAGGGTTTGTGCGGGTTTCGTTTACCGTCGCCGATGACACCCTCAGGGAGGCTTGCCAGCGCATTGCCGGCTTCGTCGAAGGGCTTGGGGCCGACGCCGCGCCTTTACGTGATCGCCGATAACAGGTAGCGGCTGTACCAGGAATTGGGCTACGAAAAACGCGCCTTCGAAATGGGCAAGCGCCTTGGTTAAATCAACCGTTGGTAAGATGCCCCTTGATGACCTGTACGTATTTCTGTACGTTTCAGCCATTAAGCGAGGACTCAATTATGGAAACTATCAACTACACCCATGCACGGGCCCATCTCTCGGACACGATGGATCGGGTAAACGAAGATCGTGCCCCTCTGTTGGTGACCCGGCAAAAAGGTGAACCGGTGGTCATGATCTCTCTCTCAGAGTTCAACGCTCTTGAAGAGACGGCCTATCTGCTGCGCTCTCCCAACAACGCGGAACGCTTGATCAAATCGATCAACAGCCTGCGAGCCGGAAAGGCCAAGCCGAGACAGTTGATTGAAGAATGAAAATACTCTTTACGCCTGAAGGCTGGGACGACTACCTCTGGTTTCAACAAAACGACAAAGCTGGGCTCAAACGCATCAACTTACTGATCAAATCGATCCAGCGTGATCCTTTTGACGGCGTTGGCAAACCAGAACCACTCAAACATTACCTCAGTGGTTTCTGGTCCAGGCGAATCACAGCGGAACATCGTCTGGTGTACGGGATTGAGGAGGGTGAAATACAGATCCTCATGTGTCGCTATCACTATTGACGCCATTTACCGTCAGGATCCTGCCTTGACCTGATCCCCCTCCCCGCTGAAAATGCGCGACGCTTTTCCCGTCTCCCCGTTTACTGAAGTAGTGAAATTTCAATGTCTGATTCCCGCACCGAAGAATCCGTAGTCGCCTTGCAATCCAAAGCTGAATACGAAAACGCCATCAATCTTTCACAGCACGTGCCGGCGGCCAAGACCATCAGTGAAATGGTGCTGGACGCGTTCCACACCTCCAAGGAAAGCGACCAGATCCGCGAGCTGCGCGTGGCCATCCGCCAGGCCCACGACGCCTTCGACGACGACAAGGCCTACGACCTGATGGGCGAGCTCAAGCAGCTCAAGGACGCCGAAGCCGCCGACAACGCCGCCCTCGAAGACCTGAACAGCAAGTTCTCCATCAGCCGCATCCTGTCCAGCTTCAAGGACGACCCGGAGTTCCAGGAGCTGGTCTACGGCCTGGCCCTCAAGGTGCTGAACCAGACCCACCAGGCCATCAGCAACCCGAGCGCCGGCAAAGGCAAGGCTTCCCGCCCGAAGAAGGAAGTGGAAGTGTTCGCCATCAGCAAGGACGGCATCAGCGTCACCCTGCCGCTGCGTTCGCCGCGCTCCAAGCCGAACGTCGACCGTGAGGCGTTTGAATTCCTCGGCTTTACCTTTGTCGGTGAAGGTGACGAGGCGGAACTGGAAGTTGAAACCTTTGTGGATAACTCGGGCGCCGAGCAGCCACTGACGCGTAAAAGCATCATCACCGCGCTGCAGCAGCAGACGGCGTTTGAGGGCTACAGCATCGCCCAGCAGTAACTCGATCTAAATGTGGGAGCGGGCTTGCTCGCGAAGACGGTGGGTCAGTCACGTATGCATTGCTGACACTCCGCTTTCGCGAGCAAGCCCGCTCCCACATTTGACCTGCGTCGCAGCGAATTCAGCCTACGACTTGAGCCGCAAACACCTCGCGAAACCGCTGCATCTCATCAGCGTTGCCCACGGTGACCCGCACCCACTGCGGCCAGTTTTGCCACACGCGCCCAATCTTCACGCCCTGCTCGCCCAGCCGCTCGATGACCTGTTCCGCCGGACGGCGCACATCAATCATGAAGCAGTTGCTGTGAGACGCCGTGCAGGTGAATCCGCGGTTTTTTAGCCAGGCCACCGTCTCATCCCGCAACCGGGTATTGAGCGCCTTGCGCGCCGGCACCAGTTGCGTATCCGCAAGGCTGGCGCGGGCGGCCAGCAGGCTGGCGGCCGCCGGCACGTTGTCCCCGCCAAACACCGCCAGTTGTTCCAGCAGCTGCGGATGACCGATCGCAAGCCCCAGGCGTGCGCCGGCCAGGCCGTAGATTTTCGAGAACGTGCGCAGCACCAGCAAGTCGTCATGGTCCTTGACCCACGCCACACAACTGGGTGCGTCACTGAAGTCGATGTAGGCCTCGTCCACCAGCAAAATGCTGCCCTGGGGTTTGCGCGCCAGTGCCTGTTCGATGGCCTTGGCGGGTGTGAGGGTGCCGGTGGGATTGTTCGGGTTGCAGAGGTAGATCAGGCCGGGCTGGCGGTCAACGGTGAGCATGGCGGGAAGGTCATGGGCGTGATCGGCGTTGAGGTCCACTTCATGCACCCTGGCCTTGCACGACTCGGCTGCCTGGCGCGGAACTTCGTAGGAAGGCGTGGCCATCACCAGGCTGCGGGTTTCGCTGGTAAACGCCAGCACCGCGTAGCGCAACGCAGCCATGGAGCCGGCGAACACCGCCACCTGTTCCTCCAGAATGCCCTGCTGTTTGGCAAACTGTTCGACCAGCGCGTACATGTCCGGGTACGGGTAGCGCCCCGAAACGGCAATACCGCGCTGCATGGCCTGCCGCGCAGCCGGCGAGGGCCCGTAGGGGCTTTCGTTGTAGTTGAGCAGCACCTCGGGCGCCGCCACGGCGGGGCTTGCCTCAGCCCAGTCCAGGCGACCCAGCAACGGCAAGGCCGCGCCCAGTGCGATCAGGGAACGACGACTCACGTTGACCATGAAGACCTCTCCTTGTCGGCTCGCAGCTTCAGGTGCGGGATTCGCCCCCGTTCCTGCAATTGGGTATGACGAGGAAAACAGCCGGTGATTTACCCAACCAACAAAAAGCCCCGCACTTCATACCGAAGGCGGGGCTTTTGCGTGTCCGGCTAGTTGGAATGAAAACGCCGGTTCAACGCTATCCGCTTGGCCTCCACTGCCCGCAGGTGTTGGTGGTGACGGCGCCACAGCAACAGCACGATGATCAGCACCAGCACCACCAGGCCACCGCCCCACAGCAGGTACGGCATGGCCGTGATCAACAACGGCGCATCCCCGCCACGACGCAGGCTGGTGACTTCTTCGGAACTGACGCTCAGCGCCGGGTTGCCGAAGGTCTGCAGGCTGTAGTTGGCGATGGCGGCGATTTGCGCGTCGTTCAGGTCACCGCCCAGGGCCGGCATGCTCACGGCGCCGTCGGCACCTTTGCGGTCGATGCCCGCGATGATCGCCATCACCAGGTTGTTGGCCTGGTTGCCGTTGAGCGCGGTGTTGAGGCTCAGGGACGGGTAGAACTTGTCAGCCGAGCCCTGGCCATCGCGGCCGTGGCAGCTGGAGCAGGCCGAGTTGTAGAGGCGTGCGCCATCCAGTCCGGTGGCGTCGGCCAGTGAGGCTTGATCGCCCTGGCCGGTTTCCAGGGTGCTCATGTCCACCGGCTTGACGTCACGCACCACCCGCTCGGTTTGCCCGGGATCGCGGATCGGCGGCACGCTGTGCAGGTAGGCGGCCATGGCATGCAGGTCGCTGTCGCTGAGGTAGCGGAAGCTGTTTTCCACGGCTTCGGCCATGCCACCCGCGGCTTGGGCCTTGTCGGCGAGGTGACCGTTTTTCAGGAAGTTGACCAGGTCGTCCTCGCTCCAGTCGCCGAGGCCACTGACCTTGTCGGAGGTGATGTTGGGCGCAACCCAGCCACCCAGTTTCGCACCGGCCAGGTACTGGCTGTTGTCCTCGGCCATCAAGGCATTACGTGGGGTGTGGCAGGCGCCGCAGTGGGCGAGGTTGTCCACCAGGTACTGGCCACGGCTGGTCTGTTCGGTGGCGCCAGGCTTGGGCACGAAACCCTGGCTGTCGAGGAACACCAGGTTCCAGCCGAACATCAGTTGGCGGATGTTGAACGGGAACGCCAGGTGCGTTTCCGGCACCGGCTGGTCCACGGCTTTGACGCCCTGCTGCAGGTACACATACAAGGCGTGGATGTCGTCATCGCTCATGCCCTGGTAAGAGGTGTAGGGCATCGCCGGGTACAGGTGCTGGCCCTTGGCGTTAATGCCTTTGCGCAAGGCGTCCGCCAGTTGTTGCTCGGTGTAGTCGCCGATGCCGTAGGCCTTGGACGGGGTGATGTTGCTGGAGATGATCTTGCCCATGGGCGAGTCGATCACATACCCGCCGGCCAGCGGCGCGCCGCCATTCTCGGCGGTACGGTGGCAGGCTTCGCAGTCGCCGGCACGGGCGACATACGCACCTTTCTGGATCAGCGCGGCAGTGTCTTCAGCGGCAAACACCGGCAACGCGGTGAGCAGCAAGGCCAGCAGCGGAAATTTAAGCAATCCCATCACCTAGACCTCCCGCGCAATGATGTCGGCCATACGGATACTCAGCGCCACGCCGGCCAGGGTCGGGTTGATGGTGCCGGAGGCCGGTATCACCCCGGTGGTGGCGAGAAACAGGTTGGCGTGGTCGTGGGTGCGGCACTCGTGGTTGACCACCGAATCCTTGGGGTTGGCGCCCATGATCACGGTGCCCATCAGGTGGTCGCGGTTCTGGTAGCCGGTGTTGTCTTCCACCACCGTGCCGCCCATCAGCTGCACGAAGTGCGCATAGTCTTCAGTGACGCCGGCCTTGGCCGCCTTCACGTAGTCGCCCACCTCGTAGTTGACCACCAGCATCGGAATGCCCAGGGCGTCCTTGCGGGTGCGGCTCGGGCGCACGGTGTTGGTCTGCAATGGCAGGGTTTCATACACGGTAGAGACGTCGACCCAACGCGCCGCATCGTGGCGGATGCGTTCGTCCAGCTCCTTGCCGTACACGCCCTGGGCGATCAGCCGCTTGGCCACGGCAATGTTCGGCACGTTGTTGGAGATCGAGTGTTTGACCGAGGCCCGCTCCTTGCGGAACTCGCCGTCGCGGCGGTTGAAAATCCCGCCCTGCTGCACCGCGCCGCGTCCCGGCCACAACGGCTCGTCGGCGATAAATTGCAGGCCCTGGCCGGTGTGGTCCATCAGGTTGCGACCGACCTGGTCGGAGGAGTTGGCCACCTCGGAAATCAGCAGCAGCTTGGGGGTTTCCAGGCCGTGGGCGGCAACGATGAAGTACTTGGCAGTGAGCCGCACATCGGCGCCGGTGGAGCTGCGGTAATGGATGGCGACGATCTTGTCGTCCGCGCCTTTTTCCAGCTTGTAGGCGGTGGCGTCGGTGATCAGCTTGGCGCCGGCCTGTTCCGCATGGCGGGCGTGCACGTCGCCGCTGTACATCGCGCCGATGGGGCAGACCGGCATGCAGTTGTTGTTGCCGCTGCACGCCGGGCGCCCGTCGTAGGGTTCAGTGGCACGGCCATTGGGCTCATGGATAAAGTGATACCCCGCCGGGGCCATGCGTTCGCGCAGGCGCTGGAACAGGTAGGTATCACCTTCCGGCGCCATCGGGTACGGGCTTGAGCGTGGCGGGAACGCGCCGCCGCCCTGCCCGCTCTGGTCCTGGGTGTCACTGCCGCATACGCCCAGGGCAATTTCCGCACGCACGTAATAGGGTTCCAGCTCGCTGTATTCCAGCGGCCAGTCGCGACCTACGCCGTAGAGCGTCTTGAGTTTCATATCGTTGGGCAAGTAACGCCAGCACGCTGCCGCCCAGTGCCAGGTGGTACCGCCCACCAGTTTCAACATGCCGGGGCGGAACTCGAAAGAACCGGTGTTCTCGATGTATTGCTCATCATAAGAATGATGGGCCCACGGTTCATTCGGATAGGGTGAGTTGTAATTGCCCTTGTTCGACGAATTACGGAAGTTCTCGACTATCTTCCAGCGGGGAATATGTTCACCCGCTTCCAGAATAATCACCGACTTGCCGAGTTTGGCCAATTCAAAGGCTGCGTTACTGCCTAATGCGCCGGAGCCAACCACAATGACATCGGCGTCAAAATCCTGATTCATAAAAGTGCCTTGTCTTAGTCGTTGGCCAGCGTGGCCGGAGGATTGACCCAGTAATTGGTTTTTCCCCGGGAGTACGTCGGGATCACCGTGGCGTCCGCGGTCGGCGCATAGGCCAGGGCGCCGGTGAAGGTGACCAGCCGCGTGCCGTCGGTGGCGCGCAGGGACACCGGCGTGCCGGTGTAGCCCAGGTACCAGGCGGAGACGATTTTCTGCGTCGTGTCCTTGATCACCGGGTCGGCGTAGAACGGGCTGCCGGACAACTGGCCGACGTTGCGCAAGTGATGCTGGCCAACCTTGCTCCACAAGGCTTTGATCTTCTCGGGGAATGCAGGGTCGTTCCGGGTGCACTGAGCCAGGATGCGCAAGGACAAGGCGGCATCCAGGTTCGAGCGTTCGAGGAGGAACATCGACAGTTGGCGGAAGGATTCAATGTCGTCGCTGGCGGCGCTGCTGACTTCCTGCGCCAGCGCGGCACCTGCCCACAGCGGGGCAAACAGGCCAGCACCGGTCAAGGCTGCGCCTGAATACAGGAGTTTTCTTCGGGTTATCACGGGATATCTCCTCATGAGTCGAACAACTATCGGCGCACGGGCCTAGTTCGACTTCACTGCAAAAGGCTGAGTACTTCGTTCACGGAGGTTGAACGGACTTTAAGAGCCCTTTTTATAACTGCCAGGAGAACGCCAAGCTGTCGTGCAGCTTGTTAATGATGAGAATGAGCAACAACGCGACCGTCTATAACAGCCGCTTAAACACCGTACAGCAATTTATCCTGCAATAACATGAAACATCCATTTGGATGTTTGCTCAGTTGTGCAGGTAATCCGCGAGGGGATACTTCGCGCACAAGGCTTGAGCCTGCAAGCGCAGTGATTCCTGTGCATTCGGATCCAGGGTGAACTTGTGCTCGTTGAGGGGCGTGACCGCATCGAGTACCCGGCACACCAGTTCGACGACCTGCCGACATCCATCGGCGTCGAGCTGGCGTTGCGCCAGGGAGCCGGTGCCGATACACAACCCGCCAGCGACGAATGACGGTCGCGTCTCTCCCGGTGCGCGATGCTTGTCCACGATGATGCCGCACTGCTCCAGCGCCGCCTGGGCGATGGCGCCGGTGATGCCGCCACGCAACCGAATCAGCACCGAGTGGTTTTCACTGCGCCCGCCCACCACCTCGTAGTCACAGGCCTGGAACGCGTTGGCCAGTTCGTCGGCCGTGGTGCGAATACGCGCCATCCAGGCGTCGAAATCCGCGGACATGGCGTAGCCGAACGCCGCCGCCTTTGCCGCGATCATGTTGAAGGCCGGTGCGCCCTGCATTCGTGGGAACACGGCTTGATCGAGGAGCCGGCTGAAGCTGGTCTTAAGGCCCGGCACCTTGGTTTCGGCGTCGCGACCGGAAAGGATCAGGCCGCCACGCGGGCCGCCCAGTTGTTTATGGGTGCACAGCGTAGTGACGTGGGCTGCGTCGATCGGGCTCGGATGGCGCCCGGTGGCGACCAGGCCGGCGATGGTCGAAATGTCCGCCAGCAGGATCGACCCGGCTTCGTCGGCAATCCCACGCAAGCGCGCGAAATCAATGGTGTGCGAGTAGGCCGTCGCCCCGCAGATGATCACGCGCGGGCGATGGGCCAGCGCCAGTGTGCGCACCTGGTCGTAGTCGATAACACCCTTGGAGGTAGTGCCGTACCGGAGCGCCTTGTAGTTCGCGCCGGTGAACGCGACGGGGCTGGCGTGGCTCAGATGCCCGCCATGATCGGGGGCCATGCCGAGCACGGTGTCTCCCGGCTCCAGCAAGGCCGCCAGTACCTGATAGTTGGCAGTCGACCCCGAGTGTGATTGCACGCCGGCGTATTGCGCACCGAACAGCTCACGCGCTCGGCGCACAGCCAGGGCTTCGACCCGGTCGGCATTCTCGCAGCCGGCGTGATGACGCCAGCCGGGCGTGCCCTCGGCGGTCACGTTGACCAGCAGCGAGGCGGACGCCGCCAGGATATTCGGCCTCACTGCGCAGGACGAAGCGGCCAGCGACAGCGTCTGGTGTTGGCGCGTGACTTCCGCATCCAGCAACGCTGCCAGCTCCGCGTCTTCTGCCCGTAGATCCGCCAGCCCTCGTTGCAGCAGGTCGGCCTGGTGGGTAAGTGGTTGCGTGTCGACTGCCATTGTCCTGTGTTCCTTCCCTGAAAATCCCGTGCGCCTTTCCGTTGGGCGCAGGGCAATTAAGCAGAAAAATGAACATTTTCCAAATTAAATGATTCTTTTTGGCCGCACACACGGGGACAAGACGCGGTTTTTCCTGGCTGGATGATGGCCAATCGCCAAAAAACTGATCACGGTCTTTATTCTTGTGGCAGGCGCATGCAACACTTCGCGCCGCGGCGAAGCACGCACCCCAGCGCAACATGGACGCTCTGTGTAGAACATAAGGAAGTGGTGGGCATTTGATTCACAGAAAAGAACGCACCGAGTATTTGAAGAGCAATATCAAATACCTGATCAAGAGCCGCGGAGAGACGCAGCTGTCGTTGTGCAATGCGGCCGGGCTGACCAGAACCACGATCTACAACATTCTGGAAGGCAAGGTCGTCAACGTACAGCAGTCCACCATCCGCAAGATCTCGGATTTCTTCGGCGTTTCCTATGAAGAAATCGAGACCCTCGACTTCGAAGAAAAAGAGATCATCGACAGCAGTATTTCCCCCCAGGGCAACATGAACCCTGCTGCCGTGCCGATCATCAAGCAAAGCCAGGTCATGGCGAGCATGGACAAGCGCATTGGCGAACTCGCCACGCTGTACCCGCTGACCTACTACTTCGGCACTTCCTACAACTTGATAGCCGTGCTGCTGGAACATGCGATTGCCGGCGTCAACGAGCCGGGCGATTTGTTGATCGTGCAGAAAGGGACGTCGAGCGACGACAAGGAAAAGTTGGTGTACGACAGGCTCAGCAAAAAACTATTTATCACGGATCAAGCGTGTGTCAGCTCGGATCGTATCTGTGTGGTGGGAGATATCATCGAGGAGCGCTTCAATGACAACGTATGAGCACGAAGTCGAAAACAGCAAATACAAGTTGCTGGGGTTCGAGAATGACAAGAGCCTGGCGGTGATCATGGTGATCGCCACGGGCAAGATCATTCGGATAAAGCTGAGCGAAGTGCTGAACAGCGAAATCATGGACAATTTAAATAAAATGGAAGTCAAGAACATGTACAAGAAGTTCTACTCACAGGGCGGAGCGCTGACCGCGTACGACCTCAACGACCGCAACGAGAACTCATGGATGATTTACATCATCCTGAACCTGCTGCTCTTTACGTTCTATATCTTCACCAGCATCGCCGCTACCAAACCTATTTACCTGGAGTCGCTGGGCATTATCGTCACGCCCGGCACGTTCCTTTACCCGCTGACGTTTCTGATCGTGGACTTGCTCAACGAACAGTTCGGCCTGCGGCTGGCGAGACGGGCCATCCTGTTTGCGTTTGCCAGTAACGCGATGATCATCATCCTGCTCTACGGCTCGACCTTCCTCCCCGGCTTGCCGGGCTGGAAGCTCGACGGGCCTTACAACGACGTGATCATCCAGGTGTCGTCGGTGCTCATCGCCTCTTCGGTTTCGTTCCTGGTGTCGGAGAACATCAACTCGTACCTGCTGTGCAAGATCAAGGAGCTGACCAATTCCAGGTACCTGTTCCTGCGGATTTTCCTGAGTACGTTCTTCGCGGTGATCATCGACAGTTTCCTGTTCTGCTTCATCGCGTTCTACGGCGCCATGCAGACCAGCGACATCCTGAACATGATCTACGTGCAGATTGCGATCAAGGTCTGCTTTGCCTTCATCAACATCCTGCCGGCCTATGGCGCCCGCTCGCTGTTCAAGCGCTACATCACGGGCGATACCCAGGCCCAACCGCACGCCAGCTGATGATCGTTCCCACGCGGAGCGTGGGAACGATCGACATCACGCCAGTTTGCTTTTCAGGCTCTGCATGACGGCTGCCTTGTTTTCGAGGTAGTCGTTCAGGCCACGTGCGCGAAGGTTGCACGCGTCGCAGTTGCCACAACCCGTACCGATAATGCCGTTGTAGCAGGTCAGGGTCTGGTTGCGGATCAGGTCCAGCTGCTGATGATCGTCCGCCAGGGCCCAGGTCTCGGCCTTGTTCAGCCACATCAACGGCGTTTCCAGGCGCACGTCGTATTCCATGCCCAGTTGCAGCGCTTTGTTCAGCGCCTTGACGAACTCGTCCCGGCAATCGGGATAGCCGGAGAAGTCGGTTTCACACACCCCGGTGATCACCGTTTCCGCCTTGACCTGGTAGGCGTAGATCGCCGCGAGGGTCAAAAACAGAATGTTCCTGCCAGGCACGAAGGTGCTCGGCAAACTCTCGCCCGAGCTGTTCACCGTGGGTACCGGAATGTTGTCGCGGGTCAGGCTGCTGATGGCCAGCTCGTTCAACAGCGACACGTCCATCACTTTGTGAACGGTGGCGCCCAGCTGTTTGGCGAGTTTCTGTGCGACTTCGATTTCCGCCACATGGCGCTGGCCATAATCGAAGGTAATGCAGTGCACCTCGTCATACAGCGCCAGTGCCTGGATCAGGCAGGTGGTCGAATCCTGCCCACCACTGAATACGATAACGGCTTTTTTACTCATCACGCTGCTTCCTGCATTTGTAAGATTTGGCATAGTTTAAAGGCCCCTCAATAAAAAACCCCGCGCTTCTTTCGAAGGCGGGGTTTTTTACTGCTCGATCACTCAGTGAGCGTACGTCAGCAGCAACTCTTTCGGCACCTGGAAATCCAGGGACATCATCACGCTCAAGGCGGTGATGGTGAAGATCGAGAAGACGAACAGCTTGCGTGCCCAGACGGTGTCATCCACCGCCTTGTAGCCGGTCCAGGCCATGTACAACCAGTACATGCCCATGGCGGCGGCAACGGCGAGGTAGCTCATGCCGGCGTAGCCACTGAAGGTCAACATCAAGGTCGCCACGAGGAAGGCCAGGATGTAGAGCAGGATGTGTTTCTTGGCGACCTTGATGCCACGCTTGACCGGAAGGACCGGAATCGAGGCGGCCAGGTAGTCGTTGAAGCGGAAGATCGCGATGGCATAGGAGTGCGGCATCTGCCACAGGCTGAACATCACCAGTAGCACCAACGCGGCCATGTCGAAGCTATTGGTCACAGCCACATAACCAATCACCGGCGGCATCGCCCCCGACAGACTGCCCACCAGCGTGCCGTGAACCGACTTGCGCTTGAGGTACAGGCTGTAGAAGCCGACGTAGATGACAAAGCCGATCACGGCAAACAGCGCCGCCAGCGGGTTGGCCACCTTGTACAGCAACACCACGCCGGCGATACCCAGGATGGTCGCGAAGATCAGTGCCAGTTTCAGGGAGATAAGGCCCTGGACCAGCACACGATTCTTGGTGCGTTCCATCTTGATGTCGATATCGCGGTCGATGCAGTTGTTGAATACACAACCGGAAGCTACCACCAGGGACGTGCCGATCATCGCAGCCAGGAAAATGGCCAGATCGACATGCCCCTTGGAGGCCAGGAAGAAACCGCCTGCCACAGAAAGCACGTTACCGAAAATGATCCCCGGTTTGGTGATTTGGATAAAGTGCTTAAGCGACATCGGGTCTTACCTCACTTCGCCATCATGAACGTATGGATGCTGAACATGATCCATACCGACAGGCCAACCAGCAGGAGGATCACCAAACCTGCGAACACGAACGCAATCACGTTATCGCGCTGAGCCTTCGAGCGGTCCAGGTGCAGGAAGTACACCAGGTGAACCAGGACCTGGATCACCGCGAACGCCAGGACGATCATCAAGGTGATCGACTTCGGCAAGGTTGGGTACATCACCAGGCCGAACGGGATCAGCGTCAGGATGACCGACAGGATGAAGCCAATGGCGTACGACTTGACGCTGCCGTGGCTGTCATCATGGCTGTCATGGGAATGTGCATTAGCCATTACAGAGTCCCCATCAGGTAGACAACGGTGAAGACGCAGATCCAGACCACGTCCAGGAAGTGCCAGAACAGGCTCAGGCAGCTCAGGCGAGTCTTGTTGGTGTTGGTCAGGCCATGTTTGTTGACCTGATACATCATGGTCGCCATCCAGATCAGACCGGCAGTCACGTGCAGACCGTGGGTGCCTACCAGCGTGAAGAACGCCGACAGGAAGCCGCTACGGTGCGGGCCGTAACCTTCGGAGATCAGCAGGTGGAACTCGTTGACCTCCATGCCGATGAAGCCCAGGCCGAACAGGAAGGTCAGTGCCAACCAGCTCAGGACGCCTTTCTTGCTGCCCTTGTAGAAGGCCAGCATGGCGAAGCCGTAGGTGATCGAGCTGAACAACAGCAAGGCGGTTTCGCCGAGCACGTAAGGCAGTTCGAAGATGTCGTGGCCCGACGGGCCACCCGCTACGTTGTTTACCAGTACCGCGTACACCGCGAAGATCGACGCAAACAAGATGCAGTCGGTCATCAGGTAGAGCCAGAAACCGAATACGGTCATTGGCCCCGAGTCGTGGTGATGGTCATCGTGCCCATGGTCATCGACATGGGCGTGTCCAGCATTGGTCACTAAGTTCGACATGGTTTAAGCCTGTTCCAACGAGGTTTCAACACGGTTGGCCGGGATCTTCTTCTCGGCAACCAGGCGAGCGTGTTGCTCGGCTTCGATGCGTTCGATCACGTCGACCGGCACCATGTAGCCTTGGTCATCACGGGCAGCGTGAACGATGAAGTAGCCGATGGTGCCCACCAGGCTCACGATGGCCAGCCACCAGATGTGCCAGATCATCGCGAAACCGAACACGGTCAACAGCGCGCCCATCACAACGCCGGTAGCGGTGTTGTTAGGCATGTGGATCGGTTCGTAACGCGCAGGCTTCTGGTACGCAGTACCGTCTTCCTTGGCTTCGGTGAACGGATCGATGCTGTCAGCCTTCGGCAGTACGGCAAAGTTGTAGAACGGCGGTGGCGACGAAGTCGACCATTCCAGGGTGTGTGCATTCCATGGGTCGCCGGATTCGCACATGTTCTGCTTGCGATCACGCACGCTGACATACAGCTGGATCAGCTGGCAGGCGATACCCACAGCGATCATCAGTGCACCCACCATGGCAACGTACAGGTACGGTACCCACTCAGGGTTGGTCGTGGCGTTCAGACGACGGGTCATGCCCATGAAGCCCAGAGCGTAGAGCGGCATGAACGCGACGAAGAAGCCCGAGATCCAGAACCAGAATGCAGCCTTGCCCCAGCCTTCGTGCAGCTTGAAGCCGAACGCTTTCGGGAAGTAGAAGCTGAAACCTGCGATGTAGCCGAATACTGCGCCGCCGATGATCACGTTATGGAAGTGAGCAATGACGAACAGGCTGTTGTGCAGCACGAAGTCAGCACCCGGGATGGCCAGCAGTACGCCGGTCATGCCGCCGATCGCGAAGGTCACCATGAAGCCCAGGGTCCACAGAACCTGGCTGGTGATACGCAGACGACCGTGATAGATGGTGAATAGCCAGTTAAATAGCTTCACCCCCGTCGGGATGGAAATCAGCATCGTCGCCAGTCCGAAGAACGCGTTGACGCTGGCCCCCGAACCCATGGTGAAGAAGTGGTGCAGCCAAACCATGAAGCCCAGTACCGAGATCGCGCCCGAGGCGTAGATCATCGAGTGGTGACCGAACAGGCGCTTGCCCGAGAAGGTCGAGATCACTTCAGAGAAGATACCGAACGCTGGCAGGATCAGGATGTACACCTCAGGGTGACCCCATGCCCAGAACAGGTTCACGTACATCATTGGATTGCCACCAAGTTCATTGGTGAAAATGTGGAAATCCAGGTAACGGTCAAGCGACAGCAACGCCATGGTTGCAGCCAGGATCGGGAACGATGCAACGATCAGTACGTTGGCCCAGGTGCAGGTCCAGGTGAAGATCGGCATGTCCATCAGCTTCATGCCAGGGGCGCGCATTTTCAAGACGGTGGCCAGGAAGTTGACCCCCGTCAGTGTCGTCCCGAGTCCTGATAACTGTAGCGCCCAGATGTAGTAATCCACACCCACGCCCGGACTGTAGGCCAGGCCCGACAATGGCGGATACGCAACCCAACCGGTCTTGGCGAATTCGCCGACGCCCAGGGACAGGTTGATCAGCACTACGCCGGATACCAGCAGCCAGAAGCTCAGGGAGTTCAGGAACGGGAACGCAACGTCACGCGCACCGATCTGCAGCGGCAAGGCAAGGTTCATCAGGCCGGTGAAGAAAGGCATCGCCATGAAGATGATCATGATCACACCGTGGGCGGTGAAGATCTGGTCATAGTGTTCAGGAGGCAGGTAGCCAGGCGAACCCTCGGTGGCCATGGCCAACTGGGTACGCATCATGATGGCGTCGGCAAAACCACGCAGCAGCATGACCATGGCAACGATGACGTACATGACGCCGATTTTCTTGTGGTCGACCGAAGTCAGCCACTCGGTCCACAGGTAGGTCCACTTCTTGAAGTAAGTGATACCTGCAAACAGTGCCAGACCACCCAGCGCGATCATGGCGATGGTCACCATCACGATCGGCTCGTGGAACGGGACCGCATCCCAACTTAATTTACCAAACATCGTTTACTCCTCTGCCCCAGCAGTTGAATGCGAGCCCGTGTCAGAACCTTCAACCGCGGCCACTTCTTTCTTCTCGTGCTCGATCGGCTTGCCTGGCTTCATACCTTCGTACTTGTCGACGATTTTCTGAAACAGGTCCGGCTCGTACGTGGAGTACAGGGCGACTGGGTTGTTCTGGCTTGGTTTGGCAAGGGCGTCGTATTCAGCTTGATCAAGCTGTTTAGGTGCGGCCTTGACTTCGGCTACCCAGGCGTTGAAATCTTCCTGGCTCGTCGAGATCGCTTTGAATTTCATGCCGGTGAAGCCAGCACCGCTGTAGTTGGCGGAGATGCCTTCCATTTCAGCTTTCTCGTTCGCGATCAGGTGCAGACGGGTCTGCATGCCTGCCATCGCGTAGATCTGGCCACCCAGTGCAGGGATGAAGAACGAGTTCATCACGGCGTCGGAGGTGATCCGGAAATTAAGCGGGGTGTTCTCCGGGAACCGGATCTGGTTCACAGTGGCGATACCCAGGTCCGGGTAGATGAACAGCCACTTCCAGTCCAGCGCGACCACTTCGATGTTGATCGGCTTGACGTCGGAGTCCAGCGGACGGTACGGGTCCAGCTCATGGGTCGACTTATAGGTGATGTAACCCAGGGCGATGATGATGAGGATCGGCACCAGCCACACCGCGATTTCAATCTTGGTGGAGTGCGACCACTTCGGCGCGTAGGTGGCGCTGGTGTTCGACGCGCGGTATTTCCAGGCGAACGCGAACGTCATGATGATCACGGGCACCACGACCAACAGCATCAGCAGGGTGGCGGTGATGATCAGGTTGCGTTGATCCAGACCGACCTGACCTTTAGGGTCGAGCAAGGTCCACTTGCAGCCTCCCAGCATTAACATCATGCCAAGCAGCGGCAAAAAGCCTAGTAATCGGGGGTACCTGTTTTTACTCATCTCACGACCTCTAAAGCAGCTTGCGCAATGCAGTTGGGTTTTGATCGCCAACACTTCACCCTGCCAAGGGTTGGCATTTCTCTTCGATTGAATAAGGGCCTGCCCGTCGCACCTTGCGCGAATCGACACGTCCCGGGCTAGCGGTGAGTTCTTATTCGAATTCGTTGGTCAAAGGCCTTGTTACAGACCAATTCCATTTGGTGCGGATAGTTGAAAGGCTGCCGGCACCTGGGGTCGCATGAAACGTTACATCCGCTTCTCGACCGCCCTAGTTTGCTCAGGGGTGAGCAGCACCGGACATTCAGTGCGGGCGATTGTAGTTAGCTAGCGATGTATAAACCATGTCTTATCCAGAAATAATTTTTATCGTTTCCAGCAATAATCCTTCACCATTATTGCAAAGGTCCGCGATCGTATCGCGTTTGATTCTCGACAAAAACCACAAAAAATGCCGTGTTATTGGGCAATCTGCCACATCCCTTACAGCCTGTAAGGGCATCGAAAACGGATCCAAGTCCCCTAAAAACAAGGCATTCGGACATCGGGCAATGTCGCCGACCGCACGCCACTCGCGGCGTCGGCCAGACGACGAACTGACAGCCATAAAACGCCGCTTCATGCAAATTTATGGCGCGTTTACGAGCGTCAGAAACGTCCTGCGACAGCTTCCGTGTGACAACATGTCGCACGCTGCGCACACCCAAACTTGCCCCGCGTCACGGCCTCTTCACAAATGCCTACAAACAAAAACGCCCCAGCCTTCTTTAGAGGAAGGCCGGGGCGTTGAGTTGTAACCGCTTAGGCTTTGCCCTGGCGATTACGGTAAATGCCCAGTGGCACCAGGATCACCGTCAGCACAAAGGCCACCAGCGCCCACTGGGCCAGGGACAGGCCGAGCACGGGCGGGTACGGCGTCTCACAGAAGCCGTCGACCTGGAACCCCAGGGGAAACACCGAGGCCAGCGGCAAGCCATCGACAATCGGTTGCAGCACGTCGATGCCGCAGCTGACCTTCGGAAAGAACTGGATGTACACGTGATAGCCGGCAGCGGCGACGCCCCCCAGGGCGCTGAGGGTCACCAGTGCTTCAAACACCGTGACACTGCGGGTGGTGCGCATGGCGGCACCGATGAAGGCGAAGATCGCGATCAGCAGCAAGGCATAACGTTGCAGGATGCACAGCGGGCAAGGGGCCTCGCCCAGCACCACCTGCATGTACAGCGCCCCGCCGATCAGCGCCAGGCAGATGATGCCCAGCAGTACCAGAAAGCGTCGCTCCCTGCCCAAACGCAATTCGTCGATCATCCCCGTTTCCCTTTAGCCAATGATGGTTGTGCCAATGGCCGCAAGTTTACACGCGGACGGTGAAAGTTGAGCAGTTGGCGTGTGGAGGTTTAAACAGGAGGCATTAACAGGAGATTAATCAGGGAAAATGGAGATCAACATGTGGGAGCGGGCTTGCTCGCGAAGGCGGTGTATCAGACACACATTCAGTGACTGACACTCCGCTTTCGCGAGCAAGCCCGCTCCCACATTTTTGACCGAGTAAGTTATTCCAGGGCCGACGCCGGCCCAAAGAACTCATACCGGCTCTGCGCTTCCGGCACACCCAGGGCCTTCAAGTGACGCTTGATCGCCGCCATGAAGCCTTTAGGCCCCAGGAAGTACGCATCCACATCGCGCTCCTGCGGCAGCCACGCCGCCAGTTGCTCCTGGCTCAGCATCCCGACCTTGTCCGCCGCCGGGCTCACGCCATCATCCTCGGCGTAGCAATAGAAGCGCTTGAGTTGCGGATGCTGCGCGGCCAGGCCGTCCACCCATTCGCGGAACGCATGCACGCCGCCATTACGCGCGCAGTGGATAAAGTGAACCGGACGCTCGGTGGCCAGCGCCGCTTCGAGCATCGGCAATGTTGGCGTGATGCCCACGCCGCCGCTGATCAGCACCAATGGCTTGTCGCTGGCCGCCAGGGTGAACTCCCCCGAAGGCGGGAACAGATCGATGGTCGCACCCACCTGGAACTGGTCATGCAGGTAGTTCGACACCCGCCCACCGGCTTCGCGCTTGACGCTGATGCGGTACTGGCCCGAATCGCCACGCGCCGACAGGGAATAGTTGCGGCGCACTTCCTCGCCCTCCAGCACCAGCTTCATGCCGATGTACTGCCCAGGCTCGGCGGCCAGGATCGGGCCGTTATCCACAGGCGCGAAGTAAAACGAGACAATTTCCGCGCTCTCCTCCACACGCTTGACCAAGGTGAACGGCCGCGCGCCACGCCAGCCGCCCGGTGCTTGTTCCTTCTCTTTATAGATAGCCGCCTCGGCACCGATCAGGATGTCGGCCAATTGGCCATAGGCGGCGCCCCAGGCACTCATCACTTCAGGGGTGGCGATTTCGCTGCCCAGCACTTCGGAAATTGCCCGCAGCAGGCAGGTACCGACAATCGGGTAATGCTCCGGCAGGATCTGCAGGGCCACGTGCTTGTTGATGATCTTTGCCACCAGATCGCCCAACTGGTCGAGTTGGTCGATATGCCGGGCGTACATCAGCACGCCGTTGGCCAAGGCCCGGGGCTGGTCGCCGCTGGCCTGGTGGGCCTGGTTGAACAGCGGACGTACTTCTGGGTATTCGGACAGCATCATCCGGTAGAAATGGGTGATCAGGGCTTCGCCGCCACTTTCCAGCAGGGGCACGGTGGATTTGACGATGGCACGGTCTTGGGCACTAAGCATGGCAGACTCCTGAGTCTTCTTACTGAATACCCTTTACTACTCAGTATTCATGCCAACTAATAAATCCTTACAAATCAAATGCTTAATATTAATGTAGTCAGTATGACTTCCTACGTTATATAGTCACTATGACTACAAGGAGTCATTATGACTGCGAAGCCGCTGCTCACCACCCTGCTGCCCCTGGTCGCCGACCTGTCCCGCGAGTTGCCCGAAGGCGAGCGTTACCGGCGCCTGCTCCAGGCCATGCGCGCCCTGCTGCCCTGCGACGCGGCCGCCCTGCTGCGCCTCGACGGCGAATGGCTGGTGCCGCTGGCGGTGGATGGCTTGAGTACCGACACCCTCGGCCGGCGCTTCAAGGTCAGCGAACATCCGCGTTTCGCCGTGCTGCTCAGCAGCCCCGGCCCTACCCGCTTTGACAGCGACAGCGAACTGCCCGACCCCTATGACGGCCTGGTGGATGGCCTGCACGGGCACCTTGAAGTCCACGACTGCATGGGCTGCCCGCTGTTTGTCGACGACCGGCCCTGGGGCCTGCTGACCCTCGACGCCCTGGATACCGAGCGCTTCGAACGGGTGGAACTGGACGCCCTGCAAGCCTTCGCCAGCCTCGCCGCCGCCACCGTCAATGTGGCTGAACGCATTGAACGCCTGGCCCTGCGTGCCGAAGACGAACACCAGCGCGCCGAAATCTACCGCCAGGCCAGCGGCCAGCAGCACAAGGAAATGATCGGCCAGAGCAAGAGCCACAAACGCCTGGTGGAAGAAATCAACCTGGTGGGTGGCAGTGACCTGACGGTATTGATCACCGGCGAGACCGGCGTGGGCAAGGAGCTGGTGGCCCAGGCGATCCATGCTGCATCAAACCGCGCCGAGAAACCGCTGATCAGCCTCAACTGCGCCGCCCTGCCGGAAACCCTGGTGGAAAGCGAACTGTTCGGCCACGTGCGCGGGGCGTTTACCGGCGCGCTCAACGAACGCCGGGGCAAGTTCGAGCTGGCGAATGGCGGCACGCTGTTTCTTGATGAAGTGGGCGAGTTGTCCCTCACCGTGCAGGCCAAGCTGCTGCGGGTGCTGCAAAGTGGCCAGTTGCAGCGCCTGGGGTCTGACAAGGAGCATCAGGTGGATGTGCGCCTGATCGCTGCCACTAACCGGGATCTGGCCGAAGAAGTACGCAGCGGCCGCTATCGTGCCGACTTTTATCACCGTTTGAGTGTGTACCCGCTGCAAGTCCCGGCACTGCGTGAGCGCGGTCGCGATGTGCTGTTGCTGGCGGGCTTTTTCCTTGAACAGAACCGCTCACGCATGGGACTGGGCAGCCTGCGCCTGACCAGCGATGCCCAGGCGGCACTGCTGGCTTATACCTGGCCGGGGAATGTGCGCGAACTGGAACACTTGATCGGCCGCAGCGCCTTGAAAGCCCTGGGTAACTGCCGGGAGCGCCCGAAGATTCTCAGCCTCAGCGCGGCGGATCTGGACTTGCCGAACGCCACCGCGCCACCGCTCGAAGCGCAGCCCGACCCCGTGCCGGACGTCACCGGCGACCTGCGCCTGGCCACCGAGAACTACCAGCGCCAGGTCATCAGCGCCTGCCTGGAACGCCACCAGCACAACTGGGCCAGTGCCGCCCGTGAGCTGGGCCTGGACCGGGCCAACCTGGGACGAATGGCCAAGCGCCTGGGCCTGAAGTAATGAACGGTGATTCTCAGGTAAAGGAGATCAAATGTGGGAGCTGTCGAGCCCCCCACACTAAACCTGCTTCGCCTTGTAGATTGGATTGATCGGCGCGCCAGCCTTGGGCTTGCGAAACACCAACACATTCCCCAGCATCACCAGCACCAACCCCGCCAACGCCGGCGGCGTCCACTGATAGCCCTCGGCAAACGCCGAGACGTTCAACGCCACCACCGGGAACAGCACGGTGCAATACGCCGCCCGCTCCGGCCCCATGCGCCCGACCAGGGTCAGGTAGGCGGTAAAGCCAATCACCGAACCCGGGATCACCAGGTACAGCAGCGAACCGATGTACCGGCTGTTCCATTCCATGTCGAACGGAATGCCCTGCACCGCGCAGTACATCGCCAGCATCGACGCACCATAGGCCATGCCCCAGGCATTGGTGGTCAGTGGCTTGAGGCCCGCCTTCTGCTGCAGGCTCGACAGCATATTGCCCGCCGAGAAACACATGGTGCCGAGCAATGCCAAACCCAGGCCGAGCAAGGTTTGCGGGCTGGCGGTGTGCCCCACCAGTTCCGGCCAGAACAACAGCCCGAGGCCGAGCAAGCCAAGGCCGCCGCCCATCAACACATTGCGTGCGACCTTCTGCCCGAAGAACACCCGGGCGTTCAGCGCGTTCCACAAGGTGGCCGTCGAGAACACCACCGCCACCAGGCCGCTGGGAATCCACTGGCTGGCGGTCAGGAAGCACATGAAGTTGACGCAAAACAGGCACAGGCCCTGGGCCAGGCAGATCAGATGCCCGCGCCGGTTCACCACCTGCAGCTTGCGGCTGAGCAGCAGCATCACGAACAGCACCAGCGCCGCGAGGCCAAAGCGATAGACGATGGACACCGGAATCGCCACCACGCCCAGTTGCCACTTGAGGGCAATCCAGGTGGTGCCCCAGATCAATACGGTGAGTAAATACAGGAAAAGGTTCATGGCGGGCTCCGAGGGTTGAGCCACAGTTTCGCCCCTGGCGGCACCAGGTCTCTTGCACATTCTTGCGCTTTTGTCGGCTGCCGGGATCACAGCCGCCGCCGCTGGGAGTAGGATGCAAGCCGTCAGAGAGTACGAATATGCCGCCACTGGAAACCCTGCAAGTCTTTCAATCCCTCAACCGTTCGCCCAACGCTCGCCTCGAGCTGTGCGCCGAGCTCGGTGACGGCTTGTCTGCAGCCTTGTGGAGCAACCATCACGACGCCCAGGATTACGAAGCCCCCGAGCACCACACCTTGTCCTGCTACATCGGCGGCGGCACCGGCACCTTTCGCCGCGACCAGCCCGGCACCAAGGGCGGCCCGGACAAGCTGTGCATCCTGCCGGCCGAGCATCAGTCGGCCTGGGTGATCAACGGCGAAATCCGCCTGGCCCACGTGTATTTCAGCCCCGAGCAATTCGCCCTGGGCTGCGTCACCTTGCTGGACCGCGAACCCCGCGAGTTGCAACTGCGCGAGAGCACCTTCCTCGACGATGCGCGGCAGGCCCGGCGTTTTCACCAGTTGATCAGCCTGAACTGGAAAGAGCCCGGCGAACGCCTGCTGACCAGCAGCCTGGCCCATGAGATGCTCAGCCATACCTTGCTCAGCCAGGTGGGGATGCGCGAGGGTTTGCGTTTGAAAGGCGGGCTGGCCGCCCACCAGCGC
The DNA here is from genome assembly GCF_013385805.1 of Pseudomonas sp. C6002. Lineage (NCBI taxonomy): Bacteria > Pseudomonadati > Pseudomonadota > Gammaproteobacteria > Pseudomonadales > Pseudomonadaceae > Pseudomonas > Pseudomonas sp. C6002. The sequence goes on along the minus strand of NZ_JACAPH010000017.1, from coordinate 367,340 downwards.
CGGCAACTGGTGGAGCACATCGACCAGCAACTGGCGGAGCCGATCAGCCTGGGGCAGTTGGCAGGCTTGTGTGCGTTGTCGGAGTACCACTTTGCGCGGATGTTTCGCGAGAGTTTTGGACTGCCGCCCCATCAATATCTGCTGGCGCGGCGCCTGGCCCGCGCCCGGGAGTTGTTGCGGGGTGGGTCGTTGCCGCTGGGCGAGATTGCCCTGGCGTGCGGATTTTCCAGCGCGAGCCACTTTACCAACCGGTTCCGCCAGGCGATGGGCGCCACCCCTGGTGAATACCGGCAGGCGTTCCTGCCTTGAAATGCAATCTGCCTGACGGCACAGGTCCAATGTGGGAGCGGGCTTGCTCGCGAAAGCGGTGTGACAGTCAACACATGTACTGACTGAACCAGCGCATTCGCGAGCAAGCCCGCTCCCACCTTTGATCTTCGGTGCTCAATAGTCCGTGCTGTTGGCCAGTGCCGTGGCCAGGCGGTTTTCCAGCGCCTTAACCCGCGCGCCTGCGACCACGTAATTGTTGGTCACCATCGAAAACACCAGCTTGCGCCCATTGGCATCGGTGACATACCCAGTCAACGACGACACGCCACTCATGGAGCCGGTCTTGCCGTGCAGGTTGTTTTCCGCAGCGGTGCCCCGCAGGCGGTAACGCAGGCTGCCGCCCACCAGTCGCTGCGGATTACCGGCAACCGGCAACGCGTTGTACCAGGCGTTGAACCAGGGCTGTTTGCTGGCGGCCAGCAGCACATCCGTGAGGTTCTGCGACGACACCAGGTTACGCCTGGACAACCCTGAACCGTCCACCTGGTTCAACGTCGCCGTATCAATCCCCTGACGCTTCAGGAACCCGGCCACCGCCGCCACACCGGCAGGCGCCGTACCGGCATTCACGGTCTTGCGCCCCATGCTCTTGAGCAAGGCTTCAGACATGTTGTTATTGGAAAGCTTGAGCAACGGCGTGATCAGTTCCTGCAACGGCGCCGACTCATGCAGCGCGAGCACCGTCGCCGTGGTCGGCGTCACACCCCCGATCATCCGACGCCCCTGCACGACAATCCCCTGCTGCGCCAAGGCCTGTTCAAACAGGTTGGCCACCAGTTGCGTCGGCTCCCACACACTGACCAGTTGCGGGCTCTGCCTGCCCGGCGCCAACGCGCCACTGAGGCGCAACAGGTTGGTGCCGTGCTGGCGATTGATTCCATAGCTGTTGCCTGTGCCGCTGACCGCACGGTTGCTGAGCTGCACGTAATCGGTAGCCGGGCTGATCTCCACCGTCACCGGGCGCCCTGCCACGACCGGCGCCCTGGCCGTGACCAGCAGCGAGCCCGCATCAAAGTCGTCATTGGGCGACACCGTCAGCGCCGAAATCTGCGCGCCGTAGTAGGTGCTTTCATCGTCCTGGGACCAGTCGGTGCCCAGGCGCTCGGCGTCGAAGAACGTGTCGTCGAACACCAGGTCGCCCCGCACCTGCCGGATGCCCTGCTGCGCCAGGTTGGCCGCCAGCGCCTGGTAATCCGCCCACTGGATCGTCGGGTCGCCCAGGCCGCGCAGGTAGAGGTTGCCGTCAAGCACCGCGCCCTGGCGGATGCCGTCGCTCAACAGTTGCGTGGAAAACCGATACTGCGGCCCCAGCACATCCATCGCCGCCGCAGTGGTCAGCAGCTTGAGGCTCGAAGCCGGGCTCAGCCGCGTACGCGGGTTGTGCTGGTAGAGCGTGTTGCCGCTGCGGGCATCGCGCACCATCAGCGACACGCTGGCGCCGTGCAGTGCCGGGTCGGCCAGCAACTGGTCCAGGCTGGCGCTGGTGGAGGTTTTCGGCGCCGTGGCGCAACCGCCCAGCAACAAGCTCAAGCCCAGCAGCAGCCCGCCGGTGTGTGTCCATCGTCCCAACCGCATAAACCTGGTAGTCCTTGAATTTCGAGAGTGCGCAGCTTGTGGAATTCCTCCCGGTCAATCAAGGCCCGTAGGTCGTGACGGAAAACGTATTGGCATGAAACAGCGGGTCCGGCTTGGGCTCGGCCTTGCTCGGCGCCGGCTGGGTAAAGTCCATGGCCGGCAGGAATACCCGCTGGCTCGCCGGGTCGAACGCCATGTTGTAGGCCATCGGCAAGGTGCTGACGCTGGCGCGTACGGCGTAGTGGTCGGCATCCGTTTGATCCACCAGCGTCAGGTTGGCATCGACGCCACTGGGGATCAGCAAGCGCCGGTGCTGCTCGTCGTAGGCCAGGGCGTTGACGTCGCGGGTGATCGGCAGCTTCGCCTTGACTTCACCGGTTTTCCGGTCGGCAACGATCAACACCGGCACTTCACCGCGACACGCCACAAACAGTCGCTGGCGCGCCACGTCCTGGGCCAATGCGCTGGGCTTGGGGCAACCGGCAAACTGCCAGGTGTCAAGCAACGCAAAGGTGCTCGCCGAATAGCGGGCGACCTTGCCTTCATCGCGCATCGGCAGGAAGAAGCTGCCGTCGCCCTTGATCAGCAGCGGGTCGATTTTCTTCACCGCCAGTTCATGGGCGCCGGTGATTCGTTCCTGTTTCGGGTCGAATTCAAACAGCGTCGAACGATCCGCCCGACGCCCACTGACAATAATCACCTTGCCCGTCGATGGCTCGTACACCGCGCTGTTGAGGTTGCTTTGCGCCACCGGGATGCGCTTCAGGAATGTGAGTGTGGATAACTCCACCACACTCAGACTGCCGTCGGTGTTGAGCACGAATACGCGGTCTACCTCAGGCACGAACACCACGCCGTTGGCGCCTTCGGACTGCGCCACCGTCTCGACCAGGCGCTGCTGTTTCACATCAAACACGCTCAGGCCGTTTTCCCGGCGAGCCAGGAACAGATACGGCCGGGTCGGGTCCAGCCCGACAAAGCCCCAACTGTGGCCGGAGCCGGGCAATGTCACCCGGTGTTCGCGATGGTAGGTCGAGTCATCAGCCGATGCCGCGCCGCTGATCAACAGTGCTGCCAGTAACCAGTGTTTCATCAGAACTCCAGGGTGCTGGAGACGGACACCTGCCGCGCATCGCCGATGGACACGAACTGGGTGTTCACGGCCGAGGTGTAATAGGTACGGTCAAACAGGTTCTTCACGTTGAGCTGGAACTTGACCTTCTGCCCCTCGATTTTAGTGTCATAGGTGGCGAACGCATCGGCCACGGTGTAGCCCGGCAGGTCGAAGCTGTTGGCCGCGTCCCCTGCTCGCTCGCCGACATAACGTGCCCCGGCGCCGACCCGCAGTTGGTCGCCACCGAGAATGCTGCCGAAGTCATACACCGCCGACAGCGAGCCAGTGTTCTTCGCCACGTTTTGCAGGCGATTACCTTTGTATTCGGGGTCTTCGGTGACTTCGGCATCGGTGTAGGCATAGCTGCCGATCACGCTCCACTTATCCGTCAGTTGGCCGCTGGCATCCAGTTCCAGGCCTCGGGAGCGCACTTTGCCGGCGACGCTGTAGACCGAGGTCAGGCCATCGCCGACCTGCACCAGCACGTTGCGTTTTTCGATGTTGAACAGGGCGGCGCTGGCGGTGATGCGCCCCGGTATATCGAGCTTGGTCCCCAACTCCCAGGACTTCGACTGCTCCGGCTCAAGGCTGCCATCCAGCACACTTTTGTTCGCCAGCGGTGCGATGGTGGAGTTGGGCTTGAACGACTCGGTGTAGCTGCCATAGAACGACAGCTCGTCAGTGTAGCGGTACACCAGGCCCGCGCGTGGCACCCACTTCTGGCCATTGCCGTCGGTGTTGGCGGTGAACGGGACACCCTTGCCGGCGTATTGGTCGTACATCTGATAACGCGCGCCACCCACCAGGATCCACTGGTCGGTGAGGTGGATCGCATCCTGCAGGAAAAGCGAGTCGCTGCGCAGCAGGTCCATCTGGTTGCTGTCCGGCGCGCTGACGGTGGTGCCCGCCACTTCATTGCCATAGACCGGGTCGTTGTAGTTGAACGTGCCACGGGGCGCCTGGCGGATCAGGTCGGCCCGGTAGATCTTGCGGTATTCGTCATCCAGGCCGAAGGTCAGGTCATGCTGCATGCCCGCGACGTTGACCTTGCCTTCAAGGCTGGCGGTGGCGAAGCGGTCGGTGGTCAGTGCGCCCTGGGTGCCGTCCATGCTGCGGGTCAGGGTGCCATTGGCGTTGACCTTGACCACACGCACCTGGCTGGCATCGTAAGTCTCGCGGTTCCAGCTGTAGCCGAAGTGGGCTTTCCAGTCGTCATTCAAATCGTGGTCGGCCTCGAAGCGGTACAGGTCGGAGCGGCCTTCCATGTTGTTGAAGGGCTCGTCCAGGCGGCGAGTCGACGGGATGTTGAGCGGGTGGTTGGTCTTGGGGTCGATGGCGGTGCCCCGGTCGAACGGCGAGAGAAACTCCCGGTGCTCATAGGCAAACAACAGCTTGGTGTTGTCGCCGTACCAGGCCAGCGACGGTGCGATCAGGCTCTCGCGGTGAGTGCCGTAGTTGCGCCAGTAATCTTCGTCTTCATGGTCGACGATCAAGCGGTACGCCAACCCGCTGTCACCGATGGGCCCTGTGGTGTCGAGGTTGCCGCCGCTGCCGTTCTTGCCGTCGCCAAAGGTCGAGCCGCGCACGGTCAGCGAGGTGGATTGGATCAGCTCGGGTTTCTTGCTGACGATATTGACCACGCCGCCCGGATCCTGAATGCCATACAGCAACGACGACGGGCCCTTGAGCACTTCGACGCGCTCGGCGGTGGAATTCAGCGCGCGGCCCTGCACCAGCGGCATACCGTCCTGCATGATCGAACCGTTTCGGTTGTCACCAAAACCCCGCAGCATCACCGCGTCCTGGGTGCTGCCCAAGGTGTTGGCCTGGGTGATGCCACTGATGTTGGTCAGGGCATCGTCGAGGTTGCGCGGCTGTTGATCGCGCATCACCTGGGCCGGTACAACGTTGACAGTCTGTGGGGTTTCCAGCAGCAGGCCGTGGGAACGCATCACCGAACTGGTAGGCGGCGGTTGATAGCTGGTGGTATCCGAGGCCAGGGCGGCACCGTTGATGGTGGTGGCGCCGAGGTTCAGCGCGCCGTCGGTGGGCAGCGGTTCCAGGGCCAGGGTGCGGGCGTCGATCTGGCGGAAGGTGAAGCCGGAATTACCCAGCAGGCGTTGCATGGCCTGGGCCGCACTCATCTGCCCGGTGATGGCCGGGGCCTTGATGGCGTACGGCGCTTCGTCGGTGTAGACCACGCTGATGCCGGTCACCCGGGTGAAGTCGCTCAAGGCCTGGGGCAGCGGCTTGGCGGCCAGGGCAAAGTTGAACAGCGTGCTCTGCTGCTGCGCCTCGGCCGCCTGCGCCACGCCCAGGGGCAACAGCGCCAGCCCCGAAACTGCCAATACCGAGGCTCCCAGCCAATGTTTAACCGAACCCGCCGACGTTGCCCTGGACTTCATGCTTGAGAACCCGTGTGTAAAAACGCTGTTAATGCGAATTAATCGCAGTTTCAAGCACTACACGGATGGCCGACAGGTTTACCTCACACCGATTTGAAAATAATTTCAGTCACGCCGGTTGGATCCGAAATCCGAAGCGCGGAACGTGCACATGCACGGTGCCGGCGCGGTCATCGGTGCGCCGCAGAATCAGCTCTTCGCGGCCGGCAAACAGCAACTCCCCGGCCACCGGATCGGTGCCGTAGTCGGTGGCGCTGATGGTCACTTGCTGGCCGGGCTTGAAGCCGTTCGGGTCTTCGAAGATTTCTTCCGGCAGGTTGGCCGGCGTGGCATTGCGCGCGACTTCCAGGGCTTGCTCGGCACTCATCTGGCTCGACGTGCCATGCCCGAAACCCAACACCCGGGCGAGCCAGGCGGCCACCGCAGGATAGGTTTCCACCAGCGGCGAGGTGACCGACGATCCCATGAGGAACCACAGCGGGTGCGCCAGGGCGAAGTCGGCAATCGACGGCTCGCCGAACAGGAAGTCGCCCTGCTGGTGCTGCAACTGCTGATTGATACGACCGATGATCACCGGCCATTGATGCTTGGCCTGATCCAGTTGCACACGGGTGGCCGTGCCGCCACTGAACAATTTGCTGCGGTCGGCCACCAGCACCTGGAGCATTTCCGGCGGCACTTTGGCGAACTTGACCGCCAGGGATTCCGGCTGGAACACCAGGCTCACGGCATGGGAGAACACCGTCGAATCAGCCCAGGCGGCGAAGCTTTGGCTGACCAGTTCCAGGCCTTGGGGAAACAGCGCCGGCGCGGACTTTTCCTGCTCCAGACGGCGGGCGATCAGTGCGGTGTCGCAGTAGATATCGGCGCCCACCTGCAACACCGGGGTCTTGCGATAACCACCGGTGAGGGCCGTCAAGTCAGGCTTGGGCATCACCGGCGAGATGTGCACCGAACGCCAGGACAAGCCCTTGAAGCCCAGCAACAGGCGGGCTTTTTCGGCAAACGGGGATTGCGGGTAGTGGTGCAGGATCAACTCAGTCATGCCAGGCTCCGCTCAATGAGTGAGCGTCCAGCTTAGCCTGCAAACCCGGCAAAGGCGCGCATGGGAACCTATCAGTCAAACTGATGGGCCGATCGCCGCCAGGCACTCCTTGGCGCTTTTCTTGAGTTTCTTGATCAGCCGTTCCTGGCGCAGCGCCTCGGCCTTGCTGATGCATGCCTCGGTGTACACCAGCGCCACGGCTGGGCTCGAGAGGAAAAACCGTGCGCCCTTGCCACTCTGGTGCATGGCAAAGCGGCGCACCGGGTCATTGCTGATACCGCAATAGAGCGAGCCATTGGCGGCGCGCACCAGGTAGACAAACCACGGTTTGGCTTCAGAAGGAGTCGTCACGGATCAATTCGGCAAACCATAGGAACGCCAATCTTATCAACGACTGGCCTGGAACGCCTTCAACCCTTTCAGCGCCTGGGCCCGCACGGCGTTTTTCACCAGCGGCGTCCAGCCCAGCAACAGGCCTTTGGTGCCCAACGCCTGCCGCGACCAGCGCCACAGGTCAAAGTGGTCGTGATGCTCGCAGATCTTGCCGTCACGAAACACAAAGCGCGCCCGGATATCGTTGACCACGGTGTTGCCCGTCGCGCTGAACAGGTAGGTCGCCACCCAATGGGCGCTGCCGGTGATTTCATCGCTGCGCACACTGTCGAAGGTCAGGGAAAAGTCCTTGGCCCGGGTGGTCAGCATGCGCCACATGTCGCCGGCATCACGGCCACGCAGTTCACCGAATGCCGGGTCGCTGAACACCACGTCGTCGCTGTAGCAGGCGCTCATGGCCTCGGCATCCAGGCGCTGGAAGGCACTGTAGAACTCGGTGATCAAGGCGTTATGGGCGTCGCTCATGGGCAGGTTCCGCAAAAGAAGTTGGGATGGCCGGTACGATAATCCCCAAGGCCGGGGAACACTACTGGCATCAACGCCAGGAATACCTCATCCCGTCCCTTCAGGGCACCATTCCGCTGCTGCGAGCATAGTGGAACAAATCCACATCGGTGGAGATACACAGCCGGTTCATCGCGGTACTTTTCTGTTTGCTGATGGTGGAGATGCTGCGATTGACCCGCGCGGCAATCTGGCTGACGGTCATGCCGCTGGCCAGCATGCGCACCACTTCGCGTTCCTTGCCCGACAGTTGCGGCGGTTGTGATTGATCGCCCGTGCCGGCCTGCACCAACTGGGTCCGCAGGGACTCGCTGACGAAGGTCTTGCCCTCGCAGACTTCCTTGATGGCCGTGGGCAACTCCTTGGCCGACGCACTCTTGGCGACAATGCCTCGGGCGCCCTCGGCGAACGAGGCACGCAGGGTGGCGATATTGGCGAACATCGTCACCAGGATCACCGGCACCCCGGGGTATTGGCGTTGCAACAAGCCCAACAACACATAGCCGTCAGCCTGCTGCCCGCCCGGCATGGCGAAGTCCGTCACCAGCACATCGCAAGGGGTGCTGCCCAGTACCCGCAACAGCTCATCCGGGCCGTTGGCCTCACCGACCACCTTGCACTTGCCGTTGGCCTCGATCACCACCTTCTGCCCGATCCGAACAATGGGATGATCGTCAGCAATAATTACGCGAAGCATAGAAATCCATGAGTGATGGCAAATTGATTTGCGCAAAATAACCCTGTCCGTCCCGGGCAACAACCGCCCACCTGGGAGCGGTTTTCAATGGCGTCCCGTGTTCTTAAGCGGGTGATTTTTTACCTACAACAAAAAAGGAAACCACCTACAAACTAAGCCCACAGACAGAGGTAATACCCCCTACAGAATCGCTGAAAATGTCATAAATCTGTCAAATAGCGCAGATACACCAGCAGGTCCTGGTCGAACCGCTGCAATGCCCGCCTGTTGCACCGGATCCCGTGCTTGCGCACCTGTTCGATCAACTCCCCCGCACAGCGATCCAGCTCCGTCTCGCCAAAAAACGCCAGGCTTCCCGCCAGGCGATGCAGGCAGTCGACCAATGCATGCGGGTCGACGATGCGGCAAGCCTGTACCAGGCCTGCGTAATCAGCCTCGGCCTCGCGCACCAGGGTGCGCAACATTTGGTTCACCACCTGTTCATCACCAAATGTCCTGATCAGTTCGGCACGAGTCGGCCAGTGCGCCGCGGCGCAGGCTGTGGCAGGCGGGTTCGTACTGGCGCCCGGCGGCTGTGGCAGCCACTGCTCCAGCACCCCGCGCAATTGTTCCAGGGTCAGCGGCTTGAGCAGCCAGGCATCCATGCCGGCCTCAAGGCAGCGGCGCGCATCGTCCGCAGAGAGTTTGGCGGTCAAGGCAATGATCGGCACACGCGGGCGGCTGTGTACGGCCTCTCGCCGCCTGATCTCACGAGCCATGCTATAGCCATCCAGCACCGGCATGCGGCAATCGCTGATCACCAGGTCGAAATGCCGCAGGGCGATGGCGGTCAACGCGGCCTGCCCGTTGCACACCAGTTCGTGATCGACTTCGAATTTTTGCAGGAACCAGCCCATCAAGGCGCGATAGGCCTGATGGTCCTCGACGATCAGCACGCTCAGGTGCTTCCAGTGAACAGGAGGACTGCGCCATGGCACCGTTTGCTGCCTGGGGGCGTCGTCAGCAAACACGCTTGGCGTCATGGCCACCTCGATATCGGCGCCGACCTGCCAGGGCCATCAGACGGCCCTGGCATATCGTCTAGTGAGGGTGCGCTTGACGGTGATCCTTAACCCATCCGCCTGGCACCCATTACCGAATCAAGCTATCCACATGAATACCACTCTTGCGATACAAGAACTACGAAAAGACAGTTTTTCCTACAGCTCCGCCCACCTATTCCGACTTGACGCAGGCGAGCTAGAGGGATAGCGGATTGTCGTAATTCTTGTATTTCCCCTCCTCCCCCCCGGCGCTAAATTGCGCCCCACCCCAAGAGGGCAACCCGCCAACTCACCTGGCGGCCAACTATCCGAACTGACCCGACGCCCAACCGCGCCTCTTTCTGCGCTGCGGTGAGCTGCACCCGTCAGTTGATCCAACACCGAGACAATACAACCATGAACAAGCACCTGATCGCCGTCGCCAGCGCCCTGCTGATCACTGGCACCGCCCCCGCCTTCGCCGCCAGCACCGTGGACCTGACAGTCAAGGGCATCATCACCCCGAATGCCTGCACGCCGAGCCTGTCCAGTGGCGGGGTCATCGACCACGGCAAGATGTCGGCCAAGGACTTGAACGCCACCCAGATCACCCTGTTGCCGAAAGTCACGCTGCAAATGACCGTGACCTGCGATGCGCCGGTGATCTTCGCCCTCAAGGCGACCGACAACCGTATTGGCTCCGGCAGCGGCAGCGGCTTCGGGCTGGGATTTATCAACGGCACGCAAAAGCTGGGTTCCTATAGCTTGACCCTTGGCGCCACCGGTAGCCCGCCCCAGGCCGACGGCGAAACCGTGCAAGCCATCGGGTCTTTCGACAATGGCGTCACCTGGGAGCGTTGGAACAGCTTTGAAACCGGCACCTATCTCTCGGTCGCCACCCTGGCAGACGCCAGCACCCCGCGTGCCACCCAGCAACTGGTCACCCCCGTGGCCTACAGCGGCTACATCAACCGCACCGACGGCCTGGACCTGAGCAACGAAGTCAATATCGACGGCTCGACCACCATTGAAGTGCTCTACCTGTAACCCACCTTCGCCCCTGACCTGCAACCAAAAGGTGCTGCTCGATGATGAATTCCTCACCCGCTGTCTTTCTCGCCACGTTGCTGCTGGCCCCCACCGTACTGGCCACCAGCAGTACCGACTTCGCCGTCACGGGCACCATCACGCCGAATGCCTGTGAACCCATGCTCTCCGGCGGAGGCGTGGTGGATTACGGAAAAATGCCGGCCAAGGAACTCAACACCGACAGCCCGACCTCACTGCAGCCGCAGACCATGCAAATGGAAGTCCTGTGTGAGGCGCCAACGTTCATCGCGCTGAGCACGATCGATAACCGCGCCGGCACTTCGGCAATTAACGACTACTGGCATGGCCTGGGGTTGACGGACAGTGGCGAAAAACTTGGCGCCACCGCATTCGGCCTGCTCAACCCGGTCGCGGACGGCGTCACGGTCAAGACGATCAACTCGACCGATGGCGGGGTGACCTGGCTCCCGTCGATTTACCTGGGCCACTACACCCAAACCTCGGTCGCCACCAACGGCGGTGCGAACACCCCGATTGCGATACGGCAATTCAGTGCCGACCTGCGCGTGTACACGATGGTCGACGGCACCGACCGCCTGACCGTGCTCGACGAAGTGCCGCTGGACGGCCATGCCACCGTGCAACTGAAGTACCTGTAACCCTTTATTCAACCGGCCCCACTCGAAAGGAAACGTGTGCCCCATGAAACTTACGCTCAATGCCCTGGCCACCGCGCTGCTGCTCAGCACCAGCGCCTCTGCCCTGGCGGCGTCCACCGTCGACCTGACTGTCAAAGGGGTGATTACCCCCAACGCCTGCACACCTGGCCTGTCCGGCGGAGGGATGGTGGACTACGGCAAGATCTCCGCCAAAGACCTGAACCTCACGACCCCCAAACAACTGCCACGCACCACCTTGCAACTGACCATCACCTGCGACGGCGGCACCCTGTTTGCCGTCAAGGGCACCGACAACCGCGCCGGGTCCAACTCCAGCGGCGGCACCTACGGCCTGGGGTTGATCAACGGTACCCAGAAGCTGGGGGCCTACGACCTGATGCTGAATAACGCAGTCGCAGACTCTGTCGCCGTCACGGTGCTGGAATCCGGGGATAACGGCACGACCTGGGCAGAGTCGGCGGACGCGATCCTGCCACCCAGCGCATTGGCGGCTTTCGGCGATAGAACCTCGGGCACCTGGCTGCCGGTACCGATCCAGCAAGTCGTCAGCGACCTGGTGGTGTACACGCAGATCGCCCGGGCCGACAGCCTGGACCTGAGCGATGAACACCCGATCGACGGCTCGGCCACGCTGGAAGTGAAGTACCTGTAAACCCGCGGCCTCGCCGTTCGCAGCGAGGCGCCTTACTTGCACCGAACACATTGAAGACCGAATGATGAACAGAACCCTACGCCTGTGCACGGCGCTGTTATTGCTCAACACCGGCTCTAGCGTGTTTGCCAGCACCGCCACCGAGATGACCCTGTCGGGCCTGGTCACCCCCAGTTCCTGCACCATCGCGCTCTCCGGCAGCGGCATCATCGACCACGGCACCATCCCTGCCCATCTCCTCAACCAGGTGGCTCCCACCCCGTTGCCCACCCAATGGCTGGAGGTAGAGATCCACTGCAGCGGCCCCTTGTTGTTTGGCCTGATTGGCCTGGACAGCCGCGAAGATTCGTCCGCCGCACCGGACACTACCTACGGCCTGGGGAGAAACCCCATCGCGCCCGCGGAGCAGTTGGGTTACGTCGACCTGGCGTTCGAAGCGGCGCAAGGAGACGGCCAGGCCATGCAGTCACTTGTGTCAAACCCCGAAGGCGGCCTCTGGGCTCCCCAACCGGCCATCCACCCCAAGACTCTGATGGGCTTTGCCCGTCCCGGCCGACCGTTTCCGGAACCCATCGTCACCCTGACCACCCGGATCCGCGCACAGACCACCATCCACCCGGCGAACCGTCTGACCCTCAGGCAAGACGTTCCCCTCGATGGCTCACTGGTCCTGGATTTGCGTTACCTCTAAGCCCTGTGATCATTTTAGGAACTGCGTCATGAAGACCTATCCAACCTTGCTGGCCCTGGGCTGGCTGCTGAGCACCCAGGCGTTTGCCGACGGCATGGTGCCCGACACCTCGGTGGTGATCGTCAACGAGGCCGACGGCGAAGCTTCGGTGTCGGTGACCAACACCGACGGCAAACTGGCCCTGCTGCACGTCACCCTGGAAGACATTCCGGAAGACACCGAATCGCTGCTGTTCGTCACCCCGCCCCTGTCCCGGGTCGAGGCCGATAAAAGCCAGCTGGTGCGCTTTATCCTGCGCAACCCCACGCCCCTGAAAACCCAACGCCTGAAGCGGGTGATCTTCGAAGGCATGCCCAAGGACCGTGACGCCGCCCAGGCTGGCCATGCGCGGGTGGGCGTGACCGTGCGCCAGAACCTGCCGGTGATCATTCATCCCAAGGGCCTGGCGCCGAACCGCACACCCTGGACCGGGCTGACCTGGTCGTTGAACGCCGGTCACCTGAACGTCGCCAACCCCACGCCTTACGTGGTGCGCCTGGCCCAGGAGCTGCAATTGCTGCCCGGCAAGCAGAGCCTGGTGCTGCCGCGCACTTATGTGTTGCCCGGCGAAACCCTGCGGCTCAGCACGCCCCACACCGCCACGGCCGTACGCCTGCAACCGGCCACCGTGTACGGCTTTGCCGTCGCCGCCTATGAAGCACCGATAACCGCCGCAAACGCTGAATAACGAAGTGACAGCCCTGTGACTGTCACCGGGAAGCCCGCCAACCGTTGCCGGCTTCCATAACCTGAGTGCCTTTACGTGAACACAGTAACCACTGACCCGGCTGGCGAAGCCGTGCCCGACTGTCCTTTACGCCCCGCCCGGATGCGGGCCGCGCTGCCACTGACCATGGCGTTGCTGTCGGCCGATGCCTGGGGCGACGCCTTCGACGCGCAAACCCTGCACCAGCGCGGTATCGACCCGGAACTGGCCTACCTGTTGCTGGACGCACCGCGCTACACCAGCGGCCGCCACGCCGTGAGCCTGACGGTGAACGGCCAGCGCCGTGGCCGCCTTGATGTTCAGTTCGACAGCCAGGGGGCGCTGTGCTTTGACCGCCCGCTGCTGGACGCCGCCGACCTGGTGATACCCGCGCCGCTGGGCGACAGCACCTGCCATGACTTCCTCGGCGAATACCCGCAAACCGTGGTGGAGCAAGACCCCGCCAGCCTGAGCGTGAGCCTGATGGTGCCCACCGATGCCCTGCGCCCGCGCCAACGTGAGCTGTCCGGTTATGAAACCGGAGGGTTCGCCGGCTTGCTCAACTACGACCTCACCGGTTTGTACAACCGTTATGGCGACGGCGCCAGCCGCTTCGGCTCGGCCAATACCGAGCTGGGCTTCAACGCCGGCGACTGGATCGTGCGCAGCCGCCAGGTACAGACCTGGCAAGACTCCCGGTCCCGCAGTACCCACCTGGAAGCCTATGCCCAGCGCACCTTCGCCGAGCAGCAGGCGGTGTTGCAGGCCGGGCAGATCAACCTCTACAACCCGGTGCTGTCGTCCGCGCAGATCACCGGCATGCAGCTGTTTACCGAACAGGCCCTGCAGGACCAGGAACAGGGCTCGACCATCAGCGGCATCGCCAACAGCCCGGCCCAGGTCGAGGTGCGCCAGAACGGCGCGCTGATTCACTCCACGGTGGTGCCGGCCGGGCCGTTCTCGCTGACCGACGTGAGGCGCCTGAACACACGCTCGGACGTTGAAGTGACGGTCAAGGAAAGCACCGGCGAAGAGCGGCGCTTCACCGTGCCGGCGGCGATGCTCGGCATCGGCTTGCCAGCGCCGGGTTACTCGTTGGGGGCGGGCCGGGTGCGCAATATCGGCGATACGCGCGGCGACGATCCGTGGGTGATCAGTGGCGGCTGGAGCGGCGCCTTGAACCCGCGCCTGAGCCTGGGAGCCGGCGCGCTTGCCGCCGAAGACTACCGTGCCACGGGTGCCAGCCTCGGCCTGTTGCCGTGGCCAGACGGCCAGGTACAACTGTCGACCCAGATTGCCGATGCCCAACGCCTGGGTGAACGCGGCGTACAGACCGACCTGAGCCTGTCCCAGCGCCTGGGCCGGCAATGGTCGATCACCGCCGGCGCCTCCCACCGCACCATGGGCTACCGGGAGCTGGAAGACGCCGCCTACTACGATTCGCGGGACGACGAAGGTCGCCTCACCCGCTATCGCGACCAGCAGAGCCTGGCCCTGGGCTGGGCCCATCCATGGCTGGGAGCCTTCAATGCCGGCCTGTCGCGCACCACCACGTTCAACGGCGAAAACAGCAGCCGTGCCCTGGCCTCATGGGGCACCAGCGTGCGCGGCGTGTCGCTGTCGGCCAGTGCCGAGTGGCAGGTCAGCGGCCGGCAGAATAACGAGAACGCGGTGTACCTGAACCTGAGCGTGCCACTGGGTGAGAACCGGCGTGGGCGCTCCTGGGTGCGCAACTCCGGTGGCGAGCATCGCATCGGCCTGGGGGTGAACGAGCAGGTCAACGATCAACTCAGTTACCGGGTCAGTGCCGAGCACGACAGCCGCGACCAACAAGTGGAATCCACCCTCGGCGTGTCCTATCTGCCGCGCTATGCACAACTGGACATGAACTACAGCCGCTCTGACGCCGAGCGCTCCAGCTACCAGGGCGGTGTGCGCGGTGCAGTGGTGGCCCACAGCGGTGGCGTGACCTTCTCGCCTTATCCGGTGCGCGAGACCTTTGCGCTGGTGTCTGTCGGCGATATGGCCGGGGTCAAGCTCACCACGCCCAGCGGCCCGGTGTGGACCGACTTCCAGGGCCAGGCCGTGGTACCGCAGGTGTCCGCCTACGGGCGCAGCCCCGTGGAAGTGCAAACCCAGTCGCTGCCGCGCAACGCCGATATCAGCAACGGCCTGGCCGTCATCAGCGCCGGTCGCGGTGCGGTCGACCGCGTGGAATTCGGCGTGGCGCTGACCCGTCGTGCCTTGCTCACGGTGGCAACCGACCACGGTACGCCACTGCCCCGTGGCGCCACGGTGAGTACCGTCGATGGCGAGTTCGTGACCCTGGTGCAGGAAGGCGGCCAGGTGTTCCTGCCGAACGTACTGGACCCACGCCCCCTGTGGGTCAAGGCACCGGGCATGAGCCGCTGTGAACTGCAGGTTGAACTCGCGGAAAAAGCCGACCCGCAGGTGTATTTCGAAACCGCCCCGGCCCGCTGTGTGATGCCATGAGGAAGACTGTGATGAAGCGATTGTTACTGCTGGGATTGGCCCTGGGCGCCATCGTCCAGGGCCGGGCGCACGCCGACGAATGCCAACTGACCCTAAGCCAGTCGCGCCTGGATTTCGGCGTGATGAACCGCGCCGTGCAGCGCAACCCCGGCGCAGAAATCCTGCTGGGAGAACGCCGCCTGAGCCTCAACCTGAACTGCCCGACGCCCACCGATATGCACGTGTTCTACCGAGCCCTGGCCGCGACCGCCGAGCGCTACCGCTTTACCGAGCGTGGCAGTTACCGCGTGCACATCAGCGATGCGGTACTCGACGGCCAGGCTGTTGAACTGGGGTTGACCAGCGGGCAAGGCCAGGCGCCCAGTGCCAGGGGCAGGACACTCGACTGGCGGCCCGACCAGGCCATCGTACCGTTGCGCGACGGTGCGCCGACCACCGGCAGCAGCTTCTCGGCGCAATTGCTGGTCAATGCCTGGGCGCAGGCCGACGCCCTGCAAGTGCGCGACGCGGTGACCTGGGAAGCCAGCGGCTTGATCGACGCCGTCGCCAGCGGCCGCGCACGGGAGTTGTCGCTGCAAGCCGGCTTCGCTCCGGCGGCCTGCGAGACCACGCTGTCCAACGGCGGCATCATCGACTTTGGCCGTATGTGGTCCAGGAGCCTTAACACCGACAAGGAAACCGGGCTGGTCTCCCGCAGCCTGCTGTTGAGTATCGGCTGCGACGGCCCGACTCATTTCGCCTTGCGCATGCATGACAACCGCAAAGGCTCGGCCACCGGCGGCATCGACGAAACCGCCTACGGCCTGGGAGTGGACGACAGCCGTAATAAAATCGGCCGGTACTTCCTCTATTTCGACCCTTTCGACCTGCGCGCCGATGCCCTGCCCCAGGTATATCGCACCGACTCCACCACCGGTGGCGTGGCCTGGAGCAGCTCCAGCGCCTACCCCATTCCCATCGGCAGCAGCAGTTTGCTCGGCTTTACCGCTCTACCCGGCAGCAATGCCGGCCCGACCGCGATCCAGAATCTGAGTGGGCAGATCAGCGTGCGCGCCGTCCTGTCCCCCATGAACAGCCTGGACCTGCGTACGGAAGTACTGCTCGACGGTTCGGGCACGATTGAAATTATCTACCTCTGATCAAGGAGTATGGTCATGCACCTACGCCAGCGTTCTCTCGCAACACTTGCCCTGCTGACCCTCAGCAGCGGTGCCACGGCAGCCTCCAGTGTCGAACTCGGCGTCACCGGCTTGCTCACTCCCAGTGCCTGTACACCGGCGCTGTCGAGCAACGGGCTGATCGACTACGGCAAGATTTCCCAACAGGAGTTGAACATTGATCGCGGCAAACGCCTGCCGGTGCGCTACCTGAGCGTGACCATCAACTGCGAGGCAGCGACTCGCTACGCCCTGCGCATGAGCGACAACCGCGACGGCACCGCCAACGTCAACAGCGAAATCTACTACGGGCTGGGCCTGGACCCGAGTGGCAACAAGATCGGGCTGTACTCCCTGACCTTCGACCCCAAGCAGACGGTGATCGACAGCCTGCCGGAGGTTTACGGCACCGAGTCCACCAGCGGCGGGATCGCCTGGCGCACCGCCAACAGCAACCCGATCGACATCGGTTCGCGCAGCTTTCTCGGCTTTACCGACACCGTCGGCAGCACCAGCGGGCCGACGGCCTTTCAGACGCTGAGCAGCCTGGTCAGGGTCGATACGGTGATCGCTGCCAAGAACAATCTCGACCTCAGCAGCGACGTGCATATCGATGGTTCCAGCACTATGGAAGTGCTGTACCTCTAGACCTTTTCGCTGGTCAC
Organism: Pseudomonas sp. C6002; assembly: GCF_013385805.1. Taxonomy (NCBI): domain Bacteria; kingdom Pseudomonadati; phylum Pseudomonadota; class Gammaproteobacteria; order Pseudomonadales; family Pseudomonadaceae; genus Pseudomonas; species Pseudomonas sp. C6002. The sequence continues at coordinate 350,122 of NZ_JACAPH010000017.1, read as the reverse complement.
GCCGACATACCGCGCACGCCCGGCGCCCAACCCCGCGATGATCGCGCCCAGGCCGATCACCGCGAAAATCCAGCCGGTGGCGTTCCAGCCACCGGTCCAGTCATGCACCAGCCCGACCGCGAACGGCCCCATGGACGCCAGGGTGTAGCCGATGCCCTGGGCCATGCTCGACAGGTTGGCGGCTACATGGGAGTCCCGTGAACGCAGCACGATCAAGGTCAGCGCCAGGCTGAAAGTGCCACCCTGGCCCAGGCCCAGCAGAATCGCCCAGCCCCACAAGCCGTCCAACGGTGCATACAGGCAACCGAACAGGCCGCCCAGGGTCAGCACCATCACCACCACGATGGCCAGGCGCTGGTCCTTGCCACGAGTGGCCAACCAGGGCGCAGCCAGGGAACTGGCCAGTTGCACAATCACCGAACCGGAAAGCACCAGGCCCGCCTGGGTGGCGCTCAGGCCACGGCCGATCAGGATCGACGGCAGCCAGCCAAACACAATGTACGCCAGGGAGGATTGCAGGCCCATGTACAGGGTCACCTGCCAGGCCAGCGGATCACGCAACAAGCCCTTCACGCGATAGGCCACCTGGTGCGCGCCGTGTTTCTGGCCGACCTGTGGCAACCAGAACAACGCCGCGACCAACGCCGGGAGAATCCAGAACCCCAGGCCGATGTTCCAGCTGTCGCCGAAGTAATGACTCAGGGGCACCGTGGATCCCGCCGCCAGCGCTGCACCCAGGCACAGGGCCATGGTGTACACGCCGGTCATGGTGCCGGCCTGTTTGGCGAAATCGCGCTTGACGATACCGGGCAACAGCACCCCGATGATGCCGATACTCGCGCCCGCCAGCAGGCTGCCGGCGAACAGCCCGGCCTCACCGAATGAACTGCGCAGGATGATGCCGCCGGCCAGGGTCAGCAGAATGCCCAGCACCACCCGCTCAGCGCCAAAACGCCGGGCCAGGATCGGAGCCAACGGTGCGAACAGGCCCAGGCACAACACGGGCAGCGTCGTCAGCAGCCCAGCCTTGGCCGCCGAGAGCCCCAGGCTATGGGAGACCTCAGCGAGCAGCGGCGCCATGCTCGACAACGCCGGGCGCAGGTTCAGCGCCACCAGGATCAGGCCCAGCAGCAACAACCACGGACGGCTTACCACCGGCGGGCTGTGCTGGACCTCATCGTCATCGGCTTCGGCGTCGATCAGCAGTTCATCAAGGGCATTTTCTGAACGGGGCATGGTGGTCTCGGGTTCAAGGTTCATTGATCAACTGCCGGGACAGGGCCTTGGCGCGTTCCGGGTCCTGTTGCTCCACGGCATCGAGCAAGGCGCCGTGCAGGTCGAATACCGCTTGCCGGCGCGGCTGGATATTCAGGGTCTGGCGCAGTTGCGCGCCGACAATGCTCGAGAAGTACTGATACAGCTCGCTCAAGGCCGGGTTGTGGGCCGCGTCCACCAGGCGTTTGTGGAACACCAGGTCGCAGCTGATGTAGTGCTCAAGATCACCGTGGTAATGGTCGCCGCTGGCGTTGAGGGCCGCGCGCAAAGCGACCAGGTCTTCATCGGTGCGGCGCAACGCGGCCAAGCCGACTGCCTCGACTTCAAGAATCTGCCGCGTCTCCTGCGCCTGAGCCAGGGTGCAGTGGGACAAGGCTTTCATCGCGCCCAGCGGGTCGGTCATGGAGCGCAAATAGCTGCCGTCGCCCTGGCGGATCTCGATCAACCCGGAGAATGCCAATACGCGCATGGCTTCACGCACGGTGTTGCGGCTGATCCCCAACTCGGCAGACAACTCGGGCTCGGTGGGCAGGCGTTCGCCGATGGCCCATACGCCTTGGGTGATGCGCTGGCGCAACTGTTCGAGGGCTTGATCGACGAGGGAGCGTTTTATCAGGGGGGCGATGTCTGTCATGGGTTTCGTCCTTTCATCCAATCATAGGATGAATTTTCCCACAGCCTATTCGGAGTTGCCTACAAAGGCAACGCACTAGGGTTCTTGGGCAGGCAAAGGAGCAGTATTTTCGATTGGTAAAATTACCCTCAGAGGGTAATTATTGGACTCAGGTGTCTTATGGAAAAGTACACACCTCATTACGATTTGGCGGTGATAAAGGCGGATGTCAGGCGGCTTGGAAAGCAAGCATTTACTCAAAGCGCACGCCGTTGCGGCGAGGATCTTGATTTAAGCATCGAACAAATGCAGGCGGTCATTTTCGAGTTGAAAAACACGATGCTGTACAAGTCGATGACCACTCATGACGACCATCGAGTTTGGCAAGATGTGTATCACATTCACTCACATGATCTGGAGATCTACATCAAGGTGACCTACCGCACGGATGGTAAACCTCCGGTGATCTCCTTCAAGGAGAAAAACCCATGAAAACAGAGCAATGCTTCAGCTGCGGCAGGCATGACGGAATGCATCACTTCTCAGGACGTAGCGAAACATCGGAAGTCAAAGGTTTGCATCGCCGTATAGACGATCTGTCTGGATGGGAGTGCCAGGCATGTGGAGAGGTGATCCTGGACCCCGAAGACGCGGAACGCTATTCAGACCACTGCGATGAAATCGTTCACAGTTTCAGGCAGATGGTCGGCACCGAGATGAAGCGCATACGCCGCAAACTGCACCTTTCACAAAAAGAAACGGTACAACTGCTATCGGGTGGCGGCCACAACGCCTTATCTCGCTACGAGCGCGGTGAGGTATTGCCCCCCAAATCCCTGGTAGTCCTGATGCGTTTGCTTGAGCGTCACCCCCACTTGCTGGTCGAAGCAAAAATCCTGAGTGAAGGCGCAGATCTTCGCAATTCCGTGCATACGGTACATAAAGAGCACGAGACCCTGACGACAACTTGATTGATGGCAAAAATAAACCCGGCACCAGGCCGGGTTTATTGTTTCAAGCATCACTCATCGATCAATGCAAAATCTGGCTCAAGAACAACTTGGTCCGATCATTCTGCGGGTTGTCGAAGAAGTCATTCGGCGCCGCCTGTTCAACGATCTCGCCCTTGTCCATGAAGATCACGCGGTTGGCCACGGTGCGCGCAAAGCCCATTTCGTGGGTCACGCAGAGCATGGTCATGCCGTCTTCCGCCAGGCCGATCATGGTGTCCAGTACCTCTTTCACCATTTCCGGATCGAGCGCCGAGGTCGGCTCATCGAACAGCATGATTTTCGGCTTCATGCACAGCGCACGGGCAATCGCCACGCGCTGTTGCTGGCCGCCGGACAACTGCCCCGGAAACTTGTGGGCCTGCTCCGGAATACGCACGCGCTCAAGGTAGTGCATGGCAATTTCTTCAGCCTTGCGCTTGGGCATCTTGCGTACCCACATCGGGGCGAGCGTGCAGTTCTGCAGGATGGTCAGGTGCGGGAACAGGTTGAAGTGCTGGAACACCATGCCGACTTCGCGGCGGATCGCTTCGATCTGCTTGAGGTCGTTGGTCAGTTCCACGCCATCGACCACGATGCGGCCCTGCTGGTGCTCTTCCAGGCGGTTGAGGCAGCGGATGGTGGTGGACTTGCCGGAACCCGACGGGCCGCACAGCACGATACGCTCGCCCTGCTTGACGTTCAGGTTGATGTCTTTCAACACGTGGAACTGGCCGTACCACTTGTTGACGCCCTGCATCTGAATAATGCCTTCAGGGCTCACAGGCTGTTTGATCGCTTCACTCATCACAACACTCCTAACGCTTGTGGCCTGTGTCCAGCTTGTGTTCCAAATGAATGGAATAGCGGGACATACCAAAACAGAAAATCCAGAACACCAGGGCGGCGAACACGTAGCCTTCAGTGGCCATGCCCAACCATTTCGGGTCGGCGGCGGCTTGCTTGACGCTGTTGAGCAGGTCGAACAGGCCGATGATGATCACCAGGCTAGTGTCCTTGAACAACGCGATAAACGTGTTGACGATGCCCGGGATCACCATCTTCAGTGCCTGGGGCAAAATCACCAGGCCCATGCTGCGCCAGTAACCCAGGCCCATCGCGGCCGCAGCCTCGTATTGGCCCTTGGGAATCGCCTGCAAGCCACCGCGCACCACTTCGGCCACATAGGCCGACTGGAACAGGATCACGCCGATCAAGGCCCGCAGCAATTTGTCGATGCCCATGCCTTCCGGCAGGAACAGCGGCAACATTACCGACGACATGAACAGCACCGTGATCAACGGCACGCCGCGCCAGAACTCGATGAAGGTCACGCAGACCACACGAATCGCCGGCATGTTCGAACGCCGACCCAACGCCAGCACAATGCCCAGCGGCAAGGCCCCGGCAATGCCGACGGTGGCGATCACCAGGGTCAGCATCAAGCCGCCCCATTGGCTGGTGGCCACGTTGGTCATGCCGAAGATCCCGCCGTGCAGCAGGAAGTAGGCAACGATCGGGTACACCACCAAAAAGCTCAGGCCGTAGACCGCCTTGCGCGTGAAGCGCGAGATGAACAACGGCGCCACACCCACGATGGCCAGCCACACGGTCAGGTCGACGCGCCAGCGCAGGTCGCCGGGGTAGTAGCCGTACATGAACTGCCCGAAGCGCTGTTGGATAAACACCCAGCAGGCGCCCTCCTTGGTGCAGTCGGCGCGGGTGGTACCGACCCAGTTTGCATCGAGGATCGCCCAGTGCAGGATCGGCGGCACGACCAGGTAGATCAGGTAGAACGCCAGCAATGTCAGCAGGGTGTTGAGCCAGCTGGAAAACAGGTTGGCGCGCATCCATGCCATCGGCCCGAACACTTTGTTCGGTGGCGGCATATCAGGTTTGAAAGTATGCGTACTCATGCAGGTTTCCTCACCGCTCGATCAGCGCAATGCGCTTGTTGTACCAGTTCATCAGCAGGGAAATGCTGATGCTGATCGCCAGGTACACGCTCATGGTGATGGCAATAACCTCGATGGCCTGGCCGGTCTGGTTGAGCACCGTGCCGGCAAACAGCGAAACCATTTCCGGGTAACCGATACCGGCCGCCAGTGACGAGTTTTTCGCCAGGTTCAGGTATTGGCTGGTCAGCGGCGGAATGATCACGCGCAGGGCTTGCGGGATGATCACCTTGCGCAGGGTCGGACCGTTGCGCAGCCCGAGGGAACGCGCCGCTTCGGTCTGGCCGTGGCTGACGGACTTGATGCCTGAACGCACGATCTCGGCGATAAACGCCGCGGTATACACGGTCAGGGCCAGGGTCAGCGCCAGCAACTCGGGAATCAGTACCCAGCCGCCGACGAAGTTGAAGCCTTGCAGCTTGGGCATTTCCCAGTGCAGCGGCGCGCCGAACACCAAAGCGCACAGCGCAGGGATCACCACCAACAGCGCCAGGCCGGCCCAGAACTTGTGGAACGGAACACCGGTGGCTTCAAAGCGTTTATTTGCCCAACGGGCCATCAGCACAATGGCGATGATTGCCACCACGACGCTGATCACAAACGGCCAGAAACCCTCCGCCATCAACGCGGCGGGCATGTTCAGGCCACGGCTGCTGACAAAGAACGTGTCGCCGAAGTTGTGGCTGTTGCGCGGCCCCGGCATCGTCAGGAATACCGCGAAGTACCAGAACAGGATTTGCAGCAGCGGCGGAATGTTGCGGAACACTTCCACATACACCGTGGCCAGCTTGTTGATCATCCAGTTGGGCGACAAGCGCGCCACACCGATGATGAACCCGAGGATGGTCGCCAGGACCACACCGATCACCGTCACCAGCAGGGTGTTGAGCAGACCGATCACAAAGACCCGGGCATAGCTGTCCGATTCGGTGTAGTCGATCAGGTGCTGAGCGATGCCGAAGCCGGCACTGCGCTCAAGAAAGTCGAAACCCGAGGTAATGCCCCGGTGTTGAAGGTTGGTTTGCGTGTTGTTGAACAGGTACCAGCCCAACGAGACCACCGCCACAATCGTGATGATCTGGAATAGCCACGCACGCACTTTTGGATCACTGAAGCTGAGCTTCTGTTTTGGTGCGCCGATTTGATTTTGCATTAAGTGCCCCAGAAATAATGGAACAGAACATCACCCGGCGGTTGGCCCACCGGGTGATAGAACCATCAGCGATCAGCGCACAGGTGGTGCGTATTGAATGCCACCGTTGGTCCACAGAGCGTTCAGGCCACGATCGATTTCCAGAGGCGTGCTCTTGCCGAGGTTTTTCTCGAACACTTCGCCGTAGTTACCGACCTGCTTGACGATCTGTACGACCCAGTCCTTCTTCACTTTCAGGTCTTTGCCGTATTCGCCGTCAGCACCCAGCAGACGGGCAACGTCCGGGTTCTTGGTGGACTTGGCTTCAGCTTCGACGTTTTTGGAGGTGATACCGGCTTCTTCGGCGTTGAGCATGGCGTAGCCAACCCAGCGCACGATGGCCAGCCACTCGTCGTCGCCGTTACGCACGACAGGGCCCAGTGGTTCTTTGGAAATGGTTTCCGGCAATACCACGTAGTCTTTCGGCGAAGCCAGCTTGCTGCGCTGTGCGTAGAGCTGGGACTTGTCGGAGGTCAGTACGTCGCAACGACCGGATTCCAGCGACTTGGCGCTTTCATCGGAGGTGTCGAACGTGATCGGGGTGTACTTCAGGTTGTTGGCGCGGAAGTAGTCGGAGACGTTCAGCTCAGTGGTGGTACCGGCCTGGATGCAAATGGTTGCACCGTCCAGTTCCTTGGCACTTTTCACGCCCAGCTTGTTGTTCACCAGGAAACCAACACCGTCGTAGTAGGTGATGAAGCCCGGGAATTTCAGGCCCATGCCGGCATCGCGGGAGCTGGTCATGGTGGTGTTGCGCGACAGGATGTCGACTTCGCCAGACTGAAGCGCGGTGAAACGCTCCTTGGCATTCAACTGGCTGAATTTGACCTTGGTTGCGTCGCCGAATACGGCAGCGGCAACAGCACGGCACACGTCAGCGTCGATCCCGAGGATCTTGCCGCTGGCGTCCGGCACCGAGAAGCCCGGCAGACCGTCGCTCACGCCACACTGCACAAAGCCTTTCTTCTGCACGGCATCCAGAGTGGCGCCAGCCTGGGCGAAACCACTGACACCCAGTACGGTAGCCGCGGTCACGATGGCCAGGGTGGATTTCAATACCTTCATTCAAACCTCCAGTTTTGCTCTTGTTGTGTCGGAGCTCGAACCCCACCGCACCCTTATGAGGCGACATCGACCCGTGTTGGCTTTTTTTGGGGTCAAACAGCATGAGGTTTTTGCTTTAAGTCCAGTTGCTATCCCACAGGCGCCAGTCACTGATAGTGTTACCGCCTGGGGTGAGCCTTGACATCGGGTTTCACATAGCAAGCCCCGTACCAGACTGATGGCTGAGTCGTTTCAGCCCATGGTCAAGAGCAAAAGATTCAACCTTGCGACATTCTCTTAACAGATCAACCCGTCGCGCACCGTTCCGACGCACTCAATCGGAGCGCACGCACATTTATGGAGCAGACATGACCGAACCCTTGATTCTTCAGCCCGCCAAGCCCGCAGACGCCTGCGTAATCTGGTTGCATGGCCTGGGTGCCGATCGCTACGACTTCCTGCCCGTGGCCGAAGCCCTGCAGGAAAAACTCCTGTCGACGCGCTTTGTCCTGCCCCAGGCGCCGACACGCCCGGTGACCATCAATGGCGGCTACGAGATGCCGAGCTGGTACGACATCAAGGCCATGAGCCCGGCGCGTTCCATCAGTGTTGAAGAGCTGGAAGCCTCGGCAAAAATGGTTACCGACCTGATCAAGGAACAAAAAAGCAGCGGGATAGACGCCTCGCGGATTTTCCTCGCCGGTTTTTCCCAGGGTGGCGCCGTGGTGTTCCACACCGCTTTCCTGAAATGGCAGGGCGCATTGGGTGGCGTGATTGCCCTTTCCACCTACGCTCCCACCTTCGGTGACGAACTTGAATTGTCGGCCAGCCAGCAACGGATTCCGGCGCTGTGCCTGCATGGCCAATACGACGACGTGGTGCAGAACGCCATGGGTCGCAGCGCCTATGAGCATTTGAAGTCGCGCGGTGTCACCGTTGCATGGCAGGAATACCCAATGGGCCATGAAGTGTTACCCCAGGAGATACGCGATATCGGTGACTGGTTGGCCGCCCGCCTGGGCTGAAAACCACCCATTGTGTAGCCGCATGACCAACGCACTACGCCGCGCCCGATTCTTGCATTACACTGGCCGGCGTACATTCCTTAACCAATTGATGAGATGACCGTGCTCAAAGCACTCAAGAAGATGTTCGGTAAAAGCGAGGCTGAGCAGCTCGCGCCAGGTTCCAGTGCCCCCGCCCACGTTCAAGGCAGCCGCAATGACGGCCAGCAGCCTGGCCGGACCGCACCTGTAGCCTCGCCAAAAAAAGAGCCGGTGACCACACCCGCCACGGTTAACGTCGCTGAAGAGCCAGCCGCCGACCAACCACGCCAGGAGCCACGCCAGGAAAAGCCGCGCCGTGAACGCGCGCCCAAACCTGTGGTTATTCCCTGGAAACTGGAAGACTTCGTTGTCGAACCCCAGGAAGGCAAAACCCGCTTTCATGATTTCAAGCTCGCCCCGGAACTGATGCACGCCATCCAGGACCTGGGTTTCCCGTACTGCACGCCGATCCAGGCGCAAGTGCTGGGCTTCACTCTCGCCGGCAAAGACGCCATCGGTCGCGCCCAGACCGGTACCGGCAAGACCGCTGCGTTCCTGATCTCGATCATTACGCAGTTGTTGCAGACCCCACCGCCAAAAGAGCGCTACATGGGTGAACCCCGCGCACTGATCATCGCCCCGACCCGGGAGCTGGTGGTACAGATCGCCAAGGACGCCGCCGACCTGACCAAGTACACCGGCCTCAACGTGATGACGTTTGTTGGCGGGATGGACTTCGACAAGCAGCTCAAGCACCTGGAAGCGCGCCACTGCGACATCCTGGTGGCCACGCCGGGGCGCTTGCTGGACTTCAACCAGCGCGGCGACGTGCACCTGGACATGGTCGAAGTGATGGTGCTGGACGAAGCCGACCGCATGCTCGACATGGGTTTCATCCCACAAGTGCGTCAGATCATTCGCCAGACCCCGCCGAAAAACGAGCGCCAGACCCTGCTGTTCTCCGCGACCTTCACCGAAGACGTGATGAACCTCGCCAAGCAGTGGACCACCGACCCGTCCATCGTCGAGATCGAGGCACTCAACGTCGCCAGCGAGAACGTCGAACAGCACATCTATGCCGTGGCCGGTGCCGACAAATACAAGCTGCTCTACAACCTGGTCAACGACAACGGTTGGGAGCGGGTCATGGTGTTTGCCAACCGCAAGGACGAAGTGCGCCGCATCGAAGAACGGCTGGTGCGTGATGGCGTGAATGCCGCGCAACTGTCCGGCGACGTGCCGCAACACAAGCGCATCAAGACCCTGGAAGGTTTCCGCGAAGGCAAGATTCGCGTGCTGGTGGCCACCGACGTGGCCGGGCGCGGGATTCACATCGATGGCATCAGCCACGTGATCAACTTCACCCTGCCGGAAGTGCCAGACGACTACGTGCACCGGATTGGCCGTACCGGCCGCGCGGGCGCGGCGGGCGTGTCCATCAGCTTTGCCGGTGAAGACGACTCGTATCAGTTGCCGTCGATCGAAACCTTGCTGGGCCGCAAGATCAGCTGCGAAACGCCGCCGACGCATTTGTTGCGTCCGGTGGAGCGCAAACGCCCTTAAGCTGGAAGACCTCAGGCCGAATTCCATTCGGCCAGGATCGGTTGGCGAACACGCGAGGCCTCCTGCGAAAAGGCCTCATGGAAAGTGAAGCTGCTGCCCGACATATCGACAAGGCGATGGGCCTGAGGCTGGGGTTGCGGCTGCCCCAGTGGCTGCTGCAAGTTCTCGGCATCGCCCCCGATAGGCGCTGCCGGCTGGCGCTTTCTGATCCGACCGTCGACCGAGCGGTACAGATTGACCACGCGCAAGCCAAAACGCGTCACCCCCCAGGCTTGGCTTGGCAGCGTAATGTCATTGAAGAACTTGTAAGAAGCACCGGTCAGCAACTTGCCAGCGGCCTGCAATCCAGCCCTTGCTTGGGAACTCAATAGACTGAAGCTTCGGACCGCCGGGCTTGCGGCGACTTCAACCGCCCGGGAAGCGCCCGTCGCCGCTATGCCTGCGCCCCCTAAACTGGCCGCGACACCCACCGCTGCAAAGGTCAGCGATGCCCAGTTCAGGACGTTGATTTGACTGGAGCGATCCCAGCCCATCTGATTGTCGACCGCCTCAACGCTCAGTGCGGCAATCCCCAACGTCCCACCTACCGAGGCCGCGCCTGAGGCTACCAACAGCGCGCTCTTGCCGGCAATGGTCAGTGCAGCGGCTTGAGCGCCGATGGCAGCGAGCAAGCCCGCAGTTGCAAGCCCAGCGGTGACCACCGACATGCCCAGTGCAACACCGGTCAGTGCCCACCGGGCCCATGTTGGAAAACTGAAGAGGCCGCTGGGGTCCGACCAATTCACCGGGTCACCGCCACAATAGGCGTAGCTGTTGATCCCGCCCTCGTCAAAAGGACTGAGGGGATCAGGAGAGAGAAACACCATCAGTTCGGGGTCATAGGCACGGCGCCCATTACCCAGGTGATAGAGGTTGACCGGTACGTCCAGCCGCTCGCCGTTGTAGGCGGGCAATTGCATTTCCATCATCGTGGGCGACACGTCATCCCGCAACTCGATCCTGGCGTCACCGTAGGGTGCGTAATGCCGGCGCACCTTGTCCGTGATCGGTGCCACCACACCGCGGACGCTGCCAGCGCCGTCAAGAACCAGTAGTTTCTGGTAATTACCACTATCTCGGTAGGCCACCACCTGGTCACCGTCGCGCACGTAACGTGCCCGCATGCTGACCTGCGCCAGCGTGTCGAGCCGATCCCCGGCATAGGCCAGCATCACGGGAGCTTCGTTGCCTCGCGCAGCAAGCACCTGGCGTGCTTCGCCGTCGTACTGGTAGCTGTACTTGTCTGTGGCGGTCTGTACAGCAGTGAGCTGGTCAAAACCGTTGTACGTGAAACCGCGACCGAAGGTGCCCTGTTGCAAATTACCGGCGGCGTCATAGCTCAGGGTCAGGTTTCGTACCGGGTTTGTATGGGTCAGGTGCGTCAGGCAGGCAGGGTCCTTACCCTGGAAAAACCGCTCGCTGCGGTCGCTACTGCCATCGATAAACGTTGTCCGCACTTCAGTCATATTATCGAGACCGTCATAACTGAAACGCTGTTCCTTGATCGCCCGATCCAATTTATCCATCGGGTATTGCGTGCCCTCGCACACATAGGATTTGAGTCGCGAATAACCATCGTAAGTGAACGTCTCGCCCGTGACCACGGCGTCATTCGCGTCTTTCAACGTGCGAGTGGCCAGCAGGCCATCGTCGTAATAGGTGCTGACAATGTTCTGCAGTAGCGCACCGTCCTGTTCCAGCTTGCGTTCCGACTCACGCCCCCATGCGTCAAAGGTCACCGAGTCGGTAAGACGCATTTGATAATTGAGGGTTCGCGCCGAAAGGCGGCCCAGACTATCGTAAGTCCGGATCATGCGGACGAAACCGGTGGTGGTCTGTTGGAGGCGTCCGAACTGGTCATATACGAGGTCACTGTGCTGCCCATCCGCCGCGGAGTGCCGCAACAGCCGCCCACCCGGCGAATAACTCGTCAGGCTAGTCAAGGGCTGGCTGCCCAGCGTCTGGACTTCCTTGGCGAGATAGCCGTTCTCGTCGTAACTCATCTCATGCTTGAGCCCGGCGGTGAGTGATTGTCGCATCGCTCCACTGATGGGGTCGTACTCAAGGTCTATCGGTGCATGCCCTGCCATCTTGACGCTCGTTAATGTCTCCAGCTCAGGATCATGACCGTACTCTTGACGATCACCGCGCGGCGAAGTCACCGCCACTGGCGCAACCTGGTTGGGCTTGTACTCCCAGGTCGTGGCTGTTGCGTTGCCACGCGCTTGGGAAATGACGCGGCCCAGGCTGTCGTATTCACGCGTGCCAAGCAGCTTGCTGTCTACGGTGAGGGTGCGCACCATTGGCTCGCTGGTGCCAAGCGCATACGTCGTCAACCGCTCACGGGGCGGCGTTCCGTCGGATGGGGTTTCCAGGCTGCGCACCACACGATCAAAAATGTCATAGGCGTATTCAGTCTTGGTCTTCCTGGCATCGATGCGCTCCGTGCAGCGGCCCAGCCCGTCATAAGTACGGGTTTCCACCACAATGCGCGCACCGCCAACGCTCACCCGCTCAACCCGTGCCGGTTGATTGTGTTCGTTGAACCAGGTTTCCAGTTGCGCGTCACCTTGCACCCCCGTCACCCGGCGGTTGAGGAGCGGGTCATATTCATCGATCAATACCCGACCATCGGGTTGAGTTACCGTCCACGGGTTGCCCCAAATGTTATAGGCGTGGCTGGTTTTCAATGTACGCGGCCCATCACCCAGATAATCCAGACGGGTTTGCTTCACGAGCCGCCCGAGTGCGTCGTACGCCCAGTCCCCCAGGAGCCTGTCATTGCCTGCAATACCATCAAGCGATTGTGCAGCAGAGAGCTGGCGTCCCATGCCATCGAAATACGTGAAGAGCACGGTGCCTTGTGCATCCGTGGTGACCAAATGGGCCATCTTGGCCCCGGCCGAAAAGTGATAGGCATAACGACGTCGGGCCATCTGGAGCGTGCCTGGCGCGGCGGTTTCCGATGTCAGCCGCCCACTGACATCGTACGTCATCGCCAGGCTGCCGACGGCATCACGTGTCATGTCGAGCAGACGCTGATTGGTCAGTGACCACGTGCGCGCGGACTCGAGCCATTGACCAGGCTCACGCCCCTTCAAGCTCCGGACTTCGGTGATCGAGTCGCCATTGAAGGTGCAGGTGAAATCGGAGACCAGAGAGAGTTTGTCGATCGTCGTCGTGGAGCTTTTCAAGCGACCATGCAGGGCGGGGTTGGCGGCCACAGAATGATAGGTATAAGACGTATGGGTGCCCCCTTCAAGGTTGATGGCAAGCGGCATGACGAAGTAGCCGCCCCCCGTTATCGAGACGTCGGTGTGGGAATGTTCAGTGGTCCGAGCCGCAGTGGTCGATCTGGCCGGGAAAAGCTTTTCCAGCTTCAGGTAACGTTGAAAGAGTCCATGGGGGTCGGCAGGGCATCTTCGGGGCTCGCCGGTCACCGGGTAATAAGTGTATTCGGTGCGTACGCCGGAGGCCTCGGTGCGGCTTAGTTCGTTGCCGAAGTCATCGGTGGTGATACTGACCACTTCCGCCCTTGGGGGTTTGCCACCCTGGGGATACAGCTCAAAGGTCTTGGTGATGCGGCTCGGAAGTTGGAGATTGGCGGGCTGATTTGGAAACTGGATGCCCCGAACTTCATTGTAGACAGTCTCGGTTTTGACCTGGCTGCCATTGGCTAGCATTAATTCCTCAGTCATCAGGTGAAAACGATTATAAGTGGCGCGGGTCGACCGCAGGGGCTTGCCATTATTATCAACGTAAGTTTCTTCCGCCCAATAAGCGTACTCGCTATCCACCCGATACAAATTATCCTGGCCCTGGCGAAATCCGCCATTAAGAGGATATCCCGTGAAGTTACGGTTGGGACTGTAGTTATAAGAGCGGACGACTGAGGGCTGCCCGCGTCCGGGGTTTTGCTCCCAGTAGGTGACGACCGGAATATACAAACGGGCATCGTATTGATGCCCATTTGAGTTATACCGAATTATCTCCTGCCCCCCCATGGGTGTCATAACCTGCGAAATAGCTACCATTGCATCAGGCAACCTGAGGTACTGAAACGAATAGGCCTCACTTGCGACTGGCCCGGCCAAGTCATAAGGAACCGTGACCTTGGTCAGTTGATTGTCGATATGAGTATATTCAAATCGCGTACGGGCATAACGATTACCATCAATTAGTGTATCGGCGGTTACCAGCGATCCGGCGGAATACTTCAACATCAACAGGTCAGTTTCTTTATCGTCAACAATGCTCTGCAATAAGTTATTACCGCCATACCGGAAGGTCAGCCGCTCGCCATTTTCGAACTGGATAGCACTGATCTTATAGGGACCGGGAATGCTGAGGGGACGCAGGATTTCGACAGTGCCATCCTTGTAAATTACGTGCAGCGTATTTTGCGCAACCCGTTTTATGGTGAGGTCCTTCAACTTATGGTCGGTAATAACAGCATTGTCCCCTACGGAGGGCAGCCCTTGGGTTAGATATTGTTCACCGTTGAGTAGCGTAAGCTTGAAGCTGTTCGGGTCAAATTCGGTATTCGACAAGCTCCAGCCTTTACCGTAGCCACTGTTGCGGGTATCCATCATCGAGAACGCCAAGGCAATCTCTCGACTGACCTCTAACGGCCCTTTTGGGCTCAAGACTGCCAAACGAATCAGACACCCATACTGCCCGGTACGCAGGTCAACCGAACCGCCGAGGTGGGCACTGAAATTAAACGCGTTCGAATAGATGTCCATAGGTCCACCGCTTCGCACTTGGAGAGGGGATGAAATGCCTGGAACGTCAGGGTTTTGAAGTGGCGCGCAGCACCATCACATTGTAATTGTCGGTCTCGGTCAGGTAATAGTGATGCGAGCAGCCATAACTATCGACCATTGTCCAAATACTGGCCCCTTGTTGATCGGTGTTGGGGTTATCCAACCAGGCCTTGACTCGCGCAGCACGCATGATGGTATTGCGCTTGTTCGCAGGAATTGGGTCATTTCCCCCTGAAGATTTTTTCAGCAGGCTATTCATTGTGATGTTTCCAACAGTATTACCCCGTATGACACCGCCGATCTGTCTAATACCGTGCCCAATGTCCCGAGTGTAGTAAATATCAAAGTGATCCCCCTGAACAGATGAATCTTTTAATTTTACGGGATCAGTCGGAGGTATATTCTCGACAAATCTCAACCCAAGGGGGGGCGTCCAATAATAAATATCCACATCCACACCCTGCACTGAAAAGGCGTCGGTATCAGCCCAATGATCGAGCCGCTCAGCAGACAATGTATAGGGCTCTTGACACTTAACAGTGACAGATGATTGATAATTAACATTATCTCTCTCCATATTAGTTGTATATGTTTTACGTCCCACCGTAATTTTTGCCATAAACTGCTGATTACCACTTGATCTCAGATCACACCTCAGGTATCGCTTCTCATTTTCGAGCGGACCAATACCGGGCATCGGCTGAATAATAGGGTTAGAAGGGGCTGTAGCCATGCTGGGTTCCTCAAGCACCCCCGACCACCGACCCATGTTAAATTCGTTCCTTTTTGTATCACAATACCATCCGGCCGGAATTGTCGCTTCTGGGTTTGTGGAATACTCAACCACCGTGGCACTTTCAAGCTCCGTCGCCTCAAAGGCTGCCAGCTCCCATATACCTTCAGCGTTTCTCCTCTCCTTTTGGACAATTATATTGACTTGACATTGCTGTTTGCCACCCAGATACACCTCATTATTAACTACATTGCCACCATCGCGAGGGAATTCAATATCAAACGTTTTTAAACGAACATTGGGATCTTCCGCTTTCATTTCCTTCTCCTTATCCAACATAGGGAACAGTTATCATCAACGCCACATCTTGTACCGGCCTGATGCAAGTAAGCGCTTTATAGAAGGGACCGCCTACTGTTAGAAATAACAGTTTTTCCGGAATTTTCAGGTCAAAAGGAAATAGCGATTTCCTGCTTTATCGCCAGGCTGAATATAAATGTGAAAGCGGGCTTGTGGAGGAGCAAGCAAGCCTGCACATTTGGTTTCAGCATTTTCAAATCCAGGAGGAACACATGAACCAGGCCGACTACCTCATCATCGGCGGTGGCATCGCCGGCGCATCCGCTGGTTACTGGCTGTCACACCATGCCCGCGTCATCGTGCTGGAACGCGAGTCGATGCCGGGTTACCACTCCACCGGCCGTTCCGCCGCCCTGTACATCGCCGCCTATGGCACGCCCCAGGTCCGCGCACTGACGCTGGGCAGCCGCGCCTTCTTCGATCAGCCGCCCGCAGGCTTTGCCGAACACCCCTTGCTCACCCCACGGGGCGAATTGCTGGTGGACTTGATTGGCGACCCCGGTGAGTTGCAGCGCCAGTACCTGAGTGCCAAAGCCCTTGTGCCAGAAACGCGACTGCTCGACGTCGAGGAGTCGATGGCCATGATGCCGATCCTGCGCCGGGAAAAAGTCCATGGCGGGATCTACGACCCGACCGTGTGTGACATCGATACCGATGCGCTCTATCAAGGTTACCTGCGCGGCATTCGGCGCAATGGCGGAGAAATCCACACCGACAGTGACGTGCAGAAACTGACCCGCGACGGTCAGGGACTGTGGCAAGTGCGCACGGCCCAACAACACTTCAGCGCCCCGGTGATCATCAACGCCGCCGGCGCCTGGGCCGACCATATCGGCGAGTTGGCCGGTGCACAGAAAATCGGCCTGCAACCCAAACGTCGCAGCGCGTTCGTCTTCTCTCCACCCGCCGAGCTGAACATCCACGCATGGCCGGAGCTGGCGGCCCTCGACGGTTCGTTCTATATGAAACCCGACGCGGGCATGTTCCTCGGCTCACCGGCCAATGCCGACCCGGTGGAGCCCCACGACGTGCAGCCGGAAGAGCTGGACATCGCCACCGGCATCTATCACATCGAAGAAGCCACCACCCTGAGTATCCGCCGGCCTGCGCGGACCTGGGCCGGGCTGCGCAGTTTCGTCAGCGATGGTGATCTGGTCTGCGGGTTCGATCCACAGGTGGAGGGATTGTTCTGGATTGCGGCTCAGGGCGGCTACGGGATCCAGACGTCTCCGGCGATGGGCCAGGCCAGTGCGGCGCTGGTGCGCGGCAAGCCGTTGCCGGATGCATTGGCGGCGTTCGGGTTGACCGAAGCGATGCTGTCGCCCCACCGGCTGCAAACCTCGACCTGACCTGTGTGGCGGGGGAGCTTGCTGTGGGGAGGGAGCTCCCTCGCCACAGCAAGCCCCTCGCCACACGTTATTTCCAGCGGTCAGCGGCTGCGTGATCGCTGTCGCGCCCTTCCACCCAGCGCGGCCCTTCGCTGGTGTTTTCCTTCTTCCAGAACGGAGCGCGCGTCTTCAGGTAGTCCATCACAAAGGCGCAGGCATCGAACGCGGCCTGACGATGGGCGCTGGCCGCCGCAACAAACACGATCGGCTCACCCGGCTCCAGGGCGCCAATGCGATGCAACACTTCCAGCTTGAGCAGCGGCCAGCGTTGCTCGGCCTCCACGGCGATTTTGCCGAGGGCCTTTTCAGTCATGCCCGGGTAGTGTTCGAGGAACATCCCTGCCACATCCAGGCCATCATTGAAGTCGCGCACATAGCCGACAAAACTCACCACCGCGCCTACGCCCACATTGGCCGCATGCATCGCATTGACCTCGGCGCCGGGATCAAACGCCTCGGCCTGCACCCGAATCGCCATGGTCAGCCTCCGGTCACGGGCGGGAAGAATGCCACTTCGTCGCCAGCTTGCAGCGGCTCTTCAAGGTCGCACAGTTCCTGGTTACGAGCGCACATCAGGCTGGTCTCATTGAGCACTGCGAATTCCGGGTCACCGGCCAATGCCTGGCGTACAGCGTCGACCGTCGCGAAATCGCCTTCCATCTTCAGGGAGTCCAGGCCAATCGCTTCGCTGTAGCGCGCAAAAAACAGTACGTTGATGCTCATGCCTGGTCCGCCTTGAAATGCCCGCTCTTGCCGCCGAGTTTCTCCAGCAGCCGAATGGCTTCGATGGTCATGCCACGGTCCACGGCCTTGCACATGTCGTAGATCGTCAGGGCGGCAACACTGGCCGCGGTCAACGCTTCCATCTCCACGCCGGTCTGCCCGGAGAGTTTGCAGCGGGCGACGATGCGCACCGCGTCCAAGCCATCGGCACTGAGCTCGACCTTGACCCCGGTGAGCATCAACGGGTGGCACAGGGGAATCAGATCACTGGTTTTTTTTGCGGCCTGGATCCCGGCGATACGGGCCACGGCAAACACGTCGCCCTTGGGGTGGGCGCCGTCGACAATCATTTTCAGGGTCTCGGGCAACATGCGCACCCGCGCTTCGGCCACGGCTTCACGGAACGTCACGGCTTTTTCAGTGACGTCGACCATGTGGGCGCGACCTTGGGAATCGAGATGAGTCAGCACAGGGATACTCCTGATCAGGAGCTCCGATTGTAAACCCAACGCCGATCAAATGTGGGAGCTGGCTTTTGTGGGAGTCGGGCTTGCCCGCGATGCAGGCACCTCGGTATGTCAGTTACACCGAGGTGATGCTATCGCAGGCAAGCCAGCTCCCACATTAACCGTGGTTACAGGTGAGATTCGGCGTATTCGGCCAGAATCGAGCGAGGGACACCTTGCAGCGCAATGTGCACGCCGTTCGGGAAGTCCTTGAAGCGTTCCGTCAGGTAAGTCAGCCCGGAGCTGGTCGCGGACAGGTAAGGGGTGTCGATCTGTGCCAGGTTGCCCAGGCACACCACTTTGGAACCGGCGCCGGCACGGGTGATGATGGTTTTCATCTGGTGCGGCGTGAGGTTCTGGCATTCATCGATCAAAATCAGGCTCTGCTGGAAGCTGCGACCTCGAATGTAGTTGAGGGATTTGAACTGCAACGGCACTTTGCTGAGGATGTAATCGACGCTGCCATGGGTGTTTTCGTCATCCATGTGCAAGGCTTCGAGGTTGTCGGTGATCGCCCCCAGCCACGGCTCCATTTTTTCCGCTTCGGTGCCGGGCAGGAAGCCGATTTCCTGGTCCAGGCCCTGCACGCTGCGGGTGGCGATGATGCGGCGATAGCGTTTGGTAACCATGGTCTGTTCGATGGCGGCGGCCAGGGCGAGGATAGTTTTCCCCGAACCTGCGGCGCCGGTCAGGTTGACCAGGTGGATGTCCGGATCAAGCAAGGCATACAGCGCCAGGCTCTGGTAGATATCACGCGGTTTCAGGCCCCAGGCTTCCTGGTGCAACAGGGGTTCCTGATGCAGGTCGAGGATCAGCAGCTTGTCGACCTGGATCTCTTTGATCCAGCCCACAAAACCCTGTTCGTCGATGATGAATTCGTTGATGTGCACAGCCGGCAGGTTGTCGATCAGCTGTACCTGGTGCCAGGTGCGGCCATGGTCCTGACGGGTTTCGACCTTGCTGACGCGATCCCAGAACGAGCCGGTCATGGTGTGATAACCACGAGACAGCATTGACACGTCGTCAACCAGTTGGTCGGTACTGTAGTCCTCGGCAGCGATCCCACACGCTCGTGCCTTGAGGCGCATATTGATGTCTTTGGTCACCAGCACCAGGCGCAGGTCCTTGTCGCGTGCGTGCAGGTCGATCAATTGGTTGATGATTTTGTTGTCGTTCAGATTCTCCGGCAGCAAGCTGTTGGGCTCGCTGCGCTTGTTCATCAGAATCGACAGCAAGCCCTTGGGCCCGCCTTTGCCACGCTGGATCGGTACGCCCACCTCGACATCGTCGGGGGAGGCTTCGCCGAGGGTCTTGTCGATCAGGCGGATGGCCTGGCGGCATTCGGCGGCAACGCTGTGGTGCCCGCTTTTGAGTTTGTCGAGCTCCTCAAGCACGATCATCGGGATGGCGACGTGGTGTTCTTCGAAGTTGAGCAGTGCGTTTGGATCGTGAATCAGTACATTGGTATCAAGCACATAAAGGATTGGCTGGTCGGAAGAAGGGTTACGTCCATGATCATCCATACTCGGTCACCTTTGTGGGAGCCAGTCGACGCAATACCGCGACAGTGCTGCGCCTCGATTCGACCGTCGAACGCACTTGAGGGGCGTCAAGTGCGGTGCACACAAGAGGTGTCTTGGAAGACGCCACCTGTGTTGCAGGTTTCGGCTGTCTGTCTTCGTAATACCGCAAAACACATGACAGGAAAAAGCACTTTGACGCTTTTTTGAAGTTTATTTTTCAGGATGACGAATAGCACTAGGCGCGCCGGCATTGCACCGTTAAAGTCGGAAGTCCGCCTGTATCGAAATACCTCTCAAATTCCCCCCTGAAAAACCTCAGCCCCAACAGGGCCGGGCTTTTCGTGCGTTTTCAGCGAAACGCTTCGCGGCAATCCTGCCAGCCGAGTCCACTTTCCGCCGTGGCGTGTAAAAGCCAGGGTAAAGCGATGCGCGCCTTGTCCTGGGTGTCGTGGAAGACGATCACCCCGCGCCGCCACAACAGCATCAGTGTGAGCACGCGGTTCGCCGACTCATCAGCCTTGAGCTTGCCGGGTTCGTCTTCCGAGTCGATGTCCCACAAGGCCACTTGCAGCCCTTGTGACTGGAAAAATCCCTGGCTGTCGGACCGGCGCTGACCGTACGGCGGGCGGAACAGCGGCAGGTAGTTTTCCGGCATCAGGTTTTGCGCCAGGGAGGCGCTGCGAGTGATGGACGACTGCCAGTCGACCCAATGGCTATGGGAGCGGTACTGCCAGCCCTGGATGCCGACGCACTGGCCCTGGTACAGCGCCTGCACATCGGTGGCCGAGCTTTTCTCGACGCGGGTTTGCAGGCTGTTGCCCAGCACGAAGAAGAGGCTGTGCATTTTCTGTTTGCGCAGGTAGTCGGCGAGCCAGTCGGTATTGCCGCTGACCGGGGACGGTCCGCTGTCGAAGGTCAGCAGGAACATCCGGTCGTTGAGTTCGTCGCCGTTGCGCTCGTGGTCGCCGAAGCGCGCGATTTCGCTGCTGATCTGGGGGAACAGGGCGGCCTTGCGCAACTGTTCATCCAGGTAGCGCTCGTGGAATGCGCGGCTGGGGCCAGCCCAGCCTATATAGAAGGAGTTGTCGCTGACTTCGAATTTGGCAGCTTGTTCGCGCAGGTCGTCCATGTTTTCCACCAGGTAGCAGAAGGAGGCGTCCTGTTCGCAGCTTTGTTGGGCGAAGGTGTAGTTTTCCAGTAGCCGTTGCCAGAGTTGACGGCGCAGGTCGTCGATCGAGGCCTGGTTGATGATCTTCAGGCCCAGGCGCTGCTTGAGGGCGGGCTCGTCGAGGGATTCGCTGGCGAGCAGGGTGTGGGCGAACATCAGGATTTCTGCGCGTGAGGCGACGTCGAACAGGGCGGGGCTGCTGAGGCGTTCGGGCCAGGTGCCGCGGTCTAGGGTTGCTACATCCACGGGGGCGGCTTGGGCGCCCAGGCAGATGAGCCAGGCTGACAGTAAAAGCGCAATTCGCACGAAGGGTCTCCCTTTCCAGAGTCGTCGGGCACTATAGCCGATCGTGTGGGGGCGCTATTGGGTTGGTGTGTATATGCGTTATTTGAGTGATGGCTTGTATTGGTTCCGCTCTTACAGCGGCTCACTTTTGAACGCTTTTGCAAAGTGACTCACTGTAAGAGCGAAACCATAAGCCGCCGTAACCGCAGAAACGGATATGCCCCCCCAACGACCGCACAGCTATCTATCACCATCATAGGTGGAGTCAAACCGCCCTACCCCCTAGAATCCCCCCACGATTAAAGGAGACGACTTCATGCTGACGGTGATTTCCCCCGCCAAAACCCTCGATTTCGAGTCAAAGCCGGTCACCCCGCGCTTCACCCAGCCGCAATACCTCGACCACTCCCAGGAGCTGATCGAACAACTGCGCGAACTCAGCCCGGCGCAAATCAGCGAACTGATGCACGTCTCCGACAAAATCGGCGGCCTCAACGCCGCACGCTTCGGCAGCTGGACCCCCGCCTTCACCCCCGCCAACGCCAAACAAGCCCTGCTGGCATTCAAGGGCGACGTCTACACCGGCCTCAACGCCGAAACCCTCAAGGACGCCGACTTCACCTACGCCCAGGACCACCTGCGCATGCTCTCCGGCCTGTACGGCCTGCTGCGGCCGCTGGACCTGATGATGCCGTACCGCCTCGAAATGGGCACCAAACTGCCCAACGCCCGTGGCAAGGACCTGTACGCTTTCTGGGGCACCCGCATCAGCGAGTGGCTCAACGAAGCCCTGGCCGAACAAGGCGATGACGTGCTGCTCAACCTCGCGTCCAACGAGTACTTCTCGGCAGTCAAACGCCCGGCATTGAATGCGCGAATCATCAACACCGAGTTCAAGGACCTGAAAAACGGCCAGTACAAGATCATCAGCTTCTACGCCAAGAAGGCCCGGGGCATGATGAGCCGCTTTGTGATTGAAGAACGCATCAACGACCCGGCCCCACTCAAGGAGTTTGACGTGCAGGGTTATCGCTTCAATGCGGAGCAGTCGAAGCCGGATAACCTGGTGTTCCTGCGGGATCACGCACCGGAATAACCTGACAACGAAGATCCAAATGTGGGAGCGGGCTTGCTCGCGAAAGCGGTGGTTCAGTCGATGCCTTTATTGCCTGACACGCCGCTTTCGCGAGCAAGCCCGCTCCCACATTTTGTTTGCATTCCAATTCCGAATTCGCCATTTATTTGGCGTCAAAAATAATTCTTCAGATTCCCTAACATTTATTTCACTCGACATTCGTCAATTTTTTTCGTAGTGGCACCACTTTTTTAAAACAGTAGTGGCACAAAACTATTTACCCCTCGCAACTCCCCGCAACTACTGGCCTAAATAGCAAGTGCTATCAGAATAGTACTAGTGCCATCTTTCCTAATATTTCAAGAAATTTCCGGAAACAGGATGAGTGGACAGGAACTATGTCCTAAAGCACCGCTCATACCACCGGTAACGATTATCTCTGAAGATGTAAGAGATGACTTACGTGGCGACCAAGGGAAGTAGCAAAGTTGTCATATAACTTTGACTCAATGGTCAAATCATCAACTGATTAGTTGAAGGCGGACGCAAAGGTTTCACTACTTTCTCCGACAAGGCCAAGGCTGAGCTCACCTGTATGGGTCAGTGAGACAACCCAAGCCGTTGATATATAAGGGCTCAAAGCCCCTGCCAACGCCTTGCGGCACTGGCGCCAGGCCCTTCCCCAGGAAGGCTGGCTGCATTTCAGGGCAAGCCCCAACAATAAGGCCAAGTTGCGCACAACTTGAGTGCATTAGTTAGTCACTCGACTTTTAGTATGCCTGCACTGGATATACCGACGTTTATTCGTCGCACTTCCCAGTGCCTGGGTGACGCTTCAAAACATGAACTCCGGCCATCTAGTGGCACGATTAACAATGAGGTAAATGCGATGCGCATCAGCATATTTGGTTTGGGTTACGTCGGCGCGGTATGTGCCGGTTGCCTGTCTGCACGGGGCCATGAGGTCGTTGGCGTAGACATCTCCAAGGAAAAGATCGACCTGATCAACGCGGGTAAATCCCCCATCGTTGAACCGGGTCTGGGCGAGCTGTTAAGCCAGGGCGTTCAAACCGGCCGACTGCGCGGCACCACCAATTTCGCCGAGGCAATCCGTGATACCGACCTGTCGATGATTTGCGTCGGCACGCCGAGCAAGAAGAACGGCGACCTGGAACTCAACTACATCGAATCGGTGTGCCGCGAGATCGGTTTTGTCCTGCGTGACAAGACCTCCCGTCACACCATCGTGGTCCGCAGCACCGTACTGCCAGGTACCGTGGCCAATGTGGTGATTCCGATTCTCGAAGACTGCTCGGGCAAGAAAGCCGGCGTCGACTTCGGCGTCGCCGTAAACCCTGAGTTCCTGCGTGAAAGCACCGCCATCGCCGACTACGACCTCCCGCCGATGACCGTCATCGGTGAATTCGACACCGCTTCCGGCGATGTTCTGCAGTCGCTGTACGAAGAACTCGACGCGCCGATCATCCGCAAGGACATCGCCGTCGCCGAGATGATCAAGTACACCTGCAACGTCTGGCATGCGACCAAAGTGACCTTCGCCAACGAGATCGGCAACATCGCCAAGGCGGTAGGTGTCGACGGTCGCGAAGTGATGGAAGTGGTCTGCCAGGACAAGACCCTCAACCTGTCCCAGTACTACATGCGCCCGGGCTTTGCCTTCGGCGGTTCCTGCCTGCCCAAGGACGTGCGCGCCCTGACGTACCGCGCCGGCTCCCTCGACGTGGATGCGCCGCTGCTCAACTCGCTGATGCGCAGCAACGAGTCCCAGGTGCAAAACGCTTTCGACATCGTTTCCAGCCACGACAAACGCAAAGTCGCCCTGCTGGGCCTGAGCTTCAAGGCCGGCACCGATGACCTGCGCGAAAGCCCGCTGGTGGAACTGGCAGAGATGCTGATCGGCAAGGGTTTCGACCTGAGCATCTACGACAGCAACGTCGAATACGCTCGCGTGCACGGCGCCAACAAGGACTACATCGAAGGCAAGATTCCTCACGTGTCGTCCCTGCTCAACTCGGACTTCGACGAAGTGATCAACAACTCCGACGTGATCATCCTGGGCAACCGCGATGAGAAGTTCCGTGCCCTGGCGCACAACGCACCCCACGGCAAGCAAGTGGTCGACCTGGTGGGCTTCATGTCCAAGGCCACCAGCGTGAGCGGCCGTACCGAAGGCATTTGCTGGTAACAGCAACGGCAAGTTTCAAGCGGCAAGCGTCCTGATCCCCGGCGCTTGCTGCTTGAAGCCTCCTTCACCTGCGGAATGACGCCTATGTCCAAGTTAAAACACGTACTCCTCCAATCTGCCGGCTGGCTGTTTTTCCTGAGCCTGCTGATGGGACTCGCCCTGCTGTTGCCGGCGAGTACGTTCGACTCAGAGTCGAAGAATTTTATTTTCCTGATTGGCGCCGTCGGTATCTGGCGCTACTCGATGGGTGCTACGCATTTCTTTCGCGGCATGCTGTTCCTGTACGTGGTCTACCCGCACCTGCGGCGCAAAGTGCGCAAGCTGGGCAAGGCAGCAGACCCGTCCCACGTATTCCTGATGGTTACCAGCTTTCGGATCGACGCGCTGACCACGGCCCAGGTCTACAGCTCGGTGATCCGCGAGGCCATCGAATGTGGCTTCCCTACCACCGTGGTCTGCTCCCTGGTGGAAATGTCCGATGAGCTGCTGGTCAAGAGCCTGTGGGCCAGGATGAACCCGCCCGACCACGTCAAACTGGACTTCGTGCGCATCGCCGGTACCGGCAAGCGTGACGGCCTGGCCTTCGGTTTTCGCGCCATCTCCCGCCACCTGCCGGACGACCGTGCCGTAGTGGCCGTGATCGATGGCGACACCGTGCTCGCCGAGGGCGTAGTGCGCAAGACCGTGCCGTGGTTCCAGCTGTTCGGCAATGTCGGCGGCCTGACCACCAACGAGTTCTGCGAAGTGCGCGGCGGCTACATCATGAGCGAGTGGCACAAGCTGCGCTTCGCCCAGCGCCACATCAACATGTGCTCCATGGCCCTGTCCAAACGCGTGCTGACCATGACCGGCCGCATGTCGGTATTCCGCGCCAACGTGGTCACCGACCCGGGCTTCATTGCCGATGTGGAAAGCGACTCGCTGCAACACTGGCGCCTGGGCCGCTTCAAGTTTTTGACCGGTGACGACAAGTCCAGCTGGTTCAGCCTGATGCGCCTGGGCTACGACACCTTTTATGTGCCGGACGCCGCGATCCACACCGTGGAACACCCGCCGGAAAAGAGCTTTATCAAGGCCAGCCGCAAACTGATGTTCCGCTGGTACGGCAACAACCTGCGCCAGAACTCACGTGCCCTGGGCCTGGGTATGCGTCGCCTGGGCCTGTTCACCAGCATCGTGCTGTTTGATCAACGCGTGTCGATGTGGACCTCTCTGCTGGGGCTGACCGTGGCGATCATCGCCACCTTCAAATACGGCGGCGCGTTCATCCTCGCCTACCTGCTGTGGATCGGCATCACCCGCCTGATTCTGACCCTGCTGCTGTCGTGCTCCGGCCACAAGATCGGCCCGGCTTACCCGGTGATTCTCTATTACAACCAGATCATGGGCGCGCTGGTGAAGATCTACGTGTTCTTCCGCCTTGATCAACAGTCCTGGACCCGCCAGGACACCAAACTGACCCGCGATTTGGCCAGCTTTCAACGTTGGTTCAACACCTGGTCGTCTCGGACCATGACCTTCTCCGCCGGCAGCATTTTCGTCGCCGTGTTGCTGATGATGGTTTGACCCTGCCAAGCCTGAATTAACTAGGAACTAAACACCATGAATAGCCCAGTAAACGCCAACGTTGTCCACGAATCCGAAGCCCAGCGCCAACACGCCCGGGTCAAAATCCCGGCCAAGCTGCGCTTCTTCGGCGCCGATCAAACACCGATGGAAGTGCGGGTGATCGACCTGTCAGCCGGCGGCCTGGCCTTCAACGCCCCGCAGCAGCCGCTGAAAGTCGGCGATGTGCACAAGGGTCGCTTGCAATTCGTGATCGACAACCTGGGCCTGGCGATGGACGTCGAGCTGCAGATTCGCTCCTACGACCGCCAGACCGGCCGCACCGGTTGCCAGTTCCAGAACCTCGATGCACAAGACATCTCCACCCTGCGCCACCTGATCACCTCGCACCTGGCCGGTGACATCGTAACCATGGGTGACGTGCTGGCAACCCTGCAACGCGACAACTTCACCAAGGCGCGCAAGGTCAAGGACGGCGGCAGCAACATGAGCGTCGGTGGCCGCCTGCGGGCCGTGACTTTCAGCCTCGGGATCTTCGTGGTGGGCCTGGCGGCATTCGGCTTCGTGGTCAAATCGGTGTACGGCATGTACTTCGTCAGCCACGCCACCTCCGGCCTGGTGAGCGTGCCCGGGATGAACGTGACCATGCCCCGCGATGGCACCGTGCAAAGCCTGATCAAAGGCGATGCGGTCGCCGCCAAAGGCGCGCCATTGGCAACCTTCAGCACCAGCATGCTCGACGTACTCAAGGGCCATCTGGACGAAGACCAGCTGCAACCGGCCAAGGTCGAAGAGCTGTTCGGCAAGCAAATGACCGGCACCCTCACCTCCCCTTGCGACTGCGTCGTGGCCCAGCAACTGGTCGCCGACGGTCAGTACGCCAGCAAGGGCGACGTGATCTTCCAACTGGTGCCACGCGGCAGCCAGGCCAACGTTGATGCACGTTTCTCCTATCGCCAGTTTGCCGACGTTCGCCCGGGCACCCGCGTGAACTTCCAGGTAGCGGATGAAGAGCAGGTACGCACCGGCACCATCGTCAGCAGCACCAGCCTGAACAGCAGCGAAATGTCCTCCGACATCCGCGTGCAGATCAAACCCGACGCCCCGCTGGACAGCACCTACGCCGGTCGCCCGGTTGAAGTGACCAGCGATCGCGGCCCGTCCCTGAACTGGCTGATCGACAAAGCCATGGCCAACGGTCTGTAAGCAGAGGACATGCCTGTGATGACTCTCTCAAAAACACCGCAATCCCTGTGGGAGCGGGCTTGCTCGCGAAAGCAGTGTGTCAGCCAACACATGCATCAACTGACAGGGCCCCTTCGCGAGCAAGCCCGCTCCCACATGGGAACTGTGGCGTTGCTGGCTGTTGCGGTCAGCCTCGCCGGTTGCGCCGGCCTGCCCGACCAACGCCTGGCCAATGAAGCGCTGAAACGTGGCGACACCGTCACTGCCCAGCAGAACTACCAGCAGCTCGCGGATTTGGGCTACAGCGAGGCCCAAGTGGGCCTGGCGGATATCCAGGTCGGCACCCGCGACCCCGAGCAAATCAAGCAGGCCGAAGCGACGTACCGCGCGGCCGCCGATACCTCGCCCCGTGCCCAGGCACGCCTGGGCCGCCTGCTGGTGGCCAAGCCCGGCGCGACCGAAGCCGAACACCATGAAGCCGAAGGCCTGCTGAAAAAAGCCTTTGCCAATGGCGAAGGCAACACCCTGATTCCGCTGGCAATGCTCTACCTGCAATACCCGCACAGTTTCCCGAACATCAACGCCCAGCAGCAGATCAGCAAATGGCGCGCCTCGGGTTACCCGGAAGCCGGTCTCGCCCAGGTGCTGCTGTATCGCACCCAGGACACCTACGACCAGCACCTGGATGAAGTGGAAAGCATCTGCAAGGCGGCGCTGAACACCACCGATATCTGCTACGTCGAGCTGGCCACGGTCTACCAGAAAAAAGCCGAGCCGGAAAAACAGGCCGAACTGCTCAAGCAGATGGAAGCCGGCTACAGCCGCGGCACCGTCACCGCCCAGCGAGTCGACAGCGTGGCTCGTGTACTGGGTGATGCAAGCCTGGGCAAGACCGACGAAAAAACCGCCCAGGCCCTGCTGGAAAAAATCGCCCCCGGCTACCCGGCCTCCTGGGTCAGCCTGGCGCAACTGCTCTACGACTTCCCGGAACTGGGCGACGTCGACCAGATGATGAAGTACCTCGACAACGGCCGCGCCGCCGACCAGCCCCGCGCCGAACTGTTGCTGGGCAAGCTCTACTACGAAGGCAAGTGGGTCCCGGCTGACGCCAAGGCCGCCGAAGAACACTTCCAGAAAGCCGTCGGCCGCGAAGTCGCCGCCGACTACTACCTCGGCCAGATCTACCGCCGTGGCTACCTGGGCAAGGTCTATTCGCAAAAGGCCCTGGACCATCTGTTGACCGCTGCGCGCAACGGCCAGAACAGCGCCGACTTCGCGATTGCCCAGCTGTTTTCCCAAGGCAAGGGCACCAAGCCCGACCCGCTTAACGCCTATGTCTTCAGCCAGTTGGCCAAGGCCCAGGACACGCCGGAAGCCAACGACCTGGCGACCCAGCTCGAAGCGCCGCTGACCCCGGAACAACGCGCCGAAGGCCAACGCCTGGTGCAACAGGAGCTGGCCGTGCGCGGCACCCTGGCCCAAAGCACGCTGCAATTGCACGCCCTGCAAGAAGAAGACGGCGAGGAATCCCTATGAAGCTCAACCCATTCGTCAAGGCCGGCATCGGCCTGACCTTCGCCCTGCTGTGGTCGTGCCCGACCCTGGCGGCGCTGACCGAAGCCAAGAACTTCGGCCTGGAAGTCAAAGTCACCGGCCAGTCCGAAGATGACCGCGACCTGGGCACCCAGAAAGGCGGCGACGTCAACGGCATCGGCCTTGACCTGCGCCCGTGGATCTACGGTGAAGGCGGCAACTGGAGCGCCTACGCCATGGGCCAGGCCGTGACCTCCAGCGACATCATCGAGACCGACACCCTGCAACAGTCCTCGGATGACGCCACTCAACAGACCAGCAATGACGACCGCAAGAGCAAGAAGAACTACCTGGCGATGCGCGAGTTCTGGGTCGCCTATGGCGGCTTCACGCCCTACCCCGGCGAGATCCTCAAGCTCGGTCGCCAACGCCTGCGCAATGACGACGGCCAATGGCGCGACACCAATATCGAAGCGCTGAACTGGACCTTCGACACCACCTTGCTCAAGGCCAATGTCGGCGTCGCCGAGCGCTTCAGCGAATACCGCACCGACCTCAAGGAACTGTCGCCCAAGGACAAGGACCGTCAGCACCTGTACGCCGACGCCGCCTACCAGTGGACGCCAGGCCAGTGGATCGGCCTGCGCGCGCACCACACCCATGATGACGGCAAGCTCGACTACCCGGAACCGGGCGTGGCCACCGACTCGCTGGACAAGCGCGAGAACGGCGACCTGACCTGGCTCGGCATCGAAGCCAACAGCGACGCCTACAACTGGCGCAACACCAACACCGTCAACTACTGGGCGAGCGTCACCGGCATGCAGGGCGACCGCGACACGGTCAACGCCTTGAACGCCGACGGCACCCGCCCGGCCAACGCCAAGCGCAGCGATGACGTGAATGGCTGGGCCACCGATTTGGGTGTACGCCTGCGCCTCGACCCGCAGTGGCAAGTGGGCGCCGCCTACTCCCGCGCCAGTGCCGAATACGAGCAGAACGGCCTGCAAAGCAACCGTTCAAACTGGACCGGTACCCAGTCCCGCGTCCACCGCTTCGGCGAAGCGTTTCGCGGCGAGATGAACAACATGCAGTCCATGAGCCTGTTCGGTTCGTGGCAGCTGCGCGAGGACTATGACGCAAGCCTTGTGTACCACAAGTTCTGGCGCGTCGACGGCAACAAGCCGGTGGGCAGCAACGGCATCGATGCCGTGCAGAACAACACCGATGACGTGACCGGCGCGATCCTGTCCAGCACGTCCCTGCCGCTTGAAGACGGCAAGAAAGATCTCGGCCAGGAGATGGACCTGGTGGTCACCAAGTACTTCAAGAAAGGCCTGCTGCCGGCCGGGCTCAGCCAGTCGATCGACGAGCCGTCGGCCCTGGTGCGCTTCCGTGCAGGCGTGTTCAAGCCGGGCGACGCCTATGGCAGCCAGGTCGACTCGTACATGCATCGCGCCTTTGTCGACGTGATCTGGAAGTTCTGATGGGAGCCTGCGCAATGAAGTCTCAAAGCCTGCTCGTCGCGGCCATGCTGCTGGCCAGCGCCTCGGCCTTCGCCGACAAAGCGCCGACCATCGCCAAAGAGCTGCAACAGGCCAAGACCTACACCATCTCCAGCCCGCCGACCGAGCCGCTGGAGATGGCCAAGCCTGCGCTGCCGGACGTGTCCGGCTACACCGCGGCCAATATCGCGAAAAAGATCGTGCGTACCAAGCCAGGCAAAATCAGCATCCGCCGGATGATGCAGGAAGACGCCCTGAAGGACTTCATCGGCGGCGACAACAAGATGGCCGAATGGGTAGTGCGCCAGCACGGCATTCCCCAGGCGATCTTTGTCGACGACGGCTACATGAACCTCAAGGACCTGCTGAAGAAAGTGCCCAAGCAGTACTTCAGCGAAACCTCGCCGGGGGTGTTCCTGGCCAAGTTGCCGATCGTGGTGGGCCGTAAAGGCATCCTCGAAATCGACAAGCAGACTCAAGAGCTGCGCCTGTCCCAGGAAGCCGGTTCGTTCCTGATCAACGACGGCCAGCTGTTCGTACGTGACACCAGAATCACCGGCTGGCGCGAGAAGACCAACGGCCCGGCGACCTTCCAGTCGCCCAAGGAATTCCGCCCGTTCCTGCTGGCCTGGGGCGGCACCGAGACCTACATCGCCAACAGCAAGATGGCCAGTTTCGGCTACGCCAACAGTAAGTCGTATGGCGTGAGTATTTCCCAGTACACGCCGAACATGGCCAAGGTGCTCAAGCGCCCCGAGCCGACGGGCTGGATCGTCGACTCCGAGTTCTCGGACATGTGGTACGGCTTCTACTGCTACGAAACCACCGGCTTTGTGCTCAAGGGCAATACCTACAAGGACAACATCGTCTACGGCATTGACCCCCACGACCGTTCACACGGCCTGATCATCACCGACAACACCGTCTACGGCACGAAGAAGAAGCACGGCATCATCATTTCCCGGGAAGTGAACGACAGCTTCATCTTCAACAACCGCAGCTTCGACAACAAGCTCTCGGGCCTGGTGATCGACCGTAACAGCGTCAACAACCTGATCGCCGACAACGAGATCTACCGCAACCACACCGACGGCATCACCCTCTATGAGAGCGGCGATAACCTGCTGTGGGGCAACAAGGTGATCAGCAACCGTCGCCATGGCATCCGCGTGCGTAACAGCGTGAACATTCGCCTGTACGAGAACGTTGCCATGGCCAACGGGCTGACCGGCGTGTACGGCCACATCAAGGATTTGACCGACACCGACCGCGACATCGCCCTCGACCCGTTCGACACCAAGGTCTCGCTGATTGTGGTGGGCGGTGAGCTGGCCGCCAACGGCAGCGGGCCGCTGTCCATCGACTCGCCGTTGAGCATCGAGCTGTACCGCGTATCGATGCTTGCGCCGACCAAATCCAGTGGCATCAGCTTCTCGGGCGTTCTTGGCGATCGCCAGGAAGAGATCCTCGACTTGCTGGTACGCCAGAAGAAAGCCGTGCTGATCGACCCTGTCGAACGCCAGACCGAAATGCAGGACTGAGGATGACCTTTATGCACCCACACATGATCAAACTGCTCAGCCTTTCGGGTTTGACCCTCGGCCTGCTCGCGGCCAGCCAGGGCGTGCGCGCCGACGAAATCAAGGCGCCAACCTTCACCGCCGAACCGTGCTGCAGCCTGTGCCCGGCCGCCCACGACGCGAAGAACTACACCACCCGCTACCAGCAGAACTTCACCACCCTGGTGCAAGCCCAGGGCGACTGGCTGTTCCGGACCCAGGAAGACCTGCGCACCGAATTCGACACCAGCCCCGCCGGCTACAAACGCATGCAGCAGCTGCACGATGCGTTCAAGAGCAAGGGCGTGGAACTGGTGGTGGTCTACCAGCCGACCCGTGGCTTGGTGAACCGCAACAAGCTCAACCCTGAAGAGAAAGCCAGGTTCGATTTCGACAAGGCCCTGGGCAATTACAAGACCATGCTCGGGCGCTTCGCCAAGATGGGCTACGTCGTACCGGACCTGTCGCCGCTGACCAACGAGCAACTGCCGGATGAATTGCCGGCCCACGATTTCTACTTCCGCGGCGACCAACACTGGACGCCATACGGCGCCCAGCGCACCGCCAAAATCGTCGGCGCGAAAGTGCGGGCGATGCCTGAATTTGCCGGCATCCCCCAGCGCGAATTCGAGACCAAACGGTCCGGGCGCATGGGCAAGACCGGCACCCTGCATAACATGGCCGGGCAACTGTGCGGCACCAGCTACGCGATCCAGTACATGGACCAGTTCACCACCGAGCCCAAGGGCGAAGCGGCAGACGGCGACCTGTTCGGTGATTCCGGCAACCCGCAGATCACCCTCGTGGGTACCAGCCACAGTGGCAAGAACTACAATTTCGCCGGCTTCCTGGAACAGGAAATCGGTGCCGACATCCTTAACGTCGCCTTCCCCGGTGGTGGCCTGGAAGGCTCGATGATCCAGTACCTGGGCAGCGAAGAATTCCAGAAGACCCCGCCGAAGATCCTGATCTGGGAATTCTCGCCGCTGTATCGCCTGGACCAGGAGACCATCTACCGCCAGATGATGTCGCTGCTGGACAACGGCTGTGAAGGCAAGACCGCCCAGATGAGCGCCAGCACCACGCTGAAACCCGGCAAGAACGAATTGCTGGTGAACAGTTCGAACAAAGACCTGCGCAACAGCAGTCACCAGGTCGACATCCGCTTCGCCGACCCATCGGTGAAAACCCTGCAAGCCACCCTCTGGTACATGAACGGGCGCCACGAGGACATCAAGATCGAGAAACCCGAAACATCCGATACAGACGGGCGTTTCGCCTTTGAACTGCGCACCGATGAAGACTGGGCCACGCAAAACCTGCTGGCCGTGGAAGTGCAGGGCCCTGAAGCGGGCCAGGCCGCGCAGAAAGTCGAAGCGAAAATTTGCACACGCAACGTATTCCCCGCCGGTGGTCAACAGACTGCTTCAACGGGGCAATGAGGTTACTTATGCAGAAGTTATTGATTCCAACGCTGCTGGGCCTGGCAATGTTTGCCGGCCAAGTCAACGCCGCCGCACCACTGCGTCCGCCCCAGGGTTATTTCGCCCCGGTGGAAGCATTCAAGACCGGCGACTTCAAGAATGACTGCGACGCCATGCCGGCGCCGTACACCGGCTCGCTGCAATTTCGCAGCAAGTACGAAGGTTCGGACAAGGCTCGTTCCACCCTGAATGTGCAGTCCGAAAAAGCCTTTCGCGACAGCACCGCCGACATCACCAAGCTGGAAAAAGACACCAGCAAGCGCGTGATGCAATTCATGCGCGACGGCCGTCCGGAGCAGTTGGAATGCACGCTGAACTGGCTCACGAGCTGGGCCAAGGCCGATGCATTGATGTCCAAGGACTTCAACCACACCGGCAAGTCCATGCGCAAATGGGCACTGGGCAGCATGGCGTCGGCCTATGTGCGCCTGAAGTTCTCCGACTCTCATCCGCTGGCCAACCACCAGCAGGAGTCGCAGTTGATCGAAGCCTGGTTCAGCAAAATGGCCGACCAGGTGGTGAGCGACTGGGACAACCTGCCGCTGGATAAAACCAACAACCACTCCTACTGGGCTGCCTGGTCGGTGATGGCGACCTCCGTCGCCGTGAACCGCCGCGACCTGTTTGACTGGGCCGTGAAGGAATACAAGGTCGGCGCCAACCAGGTGGATGCCCAAGGCTTCCTGCCCAACGAATTGAAGCGTCAGCAACGGGCCCTGTCGTACCACAACTACGCCCTGCCGCCGCTGGCGATGATCGCCAGTTTTGCCCTGGTGAACGGTGTGGACCTGCGCCAGGAAAACAACGGCGCGTTGAAACGCCTGGGTGACAAGGTGCTGGCCGGGGTGAAAGACCCGGAGATTTTCGAGCAGAAGAACGGCAAGGAACAGGACATGAAGGACCTCAAGGAAGACATGAAATTTGCCTGGCTTGAGCCCTTCTGCACCCTCTACACCTGCGCCCCGGATGTGATCGAGCGCAAGCACGGGATGCAGCCGTTCAAGACGTTCCGCCTGGGGGGTGACCTGACCAAGGTCTACGACCCGGCGCATGAGAAAGGCAACAAAGGCAGCTAGTCGCTGATCGTTCCCACGCTCCGCGTGGGAATGCAGCCAGGGACGCTCCGCGTCCCAAAAGCGGACGCAGAGCGTCCAGTGAGGCATTCCCACGCAGAGCGTGGGAACGATCACATAGCCCTCTCATTTCGGTGGGGGGTTTGGGGGGGCCGTTGGCCCTTGACTGTTGGTTAAACATGGAGAGATCGGGATGGTTTTCTCGTCCAATGTGTTCCTGTTCCTGTTCTTGCCGATCTTCCTCGGCTTGTACTACCTGAGCGGGCAACGCTATCGCAATCTGCTGCTGCTGGTTGCCAGTTATGTGTTCTACGCCTGGTGGCGAGTGGACTTCCTGGCGCTGTTCGCCGCCGTGACGCTGTGGAACTACTGGATCGGCCTCAAGGTCGGTGCGGCAGGCGTGCGCACCAAGCCGGCCCAGCGCTGGCTGCTGCTGGGCGTGGCGGTCGATCTGTGCATCCTCGGCTACTTCAAGTACGCCAACTTCGGTGTCGACAGCATCAACCTGATGATGAAGTCGGCCGGCCTTGAGCCTTTCATCCTGACCCACGTGCTGTTGCCGATCGGGATCTCGTTCTACATCTTCGAGTCCATCAGCTACATCATCGACGTGTACCGCGGCGACACCCCGGCCACCCGCAACCTGATCGACTTTGCGGCGTTCGTGGCGATCTTCCCGCATCTGATTGCCGGCCCGGTGTTGCGTTTTCGCGACCTGGCCGACCAGTTCAACAACCGCACCCACACCCTCGATAAATTCTCCGAGGGCTGCACGCGGTTCATGCAGGGTTTCATCAAGAAGGTGTTTATCGCCGACACCCTGGCGGTGGTCGCCGATCATTGCTTCGCCCTGCAAAACCCTACGACGGGTGACGCCTGGCTCGGCGCACTGGCGTACACCGCGCAGCTGTACTTCGACTTCTCCGGCTACAGCGACATGGCCATCGGCCTGGGCTTGATGATGGGTTTTCGCTTCATGGAAAACTTCAAGCAGCCGTACATCAGCCAGTCGATCACCGAGTTCTGGCGGCGCTGGCATATCAGCCTGTCCACCTGGCTGCGTGACTACCTGTACATCACCCTGGGCGGCAACCGTAAAGGCACGCTGACCACCTACCGCAACCTGTTCCTGACCATGCTCCTCGGTGGCCTGTGGCACGGTGCGAACATCACCTACATCGTGTGGGGCGCCTGGCACGGCATGTGGCTGGCGATTGAAAAAGCCATCGGCCTCAACACCGCACCGCGCAGTTTCAACGTTGTGCGCTGGGCCTTCACCTTCCTGCTGGTGGTGATGGGCTGGGTGATCTTCCGCTCGGAAAACCTGCACGTCGCCGGCCGTATGTACGGCGCGATGTTCAGCTTCGGCGAGTGGTCGCTGTCGGAACTCAACCGCGCCAGCCTCACCGGCCTGCAAGTGGCAACCCTGGTGGTGGCGTACGCAACCCTGGCGTTCTTCGGCCTGCGGGACTTCTACAGCAACCGCCCACCGGAAAAAACCAAGCCTGCGGTGAACACCCAGGCCGATGGCCCGGCGACTGCGCAACCGGGCTTGATCAAGGCCGTACCGGGCGACAACCCGGGCAGCATCCATGAGCCCGGCTACACCGTGGGCACCGAGGCCACCGTGCAATCGGCCTACTGGAGCGCCACCTGGCCACGCTACGCCATGCGCGCCGCAGTACTGCTGCTGTTCGTGGCGTCGATTCTCAAACTTTCGGCGCAGAGCTTCTCGCCGTTCCTTTACTTCCAGTTCTGAGGGAGCCGACCATGACCCGTTCATTACGCGTCCTCTACATCGCCTTGTTCCTCGCCGTGCTGCTGGCGTTGGGCGCCTGGTCGATGCGCAGTTTCCTGGGCTTCACCACCAACGCCGACGCCACCGTGCTCAACGGCCGCTGGACCAAGGCCGTCGAGACCCACTACGACGACCAGTTCCCGATCAAGCGCCTGGGCACCAACCTCTGGGCAGCGCTGGACTACAAGCTGTTCAACGAAGGCCGCCCTGGCGTGGTGATTGGCCGCGACCACTGGTTGTACAGCGACGAGGAATTCAACCCCATCGTCAACGAAGACCAGAACCTGCAAGGCAACTACGCCTTGGTGGAAGGCGTGCGCCAGAAGCTCAAGGCCCAGGGTATCCAACTGGTGATGGCGATCGTGCCAGCCAAGGTGCGGCTGTACCCGGAACACCTGGGTGAAGTGCAGCCGGCGAGCATCCGCGCCGGTCTGTACCAAGACTTCCATGCCCGCATGGCCGCCGACAAGATCGTCGCCCCCGACCTGATGGGTCCGCTGCAACAGGCCAAGCTGCACGGCCAACAAGTGTTCCTGCGCACCGACACCCACTGGACCCCGGACGGCGCTGAAGTGGCGGCCAAAGAATTGGCCAAGACAATTGCCAACAAAACGCCCCTGAGCGGCGAGCCTCAACGCTTTGTCACCGAAGCCGAGAAGACCGAGCCACACAAGGGCGACCTGCGCCTGTTCCTGCCACTGGACCCGCTGTTCGAAAACCTGATGCCGCCCAAGGAGCCACTGCAAAAACGCGTGACGCACCTGGCTGAAACCAAAGGCGACGATGCGCTGTTCACCGACAGTGAAACCCCGGTGGCCCTGGTGGGCACCAGTTACAGCGCCAACCCGAACTGGAACTTTGTCGGCGCGCTGAAGCAAGCCCTGGGCAGCGACGTCATCAACTACTCCGAAGACGGCCACGGCCCGATCCTGCCGATGCTCAGCTACCTGAAAAGCGACGACTTCAAGAACAGCCCGCCACAGGTGCTGATCTGGGAGTTTCCCGAGCGTTATCTGCCTGTGAACAACGAAATCGGCGATGCCGACCCGCAGTGGGTTGCGCAGCTCAAACAAGCCGGTATGCGCCAACAGAACATGGCTATCAACACCCCCACCGTTAAAAACATGAACTCCGAGACGCCCGACCGGGCGCAAAACTGAAAGAGAGGTAACTCACATGACTTTCACTACTAACCTCGCAAAAACTTTTGCCCTCGTCGCCGGCATGAGCGTTGTTTCGATGTCCGCCTTCGCCGGTGGCGACGCCGCCCTCTACGGTCCCGTCGCGCCAAAAGGCTCGAGCTTTGTGCGGGTGTACAACGCCAGCAACCAGGAAGTCAGCGCCACCGTCGGCAGCACCAACCTCAACGAGGTTGCACCGCTGGCCAGCAGTGACTTCAGCTTCATGCCGGGCGGTGACTACAGCGCCAAGGTCGGCAGCCAGACCCTGCCGGTCAAGCTCGCCGCCGACCACTACTACACCCTGGTCAGCAGCGGCAGCGGCCAACCGCAACTGATCGAAGAACCGCCGTTCAAGAACAAGCAGAAATCCCTGGTGCGCGTGCAGAACCTCAGTGACAAGTCGCTGACCCTGAAAACCGCCGATGGCAAGACCGACGTGGTCCAGGCCGTGGCCGCCAAGGGCCGTGGCGAGCGCGAGATCAACCCGGTGAAGGTCAGCCTGGCGCTGTATGAAGGCGATAAAAAAGTCGGCGACGTGAAGCCGGTAGCTCTGGAACGCGGTGAGGCCGCAGTGCTGTACGTCACCGGCACCGGCGCCAACCTGTCGCCAGTGTGGGTGAAACGCCCTGTGTCGACCCGCTGATTAGATTTTCAGATTGACGCTGCCCCCTGTGGGAGCTGGCTTGCCTGCGATGCGGACAACTCGGTGTATCAGGTACACCGAGGTGATGCCATCGCGGGCAAGCCCGGCTCCCACAGGCTCTAACCAAATTTGATTCAAGGAGAAACACCATGATCCCAGTAATCCTTTCCGGTGGTAGCGGCTCACGTCTTTGGCCGCTTTCGCGTAAACAGTTTCCCAAGCAGTTCCTGGCCCTGACCGGCGAGCACACCTTGTTCCAGCAAACCCTGGAGCGCCTGGTGTTCGACGGCATGGACGCGCCCATCGTGGTGTGCAACAAGGACCACCGCTTTATCGTCAACGAGCAACTGGCTGCCCGCAAACTGGAAACCCAGCGCATCCTGATGGAGCCGTTCGGCCGCAATACCGCGCCGGCCGTGGCCCTGACGGCGATGATGCTGGTCAACGAAGGCCGCGACGAACTGATGCTGGTGCTGCCCGCCGACCACGTGCTGGATGACCAGAAAGCCCTGCAACGCGCCCTGGCCCTGGCCACTGTGGCGGCTGAGCGTGGCGAAATGGTGCTGTTCGGTGTGCCGGCCACCCGTCCGGAGACCGGCTACGGCTATATCAAGTCGACCAACGATTCGCTGCTGCCCGAAGGCGTCAGCCGCGTGCAACAGTTCGTGGAAAAACCCGATGAAAAACGCGCCGCCGAATTCGTCAAGAGCGGTGGTTATTTCTGGAACAGCGGCATGTTCCTGTTCCGTGCCAGCCGCTTCCTCGAAGAGCTGAAAAAACACGACCCGGACATCTACGACACCTGCCTGCTGACCCTGGAACGCAGCAACCAAACCGCCGACACCATCGACATCGACGAATCCACCTTCGCCTGCTGCCCGGACAATTCCATCGACTACGCCGTGATGGAAAAAACCCAACTGGCCTGCGTGGTGCCGTTGACTGCCGGCTGGAGCGACGTGGGTTGCTGGGCATCGCTGTGGGACGTGAATGAAAAAGACGCCAACGGTAACGTCAGCAAGGGCGACGTGGTGATCCAGGACAGCAAGAACTGCATGATCCACGGCAACGGCAAGCTGGTGTCGGTGATCGGCCTGGAAAACATCGTGGTGGTGGAAACCAAGGACGCGATGATGATTGCCCACAAGGACAAGGTCCAGGGCGTCAAGCAGATGGTCAACACCCTCAACGAGCAGGGCCGC
Source organism: Pseudomonas sp. C6002 (assembly GCF_013385805.1). Taxonomy (NCBI): domain Bacteria; kingdom Pseudomonadati; phylum Pseudomonadota; class Gammaproteobacteria; order Pseudomonadales; family Pseudomonadaceae; genus Pseudomonas; species Pseudomonas sp. C6002. Next base: position 310,944 of record NZ_JACAPH010000017.1, on the reverse strand, counting down.
AGCGAAACCCAGAACCACTGCGAGGTGTACCGTCCATGGGGCTCGTACGACTCGGTGGATATGGGCGGGCGCTTCCAGGTCAAGCACATCTCGGTGAAACCGGGCGCGTGCCTGTCGTTGCAGATGCACCACCACCGCGCCGAACACTGGATCGTGGTCAGCGGCACCGCCGAAGTCACCTGTGACGAGAACGTGTTCCTGCTCACCGAAAACCAGTCTACCTACATCCCGATTGCCTCGGTGCACCGTTTGCGTAACCCGGGCAAGATTCCACTGGAGATTATCGAGGTGCAGTCCGGCAGCTACCTGGGTGAAGACGATATCGAGCGCTTTGAAGATATCTACGGTCGATCCACGCCAATCGAGCGTGGCGTGTCGGTGAAAACCATCGCGCAGTAAACAGAGCAGCACAACAAGCCCCCGCCCCACCGACTGCGTCCCCTATCCGCAGCCGGTGGGCCGGGGGCTTTTTCTTTGGGGCCGGGGAACCCGAAGATGGTCAACTCCACCTACGCTTGGTTAGGATGCCCGTTCCGTTTTCGAGGTTGTTGCCATGTTCTTTGGTGTCTTGCTGATTATCACCTGGCTGATCCTCTTGCTGCGCTACCCCGCCAGGGCGTTGCCGGTTTCCCTCGCGGCCGCCGTCGGCCTGGGCCTGGTGGCGGTATGGGTGGTGTGGCTGGACAACCGCGAGGCCCAGCAATTGGCACGCCTGGAACTGCGTACCGTCTACGCGCCGAAAGAATGCCCCGCAGACCGCCCGCTCAAGCTCACCTTGAACAACGGCAACAACGTACCGCTGACCGAACTGCGTTGGCGCATCGCCGCGTATGCGCCGGGCGATACGGTCAACCTGGCAGACAACGTGTACGCTGCCCCGCGCTATCGCGGCCCCGGCGAACTGCAGGCCGGCGCCACCTGGGAAGACTGCCTGCCAGTGCCGCCGCTGCGCCCCGGCTACCGCCCGCAAACCCTGGAATTTCGTGCCGAGCATTTGCAAGGCAGCTTCTCTGACTGATAACGACAAAGGACTGATCCATGCCCAACGTACTGATCACCGGGTGCTCCAGTGGCATTGGCCGTGCCCTGGCGGACGCCTTCAAGCAAGCCGGCTTTGACGTGTGGGCCAGCGCCCGGCGCAGCGAGGATGTGGCGGCACTCGCCAGCGCCGGCTTTAACGCGGTGCAACTGGACGTCAACGACAGCGCTGCACTGGCGCAGTTGGCCGGGCAGGTCGGCGAGCTGGATGTGCTGATCAACAACGCCGGCTATGGCGCCATGGGTCCGTTGCTCGACGGCGGCACCCAGGCGATGCAGCAGCAATTCGAGACCAACGTATTCTCAGTGGTGGGCGTGACTCAGGCGCTGTTCCCGGCCCTGCGTCGCCGTAAAGGGTTGGTGGTGAATATCGGCAGCGTGTCCGGCGTGTTGGTCACACCGTTCGCCGGTGCGTATTGCGCCTCGAAAGCCGCAGTGCATGCCTTGAGTGATGCGTTGCGCATGGAGCTCGCACCGTTCGGCGTGCGGGTGATGGAAGTGCAGCCAGGCGCCATCGATACAAGTTTTGCAAAAAACGCCGGCACCCAGGCCGAACTGTTGATCAATGAAAAGTCGCCCTGGTGGCCACTGCGCGAAAGCATCCGCGCCCGGGCCAAGGCCTCCCAGGATCGGCCTACGCCCGCTCGCGATTTTGCCGTGGACGTGCTCAAGGCCGTGCAACAGGGCACGCCGCCGCGCCTGTTGCGCTCGGGTAATGGTTGCCGGGCACTGCCATTGATGGCGGCGTTGCTGCCCAAGGGCTTGCTGGAGACTGTCTTGAAAAAACGCTTTGGCCTGAGCGGCCAGCTCTAAGAGTCCCCGCCTCCCCGTGGCGAGGGAGCTTGCTCCCGCTGGGCTGCGCAGCAGCCCCAAAACCATCCGCCCAAGTTTCCTGAAAGAATGCGCTGACCTTTTCAGGGGTGCTTCGCCCCCCAGCGGGAGCAAGCTCCCTCGCCACACGGTTTCTCGGCTGATCAGCCTTTCATGAAATCAATGAAGGCCCGCACTTTCAGGGGCAAATGCCGGGTATCCGGGTACAACGCGTACACCCCCTGCGGCGCAAATCGATACCCCGGCAGCAACCGCACCAAACGCCCCGCATCCAGGTCTTCCTGCACCAGCCACAGGGGCAGGATCGCCACGCCATGCCCGCGCATGGCAAACGCCTGGAGAATGGCGGCACTGTCGGCAACCAGTGAAGCCTTGCCGGGGCCTGGACGGTACAGGTGCTCATGGCCGGCCGGGTCGAGCACCGTCAACTCCGTCAGCCGCCCGTGCCCCAGCTTGGGCAGTTGCTCCAGTTCTTCCAGCGTGGCGACCCCGGCAAACCCCGGTGCAGCCACGGCGAGGATTTCGTAGCTCGACAGCTGCACCGCCCGATGATTGGAGTCGAGCATCCGCCCCAATCGAATAGCCACATCGAAGCGCTCGGAGATCAGGTCGGCGTGGCTGGAGGAGGTGGATAACTGGATGTTCAATTCCGGGTGCAGGCCGCGAAAGGTTTCCACTGCCGGCACCACCACCGCCAATCCGTATTCGACGGTGGTGGTGATCCGCAATGTGCCCTTGAGCTGGCTGTGCTCCGAACGGGCCTCTTCCACCGCCAGGCGCGCTTCTTCCAGCATGCGCGTGCAGCGCAGGTAAAAGCGTTCGCCCGCATCGGTCAGTGCCAGTTGCCGAGTACTGCGGGTCAGCAGGGTCACGCCCAGCTCGGCTTCCAGGCGCTTGAGGTTGAAGCTCACCACTGCTCGCGTCTGCCCGAGGACATCAGCGGCTGCCGTCAACGAACCGGCCTCGACCACGGCCTTGAAGGTGTCGAAACGATCCAGGCTGACCATTAGCCACGCCCTCCTTTGTCAAAATATTTTTGACAAACTAACAGTCAAACCGCTGTTTCCCAAGTGCCCGCACCCACCTACCCTGCCGCCATCCACAGCAGGAACTGCGCAATGACCTACCGCTCGAAAGTCACCTGGATCTTTCTACTGGGCTTCGCCCTCGACCTGGTGAACATGTTTGTCGCCACCATCGCTTACCCGGACATCGCCCGCGAGTTGCACGCCTCGGTCACGCAACTGGCATGGATCGGCAACGCCTACATGCTCGGCCTGACCGTCGTCATTCCCCTGAGTGTTTGGCTGGCGGCGCTGCTGGGTGAGCGCCGGTTGATTGCCATCAGCCTGCTGCTGTTCGGCGTAGCCTCGGTGCTGGTGGGCCAGGCCGCCTCGATTGAAGCGCTGATCGGCTGGCGCCTGTTGCAGGGCTTGGGTGGCGGCTTGTTGATTCCGGTGGGGCAAGCCTTGGCCTATCGGCATTTTCCGCCGGCAGAACGCAGCCAACTGACAGCCAGGGTCATGCTGGTGGCGCTGCTGATTCCGGCGTTGTCGCCAGCATTGGGCGGCCTGGTGGTGGACAGCGTGTCGTGGCGCTGGATCTTTTTCGCCAACCTGCCGCTGGCGCTGATCACCTTGATGTTGACCTTGCGCTGGCTGGTGGCAGACACGCCCGCGTCCACACGCCCGGCGCTGGAGCTCGGTCACGTATTGGGCCAGGCTCGCCGCCCGATGCTGCGGGTCGCGATGCTGGTTTACCTGTTCATCCCGGGGGTGTTTATCGGCACCAGCCTGGTGGCGATTCTTTATCTGCACGGCCTCGGCTTTACCGCCAGCCACATCGGCGCGCTGATGCTGCCGTGGGCGCTGGCCTCGGGGCTGGCGATTGCCTTGAGCAAAAAACTGTTCAATCGCTGCGGGCCGAGGCCGCTGCTGCTGGCGGGCATGCTGCTGCAAGCCCTCGGCATCCTGTTGCTGATCGAGCCGCACCCGGTTGTCGTGGTGCTCGCCTACCTCCTGATGGGCCTGGGTGGCAGCCTGTGCAGCAGCACCGCGCAAACCCTGGCCTTTCTCGACATTCCGGCCGAGCGCATGGGGCATGCCAGCGCCTTGTGGAACATCAATCGGCAATTGAGTTTTTGCCTCGGTGCCGCCGTGCTCAGTGGGGTGCTGGCTGCGCTGGACTCGTTCACCGTCACCTTCGCGATTGCCGCGGCGTTGACCCTGTTTCCGTTATTTGCCGTACTGTGCCTGGATGCGTCCAAGGTACGGACACTGCTTCACCCTGCCAGCGAGCCCACACGATGATTGACTACCGCGATTTTTTTGATGAAGTGATCCAGGCCCATGTCGAGATCGAGCAATGGTTTGCCGGCACAGCCCCCGAGGGAACACTGGAGGTTTTGCTGAGGCGTTTTTCGCCGGACTTTTCCATGATCACCCCGGCGGGCAAACAACTGGATTTTGCACTGCTCAACCAGCTGTTCAGCCAGGCTGGCGGCAAGCGGCCCGGGTTCAAGATCAGCCTCAGCGAGTTTGCCGGGATTGACCGACATGCCCGTGGCGCGACGGTAAGTTATCGCGAACAGCAGGTGGATGGCAGCGGTGCCCAAACCGATCGGCGATCGACCGTGGTGTTTGAAAAACAGGCCAGTGGCGCCCTGCTGTGGCGCCATTTGCACGAGACGTTTCTACAGGCCTGACACGGTAAAAATGTGGGAGCGGGCTTGCTCGCGAATGCGGTGGATCAGTCGATATTTTCGTTGACTGACACACTGCCTTCGCGAGCAAGCCCGCTCCCACATTCAGTTCTGTGTTTGGTTGACGATCACGGTGCAGGTGATCCCCGCCGCCAACAGCACACCTTCCGGCACTTCATCGATATGAATCCGCACCGGCACCCGCTGGGCCAGGCGCACCCAGTTGAACGTCGGGTTCACATCGGCGATCAACTCGCGGCTCTCCGGGTTGTCCCGGTCGTAGATGCCGCGCGAAATGCTTTCCACGTGCCCCTTGAGGGTTTCGCCGCTCATCAACTGCATGTCGGCCTTGTCCCCGACTTTGACGTGGGGCAGCTTGGTTTCTTCGAAGAAGCCGTACACCCAGAACGAGTTCATATCCACCACCGCCATCTTCGCCTCGCCAATACGCGCGTAGTCGCCACGGTGCACGTTGAGGTTGGTGACGTAGCCGTCGACCGCCGCCACCACCTGGGTGCGCTTGAGGTTCAGTTGCGCCGCTTCAAGCTGGGCCAGGGCATGTTGGTAGTCGGCCAGGGCCGAGTCGGCGATGTTACTGGCGTCGTCGCGGTTTTCCTTGGAGATCACCAGGGCGTCGAGGTCGGCGCGGCGGTGGGCGTTGACCTTGCGCATCTCCCAGGTGGCCTTGCGGGAAGCCACCAGGGATTGCGCCTGCTTGACCGCAATCTGGTAATGCTCGGGGTCGATCTGCATCAGCAGGTCGCCCTTTTTCACCAACTGGTTGTCACGCACCGGAACGTTGACCACTTCGCCGGTGACGTCGGCGGCGACGTTGATGATGTCGGCGCGCACCCGGCCATCGCGGGTCCAGGGAGTTTCCATGTAGTGCACCCACAACGTGCGGCCAATCCAGATCGCCAGGGCCAGTACCAGCAAGGTCGCGAGCAGGCTGAAAAACTTTTTCATCGGGGCATTCTCAACGGTAGACGGTCAGCGCCAGGGCGCCGAACAAGCAAGCGAACAGGCTCAGGCGCAGCAGCGCCGGGTGCCAGAAAAAACGGTACAGGTCAAAGCCGGCCAGGAACCGGTCAAGGGCCCAGGCCAGGCCCGCCGCGATCAGAAACATCAGGGTCATGGTGGGCATGTAGACGCCGTGGAAGGCGATTTCACGAGGCATGGGCGGGTCCTTCGGGCTTGAGGGCAGCCAGGGGTGATTGCGGGTCCAGCAATGAGGTGCGGATAAAGTGCAGGTAGCTTTTCACCCGGCGCAGGGCCGAGGTGTCGAAGTGCGGGGCGAAGGGTTCGTCGGTGGCCTGCACCCGGCTGATGGCGTGGTCCACGGCGACCAGGCTGCGCTCCAGGTTGCTGGCGCTGGGTTGCAGGAACAGCCGCACCAACGAACGGCCCATAACCCGGATCGCCTGGCGCCACGGCTGGGACTCGGCATACGCCGGGTGCACCGGCAGGATCGCCTGTTCCTTGCGCAACTCGATGATCGCGTGGCCGACTTCCAGCACCACGAACATCCAGCGCAGCAGGTTGCGTTGCACCTGGGGTTGCCCGGCGGCAAAGCCGTAGGCCTGGTGCAGCAGGTCGCGGGTGCGGCTTTCGAAACCCGACGCCAGGCCCTTGAGTTTGCCGCTGATGGCGAACACCACTTGCTCGCGCAAGTCCTGCTCCAGCCGACGCCACAACCAGCGGCTGTTGGGCGGCAGGATGATCGCGCCCGCCGCCGCACACACCAGCATGCCGATGACCATGGCGATGTAGTCGTTGATGAAGGTGTAGGGGTTGTAGATCGTGAGGTTGTCCGGCACCGAGCCAGTGCTGAAGAAGATCAGCAACCCGACGCCGACTCCCGCGTACTGCGGGCGCGAAGCCAGGAACGAACCGAAGATGATCACCGGCGCGAGCATCACGCACAGCAACGGGAAACCGTCGATCCAGGGGAACACGAAGAACATTTCGACAAAGCCCACCAGCGCCCCGATCAAGGTGCCGCAAGCCATTTGAAAGGCCATGCGCTTGGGGTTGGGGGTGGCGGCCGACAAACCCACCGTCGCCGCGGCGATCAGGGTCATGGTGGCGCCACTGGGCCAGGCCGTGGCCACCCAGTAACTGCCGAGCACGATCAGGATAAACGAGGCGCGAATCCCCGAGGCGGCGCAGGCCAGCCAGTTGGTTTTGGGGGTGTAGGGTTCGTCCCAGTGTTCGCGCTCGTGGCTGTGATCCGCCAGGGAGGCGTGGGTCTGGGCGTAGTTGTGCAAGTCGTCGACGAAGCGGTACAGCAGCTCATAGGCGGTGTGAAAGTCCAACAGTTCGGCGTCGCTGGGGGCGCTTTCCTGGAAGCGGGTGCGCAGGCTGCGCACCTTGGCGGGCAGGCCTTCCTTGTAGGCGTTCAACTGATTGGCCAGGCGCGCCGCATCGGGGCTGGTGAGCGCACGGCCGGAAAAACCGTCGAGCAGTTCCGCCAGGTCTTGCAGGCCCGGCTTGATCGCAGCCACCACGTGATCGGCCTCCTGGCTGCGCAGGCGCTCGAGCAATTGGTGCAAGGCGTTGAAGCGCGTGGTGATGCCCATGAACTCGCTGTTCAAGCGCGTCAGCCGGCCATTGCGCCGACGCATGTGCGGGTCTTCGAACACGGTGATGCTGCGCAGCCCTTCCAGGCCCACGGCTTCGGCGATAAAGCGCACGTTGCTGCGCTCAAACCCTTCACGCTCACTGCGACCGCGCAGGCCATCGGTGACGAACAGCGCGAACACACCGAAGCGCTGGTACAGGGCGTTGCGCATCGCAGCGCTGGAGGTTTGCGGCAGGATCGCGGCGCTGACCAGCGTGGAGCAGACAATCCCCAACGAGATTTCCAGGACTCGCCACACCGCCGCCATAAACGCGCCGTCGGGATGGGCCAGGGCCGGCAAGCCAACCATCGCCGCGGTGTAGCCGGCCAGCACAAAGCCGTAGGCGCGAAAGTTGCGATTGCGGGTCGCGCCAGCAGTGCAGATGCCGACCCAGATCGCCAGCGAACCGAGGAACAGTTCAGTGTTCTGCGCAAACAACGCGATCAGGAACACCATCACCGCCGAGCCCGCCAGGGTGCCCAGGAAGCGGTAGAAACTCTTGGCGAACACCTGGCCGCTTTGCGGTTGCATCACGATAAAGACGGTGATCATCGCGGTACGCGGTTGCGGCAATTCCAGGCGCATGGCCAGCCACAGCGTCAGGAAGGCCGCGATCAGCACCTTGAAAATATAGACCCAGGTCACGCCATCACTGCGTGCCCAATCGAAGAAACCACGGCGCCACTCAAGCGAGTGCAACCAGCGCAGCGGTGCAGGCAAGGGAGTCATCGCATCCTACTCAGTGATCAAACACGGCGAGGGCCGCCGGGGTCTTGCTCGGTAAAGTCTGGCTGTCCTGAGGTACATCGCTGCCGGCACCGAGGCCACCGCCCAACGCGGTCACCAGTTCGGCGTGGGCACTCAGGCGTGCGGCCTGGACCTGCTGCTGCACCTGCTGCTGGCGGAACAACAGGCTCTGGGCATTCAGCACGTTGAGGTAGTCGGTGAGGCCGCGCTGGTAGGCGATCATCGCGATGTCATAGGTTTTCTGCGCCGAGGCCACCGATTCGGCGGCGAAGGCTTGCTGCTTGTCCATCGACTCGCGGCGGATCAACTGGTCGCTGATGCCCTTGAGCGCGTTGACCAGGGTCTGGTTGTAGTGCGCGACGGCGATGTCGTAGCCGGCGCTGGCTTCACCCAGTTGCGAGCGCAGGCGGCCACCGTCGAAGATCGGCAGGCTGATGGCAGGGCCGGCGGTGTAGTTGAGTTTCTTGCCGGTCAGGAAACTCAGCATTCCGCCGCCGGTGGCGACGTAGCCGAGGCTGCCCACCAGGTCGACGTTGGGGTAGAAACCGGCGTGGGCCACATCAATGCCACGGGCCTGGGCCGCCACTTGCCAGCGGCTGGCGACCACGTCCGGGCGCTGGCCGAGCAGTTCGGCGGGCAAGCTCGACGGCAGTTTCAGCGGTGCCGCGAGGGACAGGGTGGGCCGCTGCAACTGCGCGCCCGCCCCCGGCCCTTTGCCCGCCAGCGCGGCCAACTGGTTGCGACTCAGGGCGATCTGTTCATCCAGGGCGTCCAGCTGGCGATGGGTTTCCGGCAGCGGCGTCTCGGCCTGGCTGACTTCGAAGTGGGTGCCGATCCCACCATTCAAACGCTTTTGCGCAAGGTCGAGAATCTGTTGTTGCTGGGCCAGGGTGGCGGCCACGATATCGCGCTGGGCGAAGTGCAACGACAGCTGGATATAGGCGCGCACCACGTTGTTCTGCAATTCGAGCTGCGCCTGGCGCGCTTCGGCGGCGCTCATGTGGGCCATGTCCACGGCGCGCTCGGTGGCGTTGCTTTCGCGGCCCCAGAGGTCGAGGGCATAACTCAGCCCCAGGGACGCGTTGTTGTCCCAGGTGGTGGAATTGTCCAGCGCGCCCGGGCCGTAGAATTGGTCGCTCGGCCAGTTATGGCGCTTGAGCGTGGCATCACCATTGATCTGCAACGACTCGGCCGACTCGGCGATCCCGGCCATGGCCCGGGCTTCACGCACACGTGCAGCGGCCATGGCCATGCTCGGGCTGCCTTGCACGGCGAGGTCGATCCAGTGGTTGAGTTGCGGGTCGCCGTAGGCTTGCCACCATTGCGCGGTGGGCCAGTGGGCGTCCTGAGCGGCGCTTTTGATCGCCTCGTCGGTGGCCAATGAATTGGCGACGAGTGACTGGCCTTGAGGGGCAATTCCTCCGGTTCCGATGCAGCCGCTGATTGCTAACGATAAGGCCCAAACACTGAGAGTCTTCAGCTCTCTGCTGATGCGACGCGGCACTGCTGCGAATTCCTGAGAGGGTGTTGCGGGGAAGGTGGCGCAATTCTAAGGGGCGGGCCGGATGGCGATAAGGTGGGATTCTTGTGAATCTTTGTTACCGTTCAGGCGATAATCCGTTCGTAGGGATCACTGGATCCTGCAACTTCGTGTCACAATTTGCCATCTCCCCTGAGAGCACCTTAATGGACACCTTGCAAAACATGCGCGCCTTCAGTTGTGTGGCCGAAGCCGGCAGCTTCACCGCCGCCGCCGTGCAACTGGATACCACCACGGCCAACGTCTCGCGCGCGGTCTCCAACCTTGAGGCCCATCTGCAAACCCGTTTGCTCAACCGCACCACCCGCCGCATCGCCCTGACCGAGGCCGGCAAGCGCTATTTGCTGCGTTGCGAGCAGATCCTGGCGTATGTCGAGGAAGCGGAAGCCGAAGCCAGCGATGCCCACGCCCGCCCTGCCGGGCAGTTGAAGGTGCACACCATGACCGGCATCGGCCAGCACTTCGTGATCGATGCGATTGCCCGCTACCGCCGCACCCACCCGGACGTGACCTTTGACCTGACCATGGCCAACCGCGTGCCGGACCTGCTGGATGAGGGTTACGACGTGTCCATCGTGCTCGCCAGCGAGTTGCCGGATTCGGGGTTTGTCTCGCAGCGCCTGGGGATAACTTACAGCATCGCCTGTGCCTCGCCGGCCTACGTCAAGGCCAACGGCTGCGCGCAACGGCCCAGCGACCTGCTCAACCACGCGTGCCTGCGCCTGGTCAGCCCGGTGATTCAGCTGGATAAATGGTCGTTCAATGGCCCGGAAGGCCAGGAAAGTGTGGCGATCAACAGCTCACCGTTCCTGGTGAACTCGGCCGATGCGATGAAGACCGCGATCACCAGCGGCATGGGCGTTGGCCTGTTGCCGGTGTATGCGGCGATTGAAGGGCTGCGCAACGGCACCCTGGTGCGGGTGATGCCCAACTACCGCTCCCAGGAGCTCAACCTGTACGCCATCTACCCGTCGCGCCAATACCTGGATGCGAAGATCAAGACGTGGGTGGAATACCTGCGCAGTTCCCTGCCGGAAATCATGGCCGCGCATCAGGCGGAACTGGCGGCCTATGAGCTAAGTGGCAGTTTGGGCGGGGTACGACTGAGTAACTGAGGGGGGGCGGCCGCTACACCGGCAGCGTAATGCCAAAGGTGTTGCCGCCGCCCTCGCTGCGCACAAACACATCTCCGCCGTGCATCAACGCGATCGCCTTGACGATCGCCAGTCCCAACCCGTGATTCGCCCCACTATTGCTGCGGGACGCGTCCACCCGATAGAACCGCTCGAACAACCGGGGCAGATGCTCGCTGGCAATCTCATCGCCCGGGTTGGTCACCCCGATCGCCACGTGGTCCTCCAGCACTTCGATCTTCACCTCGATCACCTGGCCAGGCGCCGTATGCTGCACCGCATTGCTCAACAGGTTGATCAACGCCCGGCGCAAGTGCGCCTTCTCGATCTGCACCTGGGCATCGCCGGTCACACGCACCTGCACCTGGGCGTCCTCGAGGATAAAGTCCAGGTAATCCAGGGTGGTCGCCACTTCATCCGCCAGCGAACTGGTGATCAGCTTGGTGGCCTTGCTGCCCTGGTCTGCACTGGCCAGGAACAGCATGTCATTGATGATCGAGCGCAGCCGTTCCAGCTCTTCGAGGTTCGATTGCAGCACCTCGAAATAATGCTCGGCCGAACGCCCACGGGTCAGCGCCACCTGGGTCTGGCCGATCAGGTTGGTCAGCGGCGAGCGCAGCTCATGGGCCACATCGGCGTTGAATGACTCCAGGCGCGAATAGGCCTGTTCTACCCGGTCGAGGGTCGAGTTGAAGGAGTTGACGAACTGCTTCAGCTCCGGCGGCAATGGCGACAATTGCAGGCGCCCGGAGAGTTTCGGCGGTGCAAGTTTCTGCGCCTCGTCCGACAGCTTGATCAGCGGCTTGAGACCGATGCGCGCCACCCAGAACCCCAGCAGCGAGGCCAGCAGCACGCCGACAAACGCCAGGCCGATCAGCGCCACCAGCAGTTGATGCTGGGTGGCGCGGAAGTTCTCGGTGTCGACCGCGATCAGGAAACGCAGCGGCGGGCGCTGCTCCTTGGCTGGAAACTGGCTGACCAATACTTTGAACGGGTAGGCATGGCCCGGCAGGCGCAAGTCGCGCTTGCCGGTCGGGCCGGCGGCAAAGGCGCGAATCTGCGCGTCCGGGTTGCCGTATTCGTAGGTCGGGTCGCTGCTCACCACCCAGAAGCGAATGCGCTTGTCTTCCTCTCCCAACAACTTGAGCTTGGCGGTGATCTTCGCCCAATGGTCCGGCGTACCGAAGCGATTGACCGAAGACTCCAGCACGCTGTAGCGCGCATCCAGCTCGGCCCCGGGCAGCAGGCCCAGGCCTTTGTCCACCTGCTGGTACAGCGCGCCGCCGATCAACAGGAAGATCAGCAGCGCCACCAGGGTGAACATGCCGCTCAGGCGCAGGGCGATGGAGTTAGCCGACACTGCGGTTCTCCAGCACGTAACCCATGCCACGGATGGTGTGCAGCAGTTTCTGTTCGAACGGCCCGTCGAGCTTGGCCCGCAGGCGTTTGATCGCCACTTCCACCACATTGGCGTCGCTGTCGAAATTGATATCCCAGACCATTTCCGCAATCGAGGTCTTGGACAGGATTTCACCCTGGCGCCGGGCCAATACGCTGAGCAGCGAGAACTCCTTGGCGGTCAGGTCCAGGCGAACGCCGTTGCGACTGGCCTTGCGGCTGATCAGGTCGATCCACAGGTCGGCGATGGTCACCTGCACCGGCTCATGCCCGCCACTGCGACGGGTAAGGGCTTGCAGGCGCGCCACCAGTTCGAGGAACGAGAACGGCTTGCCGAGGTAATCATCCGCGCCTTCGCGCAGGCCGCGAATACGGTCTTCCACGCGCTCGCGGGCGGTGAGCATGATCACCGGCGTCTGCTTGCGCGCCCGCAGCGCGCGCAATACGCCAAAGCCATCCAGGCCGGGCAGCATCACGTCGAGCACGATGACCGCGTAATCGTTCTCCAGGGCCAGGTGCAACCCTTCGACGCCTTCACGGGCGACGTCGACGGTATAGCCTTGCTCCGTCAGGCCGCGGTGCAGGTAGTCGGCGGTTTTTTCTTCGTCTTCAATAATCAGTACACGCATGAGCCTTTTGTTCCAGGACGGGGCCTCAGCCTCAGTGTGTGATTGCCAGCTGGGGAGCTGGTTTGGGTCTGTGGAAAAACTTCTCGAGGTACAAGTATATGACCGGTGTGGTGAACAGCGTCAGCGCCTGGCTCACCAGCAACCCGCCCACCACCGCGATACCCAGCGGCTGGCGCATTTCCGCGCCGGGGCCGGAGCCCAGCATCAGCGGCACCGCACCCAGCAGGGCGGCCAGGGTGGTCATGATGATCGGCCGGAACCGCGTGACACACGCCTCGTAAATCGCTTCCTCGGGCGGCAGGCCGCGTACGCGCTGGGCGTCCAGGGCGAAGTCGATCATCAGGATACCGTTCTTCTTCACGATCCCGATCAGCAGCACCAGGCCGATCAACGCCATGATCGAAAAGTCCTGGCCCATCAGTGACAACATGATCAGCGCCCCCAACCCCGCCGACGGCAAGGTGGAGATGATCGTCAGCGGGTGCACGAAGCTCTCGTACAGCACACCCAGGATAATGTAGACCGCCACCAGTGCCGCGAGGATCAGCCAGGGCTGGCTGGCCAATGAACTCTGGAACGCCTGGGCCGCGCCCTGGAAGTTGCCGATGATGGTGGTCGGCATGCCGATTTCATTCTTCGCCTGGTTGAGCAGGATCACCGCATCGCCCAACGCGACGCCGGGTGCCAGGTTGAACGACAGGTTGGCCGCCGGGAACATGCCGTCATGGCTGATGGACAACGGCCCGACGGTAGGCGGGTCGACCTTGGCCACCGCCGACAGCGGCACCATCTCGTTGGTCAGCGGCGAGCGCAGGTAGAAGTAGTTCAGGCTTTCGGCCTTGCCGCGTTGCTGGGTGTCCAGTTCCAGCACCACCTGGTACTGGTTGATCTCGGTCTGGAATTCGTTGATCTGGCGCTGGCCGAAGGCGTCGTACAGTGCCTGGTCCACATCGGTGGCGGTGAGGCCAAACCGCGCGGCGGCCTGACGGTCGATGCTGATGTGGGTGATGCTGCCGCCCAGCTGCAAGTCGTTGGACAGGTCGCGGAACGCCGGGTTGGCCCGCAGTTTTTCGGTGAGGCGCTGGGTCCAGGTATTCAGGGTCGGGCCGTCATTGCTCTTGAGCACGTACTGGTACTGGGCGCGGCTGGGGCCGGAGCTCAAGTTGATGTCCTGGCCGGCCCGCAGGTACAGGACGATGCCCGGCACTTTCGCCAGTTTCGGGCGGATCCGGTCGATAAACTGGCTGGCCGACACGTCGCGGTCCCCGCGATCTTTCAAGGCAATCCAGAACCGGCCGTTGGCGATGGTCTGGTTGCTGCCGGTCACACCCACCGAATGGGAGAACGCTTCCACCGCCGGGTCATCCTTGACGATCTCGGCGATTGCCTTGTGCTTGGCGACCATGTCCGGGAACGACACGTCGGCCGCGGCTTCGCTGGTGCCGAGGACGAAGCCGGTGTCTTGTACCGGAAAGAAACCCTTGGGGATAAACACGTAGCCGACCACGGCCAGGGCCAGGGTCACCATGAAGATCGCGGCCATGGTGCGTTGATGGGCCAGGGCGCGGCGCAGATTGCGCGCATAGCCGGCCAGCAGGCGTTCGCTGAAACCGGGTTTGTCGTGGGCATGATGGGTTGGTGCGCGCATGAACAATGCGGCCAGGGTCGGCGCCAGGGTCAGCGAGACCACCACCGAAATCAGGATGGTCGAGGTGGCTGTCAAGGCAAACTCCTTGAACAACCGCCCCACGACACCGCCCATGAACAGCAGCGGGATAAACGCCGCCACCAGCGAGAAGCTGATGGAGACCACGGTAAAGCCGATTTCACCCGCGCCCCTGATTGCGGCTTCGCGCTTGTCGAGGCCCGCTTCCAGGTGGCGGTGAATGTTCTCCACCACCACGATCGCATCGTCCACCACAAACCCCACGGCGATCACGATCGCCACCAGGGTCAGGTTGTTCAGGCTGAAGCCCATCAGGTACATCAGGGCAAAACTGGCCACCAGCGACACGCCGAGCACGCTGGACACGATCAACGTGGCCGACAGCTGGCGCAGGAACAGCGCCATCACCGCCACCACCAGCAGGATGGCGATCAGCAGGGTCACTTCCACTTCATGCAGGGACGCGCGGATGGTCTTGGTGCGGTCGGTCAACACGCTGACCTGCACCGAGGCCGGCAGCATGGCTTGCAGGCGCGGCAGTTCGGCTTGAATGCGGTCCACGGTCTCGACGATATTCGCGCCGGGCTGGCGGGAGATCACCAGGTTGACGCCTGGGGTGTCGCCGGACCAGGCCTGCACGTAGGCGTTTTCCGAGCCGTTGATGACTTTGGCGATATCCCGCAGCTGTACAGGTGCCCCGTCCTTGTAGGACACGATCAGTTGGGCGTAATCCTCGGGGTGGAACAACTGGTCGTTGGTCGAGAGGGTCGACACGCTGTTCTCGCCGTAGATCGCGCCCTTGGCCAGGTTCAGGCTCGATTGCTGGATCGCCAGGCGCACGTCCGCCAGGGTCAGGCCGATGGCCGCGAGTTTATCGGCCGACGCCTGCACCCGGATGGCCGGGCGTTGCTGGCCGGTAATGTTGATCTGGCCGACCCCGTCGATCTGGCTGATCTGCCGGGCCAGCAGGGTTTCCACGTAGTCGCTCAGCTCGGTGCTGGGCATGCTGTCGGAGCTGACGCTGAGGATCAGCACCGGGCTGTCCGCCGGGTTGACCTTCTTCCAGGTCGGCAGGCTCGGCATGTCGCTGGGCAGTTTGCCGGACGCGGTGTTGATCGCCGCCTGCACTTCTTGCGCGGCGGTGTCGATGCTCTTGGTGAGGGTGAATTGCAGGGTCAGCAGGCTGGAACCCAAGGCACTGCTGGAAGTCATCTGGGTCATGCCGGGGATGGCGCTGAATTGCACCTCCAGCGGCGTTGCCACGGATGAGGCCATGGTGTCCGGGCTGGCGCCGGGCAGCGTGGCGCTGACCTGGATCGTCGGAAATTCCGCTTCCGGCAGTGGGGCGATGGCTAGGCGTGGGAAAGCGATCATCCCGAGCAATACCAAAGCGAAGGTCAGCAGCAAGGTGGCGACCGGGTGGTCGACGCACCAGGCCGACGGCGAACGACTGCCGCTCATGGCTGCACCTTGGCATCAACGGTCTGGATCACCTGCGGCGGCTCCTTGAGCACATCGACCTGGGCGCCCGCCTTGAGCCGGGACTGGCCGTCGCTGACCAGCACATCGCCGGCCTGCACACCCTGGAGGATGTTCATGTCGCTGTTCTGGTACAGCACCTGCACCGGCACCACCTCTACCTTGTCCCCCTTGAGCCGGTACACGAAGTGCGAATCCAGGCCTCGTTGCACCACGGTAGGCGGCACCACCAGGGCATTCTTGTGCAGGGCGGTCTGGATGCGGATCGTCACCAACTGCCCCGGCCAGAGTTTCTGTGCGCCGTTGCTGAACTCGGCCTTGGCGCGGATGGTGCCGGTGGTGCCGCTGATCTGGTTGTCGATCAGGCTCAGGCGACCTTCGCCCAACAGGTCGCCGGTCTGGCCGTCGGTGTCGGCGCCCATGTAGGCGTTGACGTCGGCGGGCAGTTGCGCGGCGATCAGGCCTTGCAGGGTCGGCAGCATCTGTTGCGGCAGGGAGAACTCGACGGCAATCGGGTCGATCTGGGTCACGGAGAACAAGCCCTGGGTGTCGCTCATGCGCAGGAAGTTGCCTTCATCCACCGTGCGAATCCCGACGCGACCGGTAACCGGCGAGCGAATCTGGGTGTACGAAAGCTGCACCTGGGCCGAATCAATCGCGGCCTGGTTGCCTTGGGCCGTGGCCTTGAGCTGGTTGACCAGGGCTTGTTGCTGGTCATAGGTCTGCTTGGACACGCCGTCGTCGATGCTCAGTTCCTTGTAGCGCTTGAGGTTGACCAGCGCGACTTGCAGTTGCGCCTGGCTTTCCCCGAGTTGCGCCTTGGCCTGGTCCAGGCTGGCGCGGATCGAGCGGTCATCAATGGTCGCCAGCAGGTCACCGGCCTTCACCAGTTGACCTTCCTTGACCAGCAATTTGGTAAGGATGCCGTCGATCTGCGGGCGAATCACCACGCTGTGCAACGACAGCACCGAGCCGATGCCGCTGACAAACCGCGGGATGTCCTGCTGTTTGACGCTGATCACCCGCACCGGGATCGCCGACGATACGGTCAGTTTGGTCTTGGCCGGGCGGGTCACCACCCAGGCAACCACGGCCAGTACCACAAGGACGCCCACGATCAAGGCAGGTTTTCGTTGAATGTGCATGGGGTGAGGCGCCAGGGCAAAGGATCGGAAGAATGAAGGCTCTTTATAGCCCGCCAACCGGGTCAGCAAAGTGACTGCTAACTGACAGCGCCGTCAGTAAAGTCCGACCATTCGTACGAGCAGTGGTTAAAGATCCGAGGCGCGCAGGTATACTGCGCGGCGGTGTGGCCTGCAAGTCGGGCCCGCGTCATTTTCAGTACTCCCCGGAGCTTCCATGAATTCCCCGACACAACCCGCTGTTGAAGCGGTCGACATCGACCAACAGGCCAACCCTGACAGCGTCGAAGGCGAAACCAAGGCCGAGATCCCGGCGTTCAAGTTTCCGTTCAAGCCGGGCGAACTGGCCGGGGCGAAAAACGCCAGCCAGCCGTGGTACAAAAACGGCGCCAAGAACGGCCACACCAAGAGCCCGGGCATGGCGCCTCCCGGCACCCGTCGCTCGATGGGCAAGCGCTGACCGGTAATAAATCCTCCGTAATGGAGATTTATGCCTACAACAGTTACTGACGTTTCGCCTTGTAGGCCTGCGGCCAATTCTTGAAAGCTTGCATGACACCCGCTTGCCCCGACTCTTTCGCTCGGGGCTGGACGTGGTAAAGCTGGTTTTCTGGAAAAGGACGTCCCCTGTGGTTCTGATACGCACCTGTGTCGTGCTGTTGTTGTCGCTGATGGCCAGCGTTTTCTCCACCACTGCGGCCAGCGGTCAACCACGGCATGAAATTCGTTTCGCCGTTGCTGCGCAATTTCCACCCTTCCAAAGCCGCAATCAACATGGCCAGCTTGCAGGGCTGAACATCGAGCTGGGCAATGCCCTGTGCATACAGCTCAATGTGCGGTGTACCTGGGTCGACCAGGTCCTTGTGGAAAACTTCCCCGCCCTTGAAGCCAGGCAATTCGACGCGATCATGGGCATGGCCCCTACACTGAAACGGCGCCAGCGGGTGAATTTCACCGATAACCTTTATCCGATCACCACGCGCCTGGTGGCCCGCAAGACATCAGGGTTGAAGCCGACCCCACGGTCACTGAAGGGCAAGCGCGTGGGCGTTCTGGTGGGCAGCAACCGCGAAGCCTTCGCCCTGTCGAAGTGGGCGCCCAAGGGGGTCATCGTCAAGGCATTCTGGCGCAATGACGAGTTGATCCGCAGCCTGCTGGCAGGCGACATCGATGCAACATTGCAAGGCACCGTGGAAATCCGTGAGGCGCTGCTCGACACCGCTGATGGTCAGGTTTTCGACTTCCTCGGCCCTCACGTCTCCACCGAACTGCTGGGTAACGGCGTGGCGATCGCACTGCGCAAGCCCGACACCGCCTTGCGCAGCGCCCTCAATCACGCCCTCGAGCAACTGAAGCAGAGCGGCGAATACCAACGCATCATCGAGCCCTACCGCCTGGACGCGCCGCTCTCCAGACCGTAATGGCCAATTAATTGCGCGGAACATGAGCTGGATCAGTATTTGCCCAACCGGTGCGCTTAGAGTCGACGCCCTGCCGACTCCTCCAACAATCACGAGCGCGCTTTTCCATGAAGATCAATCTGCCGGTCACCGGTCGAAATGTGGATTTTGCCCCCGACGCCAATATCCTCTCGACCACCGACCTGACCAGCGCAATTACCTACGCCAACCAGGACTTCATCGATATCAGCGGCTACACCCGCGAGGAGCTGCTGGGCACGCCGCACAACCTGCTGCGTCACCCGGACATGCCGGCCGCGGCGTTTGCGCACATGTGGCAGGTATTGAAAAGCGGTCGCTCGTGGATGGGTATGGTGAAAAATCGCTGCAAGAACGGCGATCACTATTGGGTCAGTGCCTATGCCACGCCGGTCACCCGGGACGGCGTGACGGTGGAGTATCAATCGGTGCGCACCAAGCCCGATGCACGGCGGGTGCGTCGGGCCGAACGGGCCTATGCCCGCCTGCGTGCCGGCACTCGGCGAGCACGGCCCGTGGTGGGCATGACCTTCAAGCTGTCGGCATGGGTCCTGGGGGCTTGCGCCGCAACCTGGGCATTGGGCCTTGGGCTGGCGCCTTATCCGCTGACCTGGCAACTGCTGGCGGGAACGGCGGCCTGCGCCGTGGGGGTAGCGGGTGTGCATGGCTTGTTACGGCCCCTGGCACAGTTGAACCAGCGGGCACGGCTGATTGCCGATAACCCGCTGAGCCAGGCGATCTACACCGGGCGCAAGGACGAGTTCGGGCGTATCGAGTTTGCCATGCAGATGCTGGAGGCCCAGGTGGGCGCAGTGGTCGGCCGGATTGGCGATGCGTCGCAACGTCTGTCCGGCCATGCCGCGGCGCTGGTGCAACAACTGGACAGCAGCCACACCAGCAGCCTCGGCCAACAGACCCAGACGGATCAGGTCGCCGCCGCGATCAATCAAATGGCCGCCAGCGTGGCGCAAGTCGCCGAGCACGCGCTGCAGGCGTCCAGGGCCGCTGACCAGGCCGGCAGCGAAACCCGCGAGGGCCATCAACGGGTGGATGAAAGCCGCGACGCGGTGCTGCGTTTGTCCGAGGAACTGGCGCGGGCCACCGCAGTGATCCATCAACTGGAAAGCCACAGCGGCGATATTTCCGGGGTGCTGGAAGTGATCCGGGCGATTGCCGAACAGACCAACCTGCTGGCGCTGAATGCCGCCATCGAAGCGGCGCGGGCCGGGGAGCAAGGACGCGGGTTTGCCGTGGTGGCCGATGAGGTACGAGGCCTGGCCCAGCGTACACAGGATTCGACCAATGAGATCCAGCGCATGATCAGCACCCTGCAAGGCGGCGCCCGGGATGCGGTGCAGGCGATGGCGCAAAGCAGCCAGCATGTGGAGGCCAGCGTCGATCAGGCCCAGCGCGCCGCTGCCGCACTGGATGGGATCAGCCAGCGAGTGACCCGGATTACCGCCATGAGCCAGCAGATTGCGGCGGCGGTGGAAGAACAGAGTGCGGTGAGCGAGGACATCAACCGCAACATCATCGGCATTCGCAATGCCGGGGAAGTGACGGTCAGCGCTGGCCAGCAGAGCCAGCTCAGCTCAGGCGACGTGGCGGGGCTGGCGGATGACTTGCGGCGGTTGGCGGAGGAATTCTGGGGCAAGCGCCGCTAGCGCTTAAGCCGCCCGCAATGAAATGAAGGCGTAGTTCGCCGGCACCTCGGTGGCAATCCGGGCGCCGGCATCCAGCAGTTGCTCGGCAATGTCCATCCCGGACACATGAAACACCCACTCATTGGCCTGCACGACTTCTTGCGTCGCCAACTCGATCGCCTGGGCAAACAGGCCCATGTCGGGCAAGTACGCGGTAAACCCATCGCCCTTGAGCGCCGTGGTACGGATGCCCAGCAACCCGCACACGGCTTCCTTGGCCTGGATATCATCGCGGTCAGCCTGGCGTGAGCGGCGGATCAACTCGGCCAGCTCCTTGTCCATCAACTCGCCCCCCACGATCAGCGCCGGCCCCTGCTCCCAGGATTCCGGCGGGCAGTCCTTGGCGCCGGGGTTCAACGGGATGTGCGGGTTGATCTCCATGGGGTAGATGCGGCACACCAACGGCCGCCGCTCGTAAATGCGGCAACGGTCGTCTTCGTCAAGATTCCGGCAGCGCCCGGCGTTATAGGCGGCAAAGGTGATTGCCACATACGCCTCGGTATTGCCGCTGGGCACGATGGCGGAACGGCGTTGTGCGTGGTCACGTTGCAACTCGGGCAGCCCCAGGCCACTGCCCAGGAAACCTTCCACCAGCACGATGACATTACCGCCGTCAGCCGCCCAGCTGCGGGCTTCTTCGAGGGTCAAGGGCACATGGTGGTCGGTGCAGCATTTACCGCAACCGACGCAGGAAAAATGGGTATTCATGGAGGATCTGTCACCAGGCAAGGTCAGAAGGCACTCATGAACGGTGGCGGGTTTTTGCCTCTGTTCACCGTTCTGCCTCTGTGCAAAGCAAGTTATGCGCCAGCGCCGTCATTCCTCGGGGACAAGGTCGCGAAGCACAAACACCATGCCCGCACGTTCATACAGCCGCCGTGCCCGCAAGTTGGACTCCAGCACCTTGAGGTCGACAAACGCTTCGCCGCGTTGCTTGAACACCTGGAAGGTGTGCAGCAATAACGCACGGCCCAACCCCATGCCCTGGGCACAGGGGTGAATGGCCAGGTTCTTGATGTAGGCGCTGGTCCAGCATTGGGACACACCCAGGATGCCGCTGGCGTTACTCGCCACCAGGCACAGTTTTGGGTCGAACTCGGCATCGGTAACGAACTGCTGGCGCCAGTGCTCAAGGGAGCCGACCCGTCCGCCGCCTTGTTCCTGGGCCAGGCTCAATACCGCGTGGATCGCCGGGGCCATGGCTTCGCGGTAATGATCCAGCTGGATGCCCGCCGGCCATTGCGGGGCGGGCAGGCTGCCGGTGAGGTCGCGACGCAGCAGCTGAAAATATTCACCCACCGGTCACAGGCCCTGTTGCGCCACGGTCTGGGCGGCTACCACCAGGCACTTGGTCAGTTCCGGCGAAGAAAACTTGGTGAGTACCGCATTGGCACCGGCCAGGCGGGCTTTTTCGCTGTTCATCGCACTGTCCAGGGAGGTGTGCAGCAGCACATAAAGGTCCTGGAAGTCCGGGGTTTCCCGCAGGGTGCGGGTAAAGGCGTAGCCGTCCATTTCGGACATTTCGATGTCCGAGACCACCACGTTGATTTGCTCGACGGTGCCTTGCAGCTCCAGCAAACGGTCAATGGCTTCCTTGGCACTGCGGGCGGTGTGGCAGGTGAGGCCGAGGTTGCGCAGGGTGTGCACCGACTGCTGCAGCGCCACCTGGCTGTCGTCCACCACCAGGATTCGGGCGTTGCCCAGCACTTCGGCTTCTTCCATGGTCAGGTCGGTGGGCGCCGCTTCGATCTGCGCCGGGGCGATGCCGTGGATGACTTTCTCGATGTCCAGCACTTGCACCAGGGCGCCTTCGACCTGGGTCACACCGGTGATAAACGAACGCGTACCGCCGGAACCAAACGGCGGCGGGCGAATGTCGGTGGTCAGGCAGTGCACGATCTTGCTTACCGCCTGCACATGCAGGCCCTGCTTGGAACGGCTTACATCGGTGACGATCAGGCAGCCGCCGTCCGGGTCTTGCAGGGGCATTTCCCCCAGGGCGCGGCTCAGGTCGATCACCGACAACGCGGTGCCGCGCAAGGTGGCGATGCCTTTGACGTGGGGGTGCGACTCCGGCAGCTTGGTCAGCGGCGGGCAGGGAATGATTTCACTGACTTTCAGCAGGTTGATCGCCATCAGCTTGCCGCTGCGCAAGGTAAAGAGCAGAAGCGAGAGTGAATCTGCGCGGGCTTTGGTGGTGGACATAAAAACCTTCTGTGGATCAGGGATGACGATCTATAGACCGTTATCGACTTGCACGCGAAAAACTGTAGGAGCGAGCTTGCTCGCGAAGAACCTGAGGGCGCTGTGTTTATCCAGGCTGCCCGCGTTATCGTTGACGCTTTTCGCGAGCAAGCTCGCTCCTACCTACAACAAGCAGTCGTCAGCCCTTCCACACCTGCGGGTTTACCAGATCCTGCGGACGCTCGCCCAGCAAGGCGCTGCGCAGGTTTTCCAGGGCGCGGTTGGCCATGGCTTCGCGGGTCTCGTTGGTGGCCGAGCCGATGTGCGGCAGGGTCACCGCATTGCTCAGCTGGAACAGCGGCGACTCGGACAGCGGCTCCTGCTCATACACATCCAGGCCCGCACCACGGATGGTCTGGTTTTGCAGGGCCTGGATCAGCGCCGGCTCATCCACCACCGGGCCACGGGAGATGTTCACCAGGATCGCACTGGACTTCATCAGGCCCAGTTCACGATGGCTGATCAGGTGGCGGGTTTTCTCGCTCAACGGCACCACCAGGCAGACGAAATCGGCTTCGGCCAGCAACTGGTCGAGGCTGCGAAATTGCGCGCCGAGTTCCTGTTCCAGTTCGGTCTTGCGGCTGTTACCGCTGTATAGAATCGGCATATTGAAACCCAGGCGACCCCGACGGGCGACGGCCGCGCCGATGTTGCCCATGCCGACGATACCCAGGGTCTTGCCGTGTACATCACAGCCAAACAACGGCGCGCCGACGCTGGCTTTCCACTGGCCGGCCTTGGTCCAGGCGTCCAGCTCGGCGACGCGGCGGGCGCTGCTCATCAGCAGGGCGAAGGCCAGGTCGGCGGTGCTTTCGGTGAGCACATCCGGGGTGTTGGTGAGCATGATCCCGCGCTCATTGAAGTACGCCAGGTCGTAGTTGTCGTAGCCCACCGACACGCTGGAAACCACTTCCAGTTTGCTCGCACCTTCCAGTTGCGCGCGGCCCAGTTTGCGGCCTACGCCGATCAGGCCGTGGGCATGGGGCAAGGCTTCGTTGAACTGGGCGTTGATGTCGCCCTGCTTGGGGTTGGGGGCGATGACATCGAAATCCTGTTGCAGGCGTTCGATCATTTCCGGGGTGACGCGGCTGAAGGCGAGGACGGTCTTTTTCATGGAAGGCAGGCTCATCGACTACGTGGGAATGGCAAGCACGCTAACATTCTTGGGTAGGGCTTGTCAGGCCGGCCCTCACACCCCACAGCCAGACTGTTGCGATTTGGGCAACAGTCATTATCTTGTTACACTCTGTATCGCACCGCTCACCTGCGCTAATTTGTCGCATCGATGAGCGCAGCGGTTAAGACCGACCCGCTCTCCCCCGATTTCCCTCGACTTATTTCCAGGGCTCTACACTGGGAATCTGTCTTAAAGCCGCTGAGTTCAGCGGCTTTTTTTTGCGCTGAAAAAAGGCCAGGAACCCCAACAACACTGGCCGGTTTCGATTGACCCAAAGGAGCTCCACCGGTGAAAACCTCGCTGACGTTCACCCCGTTATTCCTCGCGATTGCTGCAACGATCGTTCCCCTTGCCCACGCGGCAGACACCCCGGCCACCGACGGCTTCGTCGAAGGTTCCAGCTTCAAGATCAACACCCGCAACTACTACATGAACCGCGACCGTCGCGACATTCACACCGATGACAGCAAGGAATGGGGCCAGGGCTTCATCGGCATCTTCGAATCCGGCTACACCCCCGGCATCGTCGGCTTCGGCCTGGACGCCAACGCCATGCTCGGCCTCAAGCTCGACGGCGGTGGCGGCACCGATGGCTCGAGCATCCTGCCGGTAAGCTCCGGCAACGGCAAAGCGCCCGGCTCGTTCTCCACCGCCGGCGCCACCCTGAAAATGCGCGCCTTCGACACCGAACTGAAAGCCGGCGACCTGTTCCTCAACAACCCGATGATTGCCGGCGGCATGACCCGCATGCTGCCGCAGACCTTCCGCGGCGTGAGCCTGACCAATCACAGCCTGGACGGCTGGATGTTCGAAGGCGGCCAGGCCAGCTTCACCAAGCTCTACAACCAGAGCGGCCGTCGCCGCATCGGCACCAGCTACGGCGCATTGCCCAATGGCGAAGACAGCCGCCACCTGGACTGGGCCGGCGTGTCCTTCAGCGGCGTGCCGGGGTTGACCAGCAACCTGTACGCGTCCGAACTCAAGGACATCTGGAACCAGTACTACTACGACCTGGACTACACCTGGCAGTTGAACGAGCTGGTCAGCCTGAACCCGGGCCTGCACTACTACCACACCCAGGAGACCGGCAAAGCCTTGCTGGGCAACATCGACAACAACACCTACAGCCTGCATTTCACCGTGGGCGTGGGCAATCACAGCGTTACCGCCGCCTACCAGCGGGTCAACGGCAACACGCCGTTCGACTACATCAGCCAGGGCGACAGCATCTACCTGGACAACTCCCAGCAATACTCCGACTTCAACGGCCCCAACGAGCGCTCGTGGAAGCTCAAGTACGCCTATGACTTCGTCGGGCTGGGCCTGCCGGGCCTGACCTCGGCAGTGTCTTACATCAGCGGCAAGACCGACCTGACCACGGTCGATCCGGACAGCCGTGGTTACTCATCCTGGTACAGTGCCGACGGCAAGAACGCCAAGCACTGGGAACGGGACATCGACCTCAAGTACGTGGTGCAAGGCGGCAAGGCCAAGGATCTGGCCGTGCGCCTGCAATGGGCGACCAATCGCGGCGGCAATGGCTACGCGGCAGTGGACCGGGACGTGGATGAGTACCGCGTGATCGTCGACTATCCGATTGACGTTTTTTAACCTTCAGGCTTTCTTTTAGCGGCGACGACTTATTTTTCACAGCATGGAACTAAACTGCCAGCATCTTGAGTGCCGAAGCCAGTCCCATGAGTCAACGCCGCGCCTTCACCCTTCCTGCACGCCCGGAGCTTTTGCTGATTCTGGGCAGTGGCCTTACTGTCGTGCTGATCGTGGTCATCGTTGCCGTACTGCTGATCCGCGAACACGCCAGCGCCTTGCAGGCAGCCAAGCGTTCCACCAGCAATATCACCCAACTGATCAATGCCGATGTGCTGCGCAACGTCGAGCTCTACGACCTGGCGCTGAACGGCCTGATCACCGCAACCACTCGCGATGACCTGCCCCAGGTTTCCGCCGAAGTCCTGCATATGGTGCAGTTCGACCAGTCCACGGCCGCCCCTTTCAAAGGCGAAGTCCTGCTGCTGGACAAAACCGGCGCGGTCACCGCCGACTCTTCCACGCTGGCGCCCACGCCCCGCAACTTCGCCAATCGCGACTATTTCCAGATCCACCAGCAGAACCCCGATGCCGGGCTGTTCATCAGTCGGCCCTTCAAGATTCGTTGCGACTGCGATCAAGTCTGGCGCATCGCCTTCAGCCGCCGGGTGCCCGGACCCAATGGCGAGTTTGCCGGTGTGGCGGTGGCAACCATGCGCCTGGCGTATTTCGACCAGTTGTTCAATAGCCTGACCATCGGCAGCGGCAGCAGCATCAACCTGCTGAATAACGACGGCATCCTGTTGGCCCAGCAGCCGCTGCTCGAAAGAGACATGATCAACAAGGACCTGAGCGCGCGGCCCAACTTCAAGCGAATGCTGCGCGAAGGCAGCGGCAGTTTCAGCGCCATCTCCGCCATCAGTGGCGCGCAACGGCTGTACACCTTCACCAGCGTCGGCGCGCTGCCGCTGATTGTGGTGGTGGCGTTGTCGAGCGATGACGTGTTTGCCGCCTGGAAGCGCGCCGCCCTGCTGATCAGTGGCGCCACCGGCGTGCTGTGTGTGGGGCTGTTGTGGCTGACCTGGATGCTGCGCCTGGAACTGCGCCGCCGCTATCGCGCCGAGAAGGTGTTGTCGGAACTGGCGGCCACCGACGGCCTCACCGGCCTGGCCAACCGCCGCACCCTCGACCAGCGCCTGCGCCTGGAATGGGAGCGCGCGCAACGCTCAGGCGAGCCACTGGCCTTGCTGATGATTGATGTCGACCACTTTAAGGCCTTCAACGACCGCCATGGTCACCAGGGTGGCGATGAGGCCTTGCGCAACGTGGCCCGGGTCATCGGCAGCAATATTCGTCGCCCCGCCGACCTGGCCGCGCGCTACGGCGGCGAAGAGTTCGCGGTGATCCTGCCGGATACCGACGGCGAGGGCGCAAGCACCATCGCCGAACATATCCGCAGTGCGGTGGAGCACTTGCCACCGGCAGACGGCGACGCGCTGTCGGTCACCGTCAGCGTCGGGCTCAGTACCTGGGACAAACGCAGCCGTGGCTCGCTGGAAGAGCTGCTGCTGAGTGCCGATCGGGCGCTGTATGACGCCAAGCATTCCGGGCGCAACCGCATCGTTCACAGCCAGGCCACATAAGCCGTTATCAGCAACTACGCTAAGGGCATCCTCGAAGCAGAAGTACGCCCGATGAGCCCAGGCACTACCCGCCCGCCCCGCCCCACCCACCGCCCGGAGCTGCTGCTGATCATCGGCAGTTGCGTCACGGTGCTGCTGATCATGCTGGTGGTCGCGGTGCTGCTGATTCGCGAACACGCCAACACGTTGCAGGCGGCCCAGCGCACGGCCAATAACATCACCCAACTGATCGACGCCGACGTGCTGCGCAACGTCGAGCTGTACGACTTGTCGATCAAAGGGCTGATCGCCGCCACCGAACGCACTGATTTGGCTGGGGTATCGGCCGGCATCCGTCACCTGGTGCTGTTCGACCGTTCGGAAGCGGCGCCCTACAAAGGCGACATCCTGTTGCTGGACAAGGATGGCAACGTGATTGCCGACTCAGCCCTGCAGACACCCAAATCCGCCAACTTCGCCGACCGCGACTACTTCCAGGCCCATCGGCAGAATCCCGACCTGGGGCTGTTCATCAGCCGGCCCTTCATGGCGCGCTGCGTGTGTGACGACCAATGGCGTATCGCTTTCAGCCGCCGGGTTTCCGGGCCGGATGGGCGATTCCTCGGCGTGGCCGTGGCCACCATGCGCCTGTCGTACTTTCAGCAACTGTTCCGCAGCCTGAATATCGGCAGCGACAGCACCATCAACCTGATCAACCAGCAAGGCATCCTGCTGGCCCAGCAGCCGTTGCTGGAACGGGACATGATCGACAAGGACCTCAGCCAGCGGCCCAACGTCGCGCGCATATTGCACGAGCGCGACGGCAACTTTCGCGGCACTTCCAGTGTGGATGAGGAGCACCGCCTGTATACCTTCTCAACGGTGGGCGATTTACCGCTGATCGTCGTCGTGGGGCTGTCCACGAATGACATATTCGCCCCCTGGAAGCGCGCAGCACTGGTGATCAGCGGCGCTACCGGGATTTTGTGCATCGGCCTTTTGTGGCTGACCTGGATGCTCTGCATGGAACTGCGCAGGCGCCACCGTGCCGAACAGGTGCTGTCAGAACTGGCAGCCACCGACGCGCTTACCGGCCTGGCCAACCGCCGCACCCTGGACCAGCGCCTGCGCCTGGAATGGGACCGCGCCCAGCGTTCGGCCGAGCCGTTGACGGTGCTGATGATTGACGTGGACCACTTCAAGGCGTTCAACGACCGACATGGCCATCAAGGTGGCGACGAGGCACTGCGCACGGTGGCGCAGGTGATCGAGGGCAATATCCGCCGCCCGGCCGACCTCGCTGCTCGCTATGGCGGGGAAGAATTTGCAGTGGTGCTGCCGCATACCGACAGCCAGGGTGCACGCGTGATTGCTGAACATATCCGCAGCAGTGTCGAACACCTGCCGCGAGTGAGCGGGGATACGGTGCCGATTACAGTCAGCATCGGCCTCAGTACCTGGACCAAAAACAGCCGCACCACGCTGGAGGAATTACTGCTCAACGCCGACCAGGCGCTGTATGAGGCCAAGCATACCGGGCGTAATCGCGTTGTTGATGCCGGCGCTTTAAAGCCGTGACGCAAAGCGTCACAGGAGGCGTTACCACGCAGAGCGTGGGAACGATCAAAAAAAAGGCCACCCGAAGGCAGCCTTTAAAAACAAAAGGAAAGAGAGTTGTTACTTACACCGCCGCGACGGGACGCATGTAAGAGATCGGTGCGGTGCTGGCATCTTCGAAGGTCACGACTTCCCAGGCATCTGTCTGTGCAATCAGCTTGCGCAGCAG
The DNA here is from genome assembly GCF_013385805.1 of Pseudomonas sp. C6002. Taxonomy (NCBI): domain Bacteria; kingdom Pseudomonadati; phylum Pseudomonadota; class Gammaproteobacteria; order Pseudomonadales; family Pseudomonadaceae; genus Pseudomonas; species Pseudomonas sp. C6002. The sequence continues at coordinate 282,500 of NZ_JACAPH010000017.1, read as the reverse complement.
TTGGTTGTTCAGGGCGTGGCCAGACTTGAAGCCTTTGAACTCGCCTATCAGGCTATTGCCCAGCAGGTAGAGGTCACCGATTGCATCGAGGATCTTGTGCTTCACGAATTCGTCTTCATAGCGAAGGCCGTCTTCGTTCAGTACACCATCCGCGTCGACCACAATGGCGTTTTCAACGCTGCCGCCGAGTGCGAGGTTGTGCTTGCGCAGGTACTCGATGTCACTCATGAAACCAAAGGTACGGGCGCGGCTGACTTCTTTTACGAACGAAGTGCTGGAAAAATCCACGCTTGCACTTTGGGTGCGGTCACGGAATACCGGGTGATCGAAATCGATCTCAAAGCTCACTTTAAAGCCTTCGAACGGGACGAAGGTGGCGCGCTTGTCGCCGTCTTCTACTGTCACTTCCCGCAGAATGCGAATGAACTTCTTGGCTGCGTCCTGTTCTTCCAGGCCGGCAGATTGAATCAAGAATACGAAGGGTCCGGCGCTGCCATCCATGATCGGGACTTCGGACGCGGAGAGCTCGACGTAGGCGTTATCGATGCCCAGACCGGCCATGGCCGAGAGCAAGTGCTCCACCGTGTCCACTTTGACGTCACCGTTGACCAACGTGGTCGACATCGTGGTTTCGCCAACATTTTCCGCGCGAGCAGGTATCTGCACCACAGGGTCCAGGTCGGCACGAACAAACACGATGCCGGTGTCGACAGGTGCGGGCTTGAGGGTCAGGTATACCTTCTCCCCGGAGTGCAGACCTACACCTGTGGCACGGATAATATTCTTCAGGGTGCGTTGTTTAATCATGGCTTGGACCGCTTCAGCGCAAATTGCGAACTGGTATCAACAAAGGCTGGCGATAATAGCAGACCAGACCTTTGCTGAACACCAATCACCTTCATAGCCCTGATACATTCCATTAATCGGCCTGACGACGCAGGAAAGCCGGGATGTCCAGGTAGTCCAGGTCATCTTGCGGATTCGGGCTGCGGGATGCAGCAGCACCGGCCTGAGCCTGGTTGCGCATCACGGTCGGACGATCCAGGTCACGATAGTTCACAGACGGCAGTTCCTGGCGCGAAGGCGCTGGAGCGGCAGCTTGCTGGCTGGCGTGGCTGGTATGGACGGTGTTGTCGATGACCTTTACAGGCTTCTCGATTTTCGCACCCAGGCCGGTCGCAACAACGGTCACGTGCAGTTCGTCGCGCATGTCCGGATCGATAACGGTACCGACCTTGACCATGGCGTGCTCGGAAGCGAAGGCTTCGATGATGCTACCCACGTCGGAGTACTCACCCAGGGACAGGTCAGGACCGGCGGTGATGTTCACCAGGATGCCGCGTGCGCCTTGCAGGTTCACGTCTTCCAGCAACGGGTTGCGGATGGCCGCTTCGGTAGCTTCACGTGCACGGTTCGGACCGCTGGCGCAGCCAGTGCCCATCATCGCCATGCCCATTTCGCTCATCACGGTACGTACGTCGGCAAAGTCGACGTTGATCATGCCCGGACGCTTGATGATGTCGGAGATACCGCGAACGGCACCGGCCAGTACATCGTCAGCCTTGGCAAACGCAGACAGCAGGCTTGCGTCCTTGCCGAGGATGGTCAGCAGCTTCTCGTTGGGAATGGTGATCAACGAGTCGACGCTTTCGGACAGCAGACGGATGCCTTCATCGGCGATCTGCATGCGCTTGCGACCTTCGAACGGGAATGGACGGGTCACGACGGCAACCGTCAGGATCCCCATTTCCTTGGCCACTTCGGCAATGATCGGCGCAGCACCGGTACCGGTACCACCGCCCATGCCCGTGGTGATGAACACCATGTTGGTGCCTTGCAGCACTTCAGCGATGCGCTCGCGGTCTTCCAGGGCGGCTTGACGGCCGACTTCCGGATTCGCGCCGGCACCCAGGCCCTTGGTCACGGCTGTGCCCAATTGCAGGATGGTGCGTGCACCGATGCTCTTGAGGGCCTGGGCGTCAGTGTTGGCGCAGATGAATTCAACGCCTTCAATGTTGCTCTTGACCATGTGGTTGACAGCGTTGCCGCCGCCACCGCCGACGCCGATCACTTTGATGACCGGGCTTGCGGGGATGTTGTCTACGAGTTCGAACATTTTCCCTCTCCTTTCATTTCTCTAGTTTTTTCGCCTACTACTTGAAACGGTGTTGCGGTAAATCTTTAGAAATTGCCTTTCACCCAAGCCTGCAACCGCTCGAACAACGGCGCTTTCGCTTCGTCGTCGCTTCTGTAGCTGTCGCGGTTGCTCGGGCCCGACAGGGAAATGCCGTCGGTCTGCTTTTGCAGCCCGTACAACAGCAAGCCCACACCGGTGGAATAAATCGGGTTGCGCACTACGTCGCCCAGGCCTTTCACGCCATGGGGCACGCCCAGGCGGACCGGCATGTGGAAGATTTCCTCGGCCAGTTCGACCGCGCCTTCCATCTTCGAGGTGCCACCGGTCAGCACGATGCCGGCCGGGATCAAATCTTCGTAGCCGCTGCGACGCAGTTCAGCCTGGATCAGGGTGAACAGTTCGTCGTAGCGCGGCTCGACCACTTCGGCCAATGCCTGGCGCGACAGTTCGCGCGGTGGACGGTCGCCCACGCTTGGCACCTTGATGGTTTCACCAGCACCGGCCAGCTTGGCCAGGGCGCAGGCGTAACGGATCTTGATTTCTTCGGCGTACTGGGTCGGTGTGCGCAACGCCATGGCGATGTCGTTGGTCACCTGGTCACCGGCAATCGGGATCACCGCGGTGTGACGAATCGCACCCTCGGTGAAGATCGCGATGTCCGTGGTGCCGCCGCCGATGTCCACCAGGCACACGCCCAGTTCTTTTTCGTCGTCGGTCAGTACCGAGTAAGCCGAAGCCAACTGCTCGAGAATGATGTCGTCGATTTCCAGCCCGCAGCGGCGCACGCATTTTTCAATGTTCTGTGCAGCGTTGACGGCGCAGGTCACTACGTGAACCTTGGCTTCCAGACGTACGCCCGACATGCCCAGGGGCTCGCGAACGCCTTCCTGGTTATCGATCACGTAGTCCTGCGGCAGGGTGTGCAGCACGCGCTGGTCAGCCGGGATCGCCACGGCTTGCGCTGCGTCGAGTACCCGCTCCAGGTCGGCCGAGCTGACTTCGCGGTCGCGAATCGCGACGATGCCGTGGGAATTCAGGCTGCGGATGTGGTTGCCGGCAACGCCGACAAATGCCGAGTGAATCCGGCAACCGGCCATCAGCTGCGCTTCTTCGATGGCGCGCTGGATCGATTGCACGGTGGATTCAATATTCACCACCACGCCCTTCTTCAGGCCCCGGGACGGATGCGTGCCGATTCCGACGATTTCCAGCGTGCCGTCGTCCGCGACCTCGCCTACCAGCGCCACCACCTTGGAGGTGCCGATATCCAGACCGACGATCATTTTGCCGCTTTGCACGTTTGCCATGGGTCCTGCCTCTTCTTAATTCTTCGCGACAGCAGGTTGCGCTGCCGTGGGCGCCGCAGGGGCCCGCCAGCCGACGGCAAGGCCGTTGGCGTAACGCAGGTCGATGCTCGCAATGTTCGTAATCTGTTCTTTCAAGGTCTTTTCATAGATGGCGATAAAACGGCGCATCTTTTCCACCAGGTTGCCGCGTCCCAGCAACAACTCGATGCCCGGGCCGGAACTGCCTGCACCCGTGGTCAAAAACCAGCTGCCCCGCTCGCGCAATTCCAGTCGCGCAATCGAGAAGCCCAACGGCCGCAGCATCTGGCTCAACGCCTGGTACTGCTGCATCACTTGCTGCTGCGCCCGCTGCGGCCCGAACAACTGCGGCAGGTGCTCGTAATTCGCCACTTCGCGAGGTGCAAACGCCTGGCCCTGGTTGTTCAACAGCGCACCATCACCCCAACGGGCCACGGGCAGTTGTTCTTCCAGGCGGATCGTCACTTGATCCGGCCACACGCGACGTACTTCGGCGTGGGCAATCCATGGCATCTGTTCCAGCTCGGAGCGCATGCCTGCCAGGTCGATGGTGAAGAAGCTCGACGCCACAAACGGGGCGATTCGCTGCTGCACGGCTTGCTGGCTGATGTAGCTCAAGTCACCCTGCACGCTGATCTTGGTGATCGGCCGGTCGGCATACGGCAGCAGGCGCTGGGCGCCTTCATACGTACCGAACCCCAGGGCCACCAGGATCACCGGCCAGAACAGCGCCTTGAGAAAACCAAAGTTGGCTTTCGGCATGCGCGCCGACATCGGCTCTTTAGCCACCATTCGGCTGGCACCACGCGGCACCGGCTTGCGGCCGGGAGCGGGTTGCTGATGACGAAGCGATGCGCCGTTCATGGTCTTAGCCTCGTGGCTCTATGCTTGCTGCCAGGATCGCCAGCACCAACTGCTGGAAATCCAGGCCGGCGGCACGAGCGGCCATGGGTACCAGGCTGTGGTCGGTCATCCCGGGTGCAGTGTTGACTTCCAGGAACCAGAAGTTCCCCTGGTCATCCTGCATCACGTCTGCCCGCGCCCAACCGGCGATACCCAGCGCCTCACAGGCTTTCGCCGTGAGGTCCATCAATTCCTGTTCCTTGGCTGCGTCGAGGCCGCACGGGATCCGGTACTGGGTATCGGAGGCCACATACTTGGCGTCGTAGTCGTAAAAGGTGTGGGGCGTGCCCAATGCGATGGGCGGCAATACCTGGCCACGCAGAGTAGCGATGGTGAACTCGGGACCTTGAATCCACTGTTCCACCAACACTTGCGAATCGTAGGTACTGGCCGCTTTCCATGCGTCAATCAATTCGGCGGCTGAGTTCACTTTAGCCATGCCGATACTGGAGCCTTCATGGGCTGGTTTGACGATCAAAGGCAGGCCCAGTTCCTTGGCTGCAGAAATACAATCGTCTTCGCTGCACAGCACGCTGTGACGCGGGGTCGGAATACCCAGGCTGTGCCACACCTGCTTGGTCCGCAACTTGTCCATGGCCAGGGCCGAAGCGAGGATGCCGCTGCCGGTATACGGAATGCCCAGGCACTCCAGCAGGCCCTGCATGCTGCCATCTTCACCGCCACGTCCGTGAAGAATGATGAAGGCGCGGTCGATCTTCTCGGCCTGCAGGCGCGACAGGAAGTCATCACCCACGTCGATGCCGAACGCATTCACACCGGCACTTTGCAGCGCTTCCAGCACGGCATTGCCGGACTTCAGCGACACTTCACGCTCAGCGCTCTTGCCACCGAACAGCACCGCAACCCGGCCGAAGTCGGCAGGTTGAATGGTCGAGAACAGGGAGCCGTAGTCAGTGGTCATTTCGACTTCCCCTGTGCGGCGGCAAACAGCGGGCTTGCCAGCAATTTAGGGGCGAGGCCACCGATGTCACCGGCACCCTGGCACAGCAGGATGTCGCCGGCACGCAGCAGCGGCTTGACGATCGGCGCCAGGTCCACACCACGCTCGATGTAGATCGGGTCCAACTGGCCGCGTTGACGGATGCTGTTGCACAGCTTGCGGCTGTCGGCACCCGGGATCGGTTCTTCACCGGCCGGGTAGACTTCCATCAGCAGCAACACGTTGGCATCCGCCAGTACATTGACGAAATCGTCGTACAGGTCGCGGGTACGGCTGTAGCGGTGCGGCTGGTACACCATCACCAGGCGGCGTTCCGGCCAGCCACCGCGTACGGCCTTGATCACCGCTGCCACTTCGGTCGGGTGGTGACCGTAGTCGTCCACCAGCATCACGTTGCCGCCGTCCACCGGCAGTTCGCCGTAGACCTGGAAGCGACGACCCACACCGGCAAAACCCGACAGGCCTTCGACGATGGCTTCATCGCTGACGCCTTCGTCGGAGGCGATGCAGATGGTCGCCAGGGAGTTGAGTACGTTGTGGTTGCCCGGCATGTTTACCGAGACATCCAGCGGCTCGCGGTCAGGACGCAGCACGGTGAAGAAGGTCTGCATGCCCTGCTGGCGCACATTGATTGCGCGCACGTCGCAGTCTTCGCTGAAGCCGTAGGTCACGGTCGGACGCTTCACCAGCGGCAGGATTTCACGCACCACCGGATCGTCCAGGCACACCACGGCCAGACCGTAGAACGGCAGGTTGTGCAGGAACTCGACGAAGGTTTTCTTCAGTTTGTTGAAGTCGCCGTCGTAGGTCGCCATGTGGTCGGCGTCGATGTTGGTCACCACGGCCACCAGCGGTTGCAGGTGCAGGAAGCTGGCGTCGCTTTCATCGGCTTCGGCGATCAGGTAACGGCTGGTCCCCAGTTGTGCATTGGTGCCGGCTGCATTCAGGCGGCCACCGATGACGAAAGTCGGGTCCAGGCCACCGGCAGCGAACACCGAGGCGATCAGGCTGGTGGTGGTGGTCTTGCCGTGGGTACCGGCGACGGCGATGCCGTGGCGGTAGCGCATCAGCTCAGCCAGCATTTCGGCACGCGGCACTACGGGAATGCGGCGTTCAAGGGCGGTGGCCACTTCCGGGTTGGAGGTGTTCACAGCGCTGGAGACCACCAGCACGTCGGCTTCGGCAGCGTTCTCGGCGCGGTGGCCGATAAAGATTTTTGCGCCAAACGATTCCAGGCGCTCGGTGACCGGCGACATTTTCAGGTCGGAGCCGGACACCTGGTAACCCAGGTTCAGCAACACTTCGGCGATCCCGCACATGCCCACGCCGCCGATACCGACGAAGTGGATGCGACGGATGCGGCGCATTTCCGGCTGTGGCATGGCTTTCTGATTCTCAACCATGGGCCACCTCCAGGCAGATATCGACCACGGTGCGGGTTGCGTCAGGTTTGGCCAGGCGGCTTGCGGTGCTCGCCATGCTGTTCAGTCGTTCCGGTTGCATCAAAACCTCGGTCAGGCGTGCGGCCAAATCGGCGGCGCCAGTCGTTCTTTGCGGCAGCAGGAAGGCAGCGCCCTCCCCAGCCAAATATTCGGCGTTGCGGGTCTGGTGATCGTCGATCGCGTGGGGCAAAGGCACCAGCAAGGACGGCAGACCGGCGGCAGCCAGTTCACTGACGGTCAACGCACCTGCGCGACAGACCACCAGGTCGGCCCAGCCATAGGCTTGGGCCATGTCTTTGATGAAGGGCTGCACATTCGCCTCCACACCCGCATCGCGGTAGCGCGTGGCGGTCACTTCATCGTGGTTCTTGCCGGCCTGATGGAAGATCTCGGGGCGCAGCTCCACGGGGAGTTGCGACACCGCTTCAGGCAGCAATTTGTTCAACGGTTCGGCGCCCAGGCTTCCGCCCAGGATCAACAGGTGCGCCTTGCGACCGGCCAATGGCTGGCGGGCGATGTCCATGAACAGTTCGGTACGCACCGGGTTGCCGGTGGTACGCAACTTGTCCGCGGCACCAAAGGTCTTCGGAAACGCCTCGCATACCCGTGCAGCCAAGGGCACCAGCAGGCGGTTGGCAGTGCCGGCCACGGCATTCTGCTCGTGGACGATCACTGGCACGCCGGCGAGTCTTGCCGCAACACCACCCGGGCCGGTCACGTAGCCACCAAAGCCCAGCACGCATACCGGCTTCACTTCGCGGATCACCTTGCGCGCCTGCCACACGGCCTTGAGCAACACGAACGGCGCCTTCAGCAGGGACAATTTGCCCTTGCCACGCAAGCCGGTGACGTTGATCAAATGCAGCGGCAAGCCGGCATTCGGTACCAGATCATTTTCGATGCCGCGCGGCGTACCGAGCCAATGCACGGTGTAGCCACGGTTCTGGAACTCACGGGCACAGGCCAGCGCCGGGAACACGTGGCCACCGGTGCCGCCTGCCATGATCAGCACGTTAGCGCCCATGGTTCGGCTCCTCGGCGAAGTCGCTTTCGCTGAACTCCATCTCTTCGCTGCCCAGGTGGGTCCGACTCTCCCACTCGATACGCAGCAACAACCCGAGACAGGCGCAGCAAATCACCAACGAGCTGCCGCCGTAGCTGAGGAACGGCAAGGTCAGGCCCTTGGTCGGCAGCAGGCCGACGTTCACCCCGATGTTGATCAGGAACTGGCCGATCCACAGGAACGACAAGCCGTACGCCACGTAGGCGGCGAAATATTGCTTGGCCTTTTCGGCCCACAAGCCGATGTACATGCCGCGAACACACACGAACACGAACAGCGCGACGGTGCACAGCGAACCGACCACGCCCAGCTCTTCGGCGAGTACCGAGAACACGAAGTCGGTGTGGGCTTCCGGCAGGTAGAACTGCTTCTGCACGCTATTGCCCAGGCCCACGCCCAGCCACTCACCGCGACCGAAGGCGATCAACGCCTGGGTCAACTGGTAGCCGGAACCGAACTGATCGGACCACGGGTCGGTAAAGGTAATCAGACGGGCCATCCGGTAGGGTTGCGCCTGCACCAGAATGGTCACGGCGGCCACCGCCAGCACCACCATCAAGGTGAAGCGGAACAGGCCGACGCCGCCGAGGAACAGCATCGCCGCCGCCGCGCCCATCATTACGACGGTGGCACCGAAGTCCGGCTCCATCAGCAACAGGCCGGCCATGGGCAGCAGCACGATGAACGGCTTGAAGAAGCCCATCCAGCTTTCGCGTACTTCTTTCTGGCGCCGCACCAGGTAGCCGGCGAGGTAGATCACCACGAACACCTTGGCGATTTCCGAGGGCTGCACGTTGAACGCACCGAAGCCGATCCAGCGCATCGAGCCGTTCACCTCACGCCCGATGCCGGGCAGGATCACCATCACCAACAGGCCGAAGGCGCCCACCAGCATCAGCCAACCCAGGCGCTGCCAGGTGGCGATCGGGATCATCATGGTGACGATGCAGGCACCGAGACCGATCACCAGGTACACCAGGTGACGGATCATCATGTACAGGGTGTTGCCCGATTGCACCGCAGCCACTTCCGAGGAGGCCGAGGTGATCATCACCAGGCCCAGGCCCAGCAGCGCGAGGCAACCGGCGAGCATCGGGAAGTCCAGGTCGATACCGCGCCCGGTAATGATCGGCGACGGGTACGGCTTGATGATGTTACGGAAATTGATACTCATGCCAAGGCCTCCACGGCGCGGGCGAACAGCTGGCCGCGCTCTTCGTAGTTCTTGAACATGTCGAAACTGGCGCAGGCAGGCGACAGCAGCACCACGTCGCCCGGCTGAGCCAAGGCTTTGGATTGGGCGATGGCATCGTCCAGGGACTGCGCGCGCACCTGCGGTACGGCGTCGCCCAGGGCATCGGCGATCAGGCCGGAATCACGGCCCATCAACACCACGGCGCGGCAGTTGGCGGCGACCGGGCCTTTAAGGTCCTTGAAGTCGGCACCCTTGCCGTCGCCACCGGCGATCAGCACGACCTTGCCCTGAATGTCGGCACCCAAGCCTTCGATGGCAGCGAGTGCCGCACCGACGTTGGTGGCCTTGGAATCGTTGTAATAGCCAACACCATCCAGCTCGCGAACCCACTGGCAGCGATGCTCAAGGCCGGCAAAGCTGCGCAGGGCCGAGAGCATGGCGTCGAACGGCAAGCCGACGGCGTGACCGAGCGCCAGCGCCGCCAGGGCGTTGGCCTGGTTGTGGGCACCACGGATTTTCAGTTCGCGCACCGGCATCAGGTTCTGAAATTCGAAGGCCAGGTATTTCTCGCCGTTCTCTTCCCGAAGGCCGAAGGCCTTGAAGTCAGGCTTGTTCAGGCCGAAGGTCCAGCACGGCAGACCTTCGCCGATCAGCGGACGGCTCAGGGCATCCTGACGGTTCACCACCACTTGCCGCGCGCCACGGAAGATCCGGTGCTTGGCCAGGTGATACGCCGGCAGGCCGCTGTAGCGGTCCATGTGGTCCTCGCTGACGTTGAGCACGGTGGCCACCTCGGCGTTGAGCTGGTCAGTGGTTTCCAGCTGGAAGCTCGACAGCTCCATCACGTACAGCTCGACGTCGTCGTTGAGCAGGTCCAGCGCCGGCGTGCCGAGGTTGCCGCCCACGGCCACGTGCTTGCCGGCCGCAGCCGCCATCTCGCCCACCAGGGTGGTCACGGTGCTTTTTGCATTGGAACCGCTGATGGCCACGATCGGCGCCTTCGCGTTACGCGCGAACAGCTCGATGTCGCCGGACAACTTCACGCCACGGGCCGCCGCCGCTTGCAGGGCCGGGGTCGCCAGGGCCAGGCCGGGGCTCACGTAGAGCTCATCGGCACGGCACAGAAACTCGACATCCAGCTCGCCACAACGCACTTCCACGTGCGGGTAGTCACGGCGCAGCGTGACCAGCTCCGGTGGATTTTCCCGCGTATCGGCCACGGCAAACGACGTGCCCCGGTTCGCCAGGAAGCGAACCAGGGACATGCCGCTCTTGCCGAGGCCGACAACGATGCGGAAGTGGTCTGAAGCGATCAGGGACACTCGTTTCTACCTCAGTTTCAGGGTGGCAAGGCCGAACAGAACCAGAATCACGGTGATAATCCAGAAACGGACAATCACCCGCGGCTCAGGCCAGCCCTTGAGTTCAAAGTGGTGGTGAATCGGCGCCATGCGGAATACGCGGCGCCCGGTCAATTTGAAGGAGGCAACCTGGATCACCACCGACAGGGTTTCCATCACGAACACACCGCCCATGATGAACAGGACGATTTCCTGACGGACGATCACCGCGATGGTGCCCAGGGCCGCGCCCAGCGCCAGTGCGCCGACGTCGCCCATGAAGACTTGTGCGGGGTAGGTGTTGAACCACAGGAAGCCCAGGCCCGCACCGATCAACGCACCGCAGAACACAATCAGTTCGCCCGCGCCCGGTACATACGGGATCAGCAGGTATTCAGCGAATTTCACGTTACCCGACAGGTAGCAGAAGATGCCGAGGGCACCGCCCACCATCACCGTCGGCATGATCGCCAGGCCGTCGAGGCCGTCCGTCAGGTTGACCGCGTTGCTGGAGCCGACGATCACGAAGTAGGTCAGCACCACGAAGCCGACGCCCAGTGGAATGCTGGCGTCCTTGAGCATCGGGATGATCAGGGTGGTTTCCACCGCGCTTGGCGCAGTCATGAACAGGAAGATCGCCGCGCCGAGGCCGAACACCGACTGCCAGAAATACTTCCAGCGGCTAGGCAGCCCCTTGGAGTTCTTCTCGATCACCTTGCGGTAGTCATCTACCCAACCGATGGCGCCGAACAGCAGGGTCACCAGCAGCACGGTCCAGACATAACGGTTATGCAGGTCAGCCCACAGCAGCGTACTGATGCCGATGGACGACAGGATCAACGCACCGCCCATGGTCGGGGTGCCGGATTTGGACAGGTGCGACTGCGGGCCGTCGTTGCGTACCGACTGGCCAATCTGCAGGTTTTGCAGGGTACGGATCATCCATGGCCCGAGGAACAGCGACAACGACAGCGCGGTCAGCACACCCAGGATCCCGCGCAGGGTCAGGTACTGAAAGACCGCGAAGCCTTTGTGGAACTGTTGCAGATACTCAGCCAGCAGCAGCAGCATTAATGTTTCTCCGTACTTGAGCCACACAAGGCCGCGACGACGTTTTCCATCACCGCGCTGCGCGATCCCTTGATCAAAATAGTGGTGTGTTTGTCTTGTTCAGCCGCACTCAGTGCCTGGATCAGTTCGGCCTGGCTGGCGAAATGCCTGGCGCCCGGCCCGAAGGTGTCCACGGCGTGCAGCATGTTCGGGCCAACGGCGTACAGGGCATCGACCTTGCCGGCGGCGTACGCGCCGACTTCACGGTGAGACTGTTCAGCCCACTCGCCCAGCTCGGCGATATCCCCCAGCACCAGCACCTTGCGACCGTCGAAGCTGGTCAGCAGGTCGATGGCGGCACAGATCGAGGACTGGTTGGCGTTGTAGGTGTCATCAATCACGCGCATGCCGTTGCTGGCCAATTGCGCGACGGTACGGCCCTTGACCGGTTGCACGGCACCAAGGCCGGTGGCGATGCCAAACAACGACACGCCCAGCACGTGGGCGGCGGCGGCGGCAGCCAGGGCATTGGCGACGTTGTGGTTGCCCAGCAGGTTCAGTTGTACGTGCTCGTCACCTTGCGGGGTATGCAGGGTGAAGGACGGGCAGCCACGGGCGTCGGCCTTGATATTCGAGGCATGGAAATCGGCAGCGGCGTTGTGCACCGCGAAGCTCAACACCTTGCGACCGGCGGCACGTACACGCCAGGTTTCGAAGGCCTTGTCATCGAGGTTCAGCACGGCAGTGCCGGATGCGTCGAGGCCTTCGATGATTTCGCCCTTGGCTTCGACGATCTTTTCAGGGCCGCCAAACTCGCCGACGTGGGCAGTACCGGCGTTGCTGATCACCGCGACATGAGGCTTGGTCATGGCCACGGTGTAGGCGATTTCGCCGATGCGCGAAGCACCCAGCTCAATGACGGCCGCCGTGTGTTCCGGGGCCAGTTCGAGCAGGGTCAGCGGAGCGCCGAAGTCATTGTTCAGGTTGCCACGGGTCGCCAGGACCGGGCCGCGCGTGCGCAGGATGCCGGCCAGCAGTTCCTTGACCGTGGTCTTGCCGCTGGAACCGGTGATCGCCGCAACAGGCTTGGTGAAGGCGGCACGGTTCAGCGCCCCCAGTTGGCCGAGGGCCAGGCGGGTGTCGGCGACCAGCAATTGTGGCAGCGTCGAGTCAGCGACTTCGCGCTGCACCAGAGCGCCGACAGCGCCTTTGGCAGCGACGTCATTCAGGTAGTCATGGCCATCGAAGCTCGGGCCGGCCAAGGCGACAAACAGTTGCCCGGGCTTGATCGTCCGGCTGTCGATGCTGACGCCATCAAAGCTGCAATCAGCCGACAGCACGCGGGCCGACAAGGCCTGGGTCAGTTCGCTGAATTTAAGCGGCTTAAGCATGGGCCACCTCCCACGCGGTCAGGGCGTGATCAGCCTCGACCAGATCGGAGAAGGCGTGGCGTTCGCCGTTGATTTCCTGATAGTCCTCGTGACCTTTACCGGCCAGCACCACCACGTCGTCAGCACTTGCGCCGGCGATCAATTGGGCGATGGCTGCACCGCGACCGGCAACGAACGTCGCCTTGGACGCATCTTTAAAGCCGACACGAATGTCATCGAAAATCTGGCTTGGGTCTTCGCTGCGCGGGTTGTCGTCAGTCACGAGCACACCGTCGGCCAGGCGCTCGACGATTTCCGCCATCAGCGGGCGCTTGCCGCGATCGCGGTCACCGCCACAGCCGAACAGGCACAGCAATTTACCCTTGGCGTGGGGGCGCAGGGCCTGCAGGATTTTTTCCAGGGCGTCCGGCGTGTGGGCGTAATCGACCACCACCAGCGGCTGGGAGCCGCCGCCGAGGCGCTGCATGCGACCGGCCGGGCCTTCGAGCTTCGGCAACACCCGCAGGATTTCGTCGAGGGCGTAATCCAGGCCGAGCAAGGCACCCACAGCGGCCAACACGTTGCTCAGGTTGAAACGCCCGAGCAAGGTGCTGCGCAAATGGTGCTCGCCCTGCGGCGTAACCAGCGTGGCGCGCACGCCTTCGTCATCAAAGGTGGCTTCACGGCAATACAGGTAGGCGCTGGAGTCTTCCAGGCTGTAGCTGATCAGGCGGCCGTCGCCTTGGGCGGCGGCCAGTTGGCGACCGAATTCGTCGTCCAGGTTGACCACCCGGCACTTCAGGTCATTCCAGGCAAACAGCCGGGCCTTGGTGGCGGCGTAGGCCTCCATGGTCCCGTGGTAATCCAGGTGATCGCGGGACAGGTTGGTCATCACCGCCACGTCGAACGCCAGGGCAGTCACGCGCCCCTGGTCCAGACCGTGGGACGAGACTTCCATGGCAACCGCCTTGGCACCGGCCTTTTTCAGGTCGGCCAGGGTCGCTTGCACGGCAATCGGGTTAGGCGTGGTGTGCAGCCCGCTTTGCAGCGCTCCGTAGAAACCGGTGCCCAGGGTGCCCACGATGCCGCAATGCTGACCCAGCAGGTCAAGCGCCTGGGCGACCAGTTGGGTCACGCTGGTCTTGCCGTTGGTACCGGTCACGCCCACCAGGTTCAGGGTGCGGCTCGGGTCGCCATAAAAGCGCCCGGCGATGTCCGACAATTGCGCAGCCAGGCCCTTGACCGGAATCAAAGGCACGTCGGTGATCGGCAGCACGGTGGCGCCTTCCACTTCATAGGCTACTGCCGCAGCGCCGCGTTGCAGCGCGTCGGCGATATGGTCACGGCCGTCGAACTTGCCACCCGGCACTGCCAGGAACAGGTCGCCGGCACGCACATTACGGCTGTCCAGGGTCAACTCGCGAATCAGCAGATCGCGGCCGGCGTGGGCAAAAATCTTGTTCAGGCTCAGAGACATCAGCCGCGCCCTCCATTGGCTTTTACAGCAGCGGCCGGCGGGCCGGCGTTCGCTTGTTGGGTAGCCGGCAGGTTGTCCGGCGTGATGTTCATCAGGCGCAACGTCCCGGACATCACCTTGCTGAACACCGGCGCCGATACCAGGCCACCGAAGTAACCGGCTTTGCTCGGCTCATCGATCACCACGACGATGGCGTAGCGCGGATCGCTCATCGGGCCGAAGCCTGCGAACAGCGAGCGGTAGGAGTTTTCGGCGTAGCCCTTGGTACCCACGGCGGTTTTACGCGCGGTACCGGACTTGCCTGCCACGTGATACGCCGGCACCTGGGCACGGAACACGCCACGTGGTGCTTCGATCACTTGTTGCAGCATGCCTTGCATGGTCTTCGCGACGTTTTCCGGGATCACCTGGGTCGCAGGCGGCGCCTCGTCCAGGTGGATCAGGCTCAGCGGCACCATGCGGCCGTTGTTGGCCAGCACCGAGAAGGCGTGGGCCAGTTGGATGGCTGTTACCGACAGGCCATAACCGTAGGAAAGCGTGGCGGTCTCGGCTTTTTTCCAGTCACGGTAGTTCGGCAGGTTGCCCACACGTTCGCCCGGGAAGTCCAGGCCGGTGGGTTGCCCCAGGCCGACTTTCTGCGCGAGGTGGTAGATGGCTTCGCCGCCGATATCGAAGGCGACTTTACTCATGCCCACGTTACTGGAGTTGATCAGGATACCTGTCAAATCCAGCACCGGACCTTCGGTGCGCGACACGTCACGAATGGTGTATTTGCCCAGCTGCAATGTGCCCGGGTAAACCTCGACCTTATCGGCCGGTTTCCAGCGCCCGGTTTCCAGGGCGGCACTCATGGAAATGGCTTTCATGGTCGAACCCGGCTCGAACACGTCGATCATGGCGCGGTTGCGCATCATCGCCGGCTGCAGGTTGCGACGGTTATTCGGGTTGTAGGTCGGCTGGTTGACCATGGCGAGAATCTCGCCGGTCTTCACGTCCATGATCACCAGGCTGCCGGCTTTCGCACCGTTCTCGATGATCGCGTTACGCAGCTCACGGTTGGCCAGGTATTGCAGGCGCAGGTCAATCGACAACGCCAAGGGCTTACCGGCCTTGGCGTTTTTGGTGACCTGGACATCCTTGATCAGTCTGCCGCGCCGATCCTTGATGACCTGTCGTTTGCCGGGAACCCCGGCCAGCCATTCGTCGTAGGCGAGTTCCACGCCTTCGCGACCGTGATCATCAATGTCGGTGAAACCCACCATATGGGCGGTGGTTTCGCCGGCCGGGTAGAAACGCCGAAATTCCTCGATGCCGTAGACACCGGGGACTTTAAGGTCGAGTACTTGCTGGCCTTGTTCGGGGGTGAGCCCGCGAACCAGGTAGATGAATTCTTTATTGGCCTGGGCTTCGAGGCGTTCGCTCAGGGCTTTCGGGTCCTGGCCCAGGGCGGCAGCCAGTTCCGGCCATTTGTCCTTGGCGGTCTGCATTTCCTTGGCGTTGGCCCACAGGGTGGTCACCGGGGTACTGACGGCCAGGGGCTCGCCGTTACGGTCGGTGATCAGGCCGCGGTGTGCAGGAATCGGGATATGCCGCAGGCTACGGGCATCGCCCTGGCCGATCAGGAAGTCACGGTCCACCACTTGCAGGTCGATAATCCGCCAGGCAATCGCGCCCACCATCAGTGCCAGCAACCCCAGCACTACGCGGAAACGCCACGGGTAGAGTGCGCCCTCGAGTTTCATCATGGCGCCACCATGCGAACTTCTGCAGCGCCCGGGATGTGCATCTTCAGTTGTTCAGTGGCCAGCACTTCGATGCGGCTGTGGGCCGTCCAGGTACTTTGCTCGAGGATCAACCGGCCCCACTCCGCCTGCGCCTTGTCGCGCACGCTCAACTCCCCGTACAGGGTATTGAGCAGTTGGCGGTTGTAATGGGCGCTGTAGGACACCGCAATCGCGGACACCAGCACGCCAACAAATAGCAGCAACATAAAGAAGCTGCCGCCCGGGAGGGGCTTGGCGAAAAGCTTGCTCACCGCAACTTCTCCGCAACGCGCATGACAGCGCTACGGGCACGTGGGTTGGCCTTGAGTTCGGCTTCGGAAGCGAACTGCGCTTTGCCATGGATTTTGATTTTCGGCACAAAAGCTTCGTAACGCACCGGCAGGTTGCGCGGCAGGTTGTCGGACTCGCCCTTGACCAGGCGACGCATGAACAATTTGACGATACGGTCTTCCAGGGAGTGGAAGCTGATCACCACCAGGCGACCGCCCACTTCCAGAGCTTCCAGGGCGGCTTCGAGGCCGGCTTCCAGGTCGCCCAATTCGTTGTTGACGTGAATACGCAGGCCCTGGAACGCACGGGTTGCCGGGTTCTTGCCCTTTTCCCATGCAGGGTTGGCGACTTTCAGCACTTCAGCCAGGTCGGCCGTGCGCTCGAACGGCTGGATTTCCCGGCGTTCGACCACGGCACGCGCCATGCGGCCAGCGAAGCGCTCTTCGCCGTATTCCTTGAACACACGGGTGATTTCTTCGTGGGGAGCGGTAGCGATGAACTGCGCGGCGCTGATGCCACGGCTTGGGTCCATGCGCATGTCCAGCGGGCCGTCGTTCATGAAACTAAAGCCACGCTCAGGGTCGTCCAGCTGTGGGGAAGACACGCCCAGGTCCAGCAGAACCCCGGCCACCTTGCCCGCCATGCCACGTTCGGCGACTTCTGCACCGAGCTCGGCAAAGCTGCGCTGCACAACGACAAAGCGGCCGTCTTCGGCCGCTAGCGCTTGCCCGGTGGCAATCGCTTGAGGGTCTTTGTCGAACCCGAGGAGCTTACCGTCCGGACCCAGCTGGCTGAGGATCAGCCGACTGTGCCCGCCCCTGCCGAAGGTGCCATCCAAATAGCAGCCATCCGCGCGTACGGCGAGAGCCTCAACGGCTTCGTCAAGCAGTACGGTGATGTGGTTAAAGCCGCTATCAATAGTCACAGGATCAAATCACGCAGTTCATCAGGCATGGCGCCCGGTTGTTGAATAGCAGCCAGATCAGCTGCAGAAACAGCATCCCAGGCATCTTCGTCCCACAATTGGAACTTGTTCAGTTGGCCTACCAGCATCGCGCGCTTGTCCAATTTGGCGTATTCGCGCAGACGCGGTGGAACCAGGAAACGACCACTGCCATCGAGTTCGAGGTCGACGGCATTACCAATCAGCAAGCGTTGCAGGCGGCGGTTCTCTTCACGCAGTGAAGGCAGTGCACGCAACTTGGTTTCAATCAGCTCCCACTCATCGAGCGGGTACACACATAAACAGGGATCAACGGCATCGATGGTGATGATTAATTGCCCGGAACTTCGCGAAATGAGCTCGTCACGATACCGGCTCGGCATGGCGAGACGGCCTTTTGCATCGAGACTGATAGCGTTAGCTCCGCGAAACACAGATGCGTTTCTCCAAATTTTAGCGTTTTACGTTCAAAAAACCCACTTTGTGCCACTTTCCGCCACTTGCGCACACTATAGGAATGCGCCCACCACACCGTCAAGGCGCGGATTCAAGGAAAAGCCTTACAGAACGGAGATTTAGGAAGGTAAAGGGAGGAGAAACGAGAGTTTGACGGCGATTTTGACTCAACAACACCAAATAGCTCAAAGAGCTAAGGCTTAAAGTTAAAGTAATTTATTAAGAGTAAGATTTTTTCGGTATTACGAAGACGCATCTGCTGACGATTCAGCAGGGAGGGATTCTCGCGTTACTACCAGGTTCCTGCCCGAGATTCGGACAGAAGGAAAAAAGGTGGAGAGTCGATCTGTAAGCCGGGTTCTGTCTTGAACAGTCATTCGTCTACGATGGCCATCACTGGACATCTTTAGCAACCTACCCGGTCCCAGCGCGGGCCACGCCTTGGGACCCTATTTGGTCTTGCTCCAAGTGGGGTTTACCTAGCCACGAACTGTTGCCAGTCGTGCGGTGCGCTCTTACCGCACCTTTTCACCCTTACCGGTACCGAAGTACTTAGGCGGTTATTTTCTGTGGCACTTTCCGTAGGCTCACGCCTCCCAGGCATTACCTGGCACTTCGCCCTATGGAGCCCGGACTTTCCTCCCCCCTCTAATTTTCATAGAAGGCAGCGACTGTCCAATCGACTCTCCGCCGCGCAGGTTAACGGCACGGCGGCGTTAGAACAAGTATTAAAAGACACTAATGCCATCATGTTCAGACGGAGTGCAGGTTAGAACCCGGAACTATTCGCCCTTTTGTTTATCCAGCGCCACTTGATACAGGACGTTCTTGCGTACGCCGGTTATTTCCGCGGCCAATGCAGCGGCGCGCTTCAATGGCATCTCCTTGAGCAGCAGGTCAAGAATGCGCATTGCCTCGCTGCCCACGGCATCTTCGCTTTCCGGCGCCGACCAGCCGGCTACCAGCACCACGCACTCGCCGCGCTGCTGATTGCTGTCGCCTTCCACGAATTCGCGCAGTTCCTGCAGCGGCAAGCCCTTGAGGGTTTCGAAGGTCTTGGTGATTTCTCGCGCCAGCAGTGCCAGGCGATCGCCGCCGAACACCAGCTCCATATCTTGCAGGCACTCAAGGATGCGGTGCGGGGCTTCGTAGAAGATCAGCGTGCGTGGCTCTTCCTTTACCAGTTCCAGGCGCGCCCGGCGCCCGACGGCCTTGGCAGGCAGGAAGCCTTCGAAGATAAACCGGTCCGACGGCAAGCCGGCAGCAGACAATGCAGCAATCAGCGCGCACGCTCCCGGAACAGGCACTACATTGATACCAGCCGCCCGCGCCTGGCGAACCAGATGATAGCCAGGGTCGGAAATCAGCGGCGTACCCGCATCCGAGATCAAAGCCACGTCATCACCCGCCAGCAAACGAGTGATAAAACGACTGCCTTCTTCACGTTCGTTGTGTTCGTGACAGGCGGCCAAGGGGGTCGGAATACCGAAATGCTGCATCAACCGCTGGGAGTGCCGAGTGTCTTCAGCCGCGATCAGTTTTACGTCGCGCAACACTTTCAGCGCACGGGCACTGATGTCGTCCAGGTTGCCAATGGGCGTCGCCACGACAAAAAGCGAGCCTGCAGTGGAATTCAAAGGACCTGGAGCAGTCAAAACGCACACCTCGATGGTTGGCAAAAGCCACATTGTAGCGCGTAGACGCCTTGAATATATGCCCTCGGGGCGGGTTCGATTTCAGCCGCCTATTGGGTCCTGCAACATTTACACGACCTAAATAGACGGTTTCACGCCAGTAACATCGCGCCCCGGCCAGTGCTTGGGTACAATTCCACGCTAATTTGATCGGTATCAGGAACACTTACATGATCGCTTGCCTGCGGCTGTTCTCTGCCCTCTGCCTCGCTGCCCTGTTGGCGGCTTGCGCCAGCTCGCCCTCGTCCAGCCTTGGCGACCTCCCCCGGACTCCGGATGCCAGCATCGAGCAACTGCTCGAACAGGCGACTTCGGCCAAGACTCCGGAAAAAGCCGCGCTGTTGCGCTTGAGTGCGGCTGACCTGGCGTTCCACCAAAACAATCCGGGACGCTCGGCGCAGATTCTTGCCCAGGTGCCACTGGACGTCCTGAAACCGGCGGCGCAGGTATTTGCCAGCACCCTGTCGGCTGAACTGGCGATGGCCCGCAACCAGCCCAAGGCAGCGTTGACGGCCTTGAATCACCCGAGCCTGCAAAGCCTCAAGGAACTGCCGCCTGAACAGCAGATCCGCACGGGCACCGTGCATGCCCGTGCCTATGAGGCCGACGGCCAGACCCTGGCCGCCGCCCGCGAGCGCGTCGCCATGGCCCCGCTGCTGACGGGCGATGCCTACAACAGCAACCACGAAGCCATCTGGGCACTGATTGCCGCCTTGCCTGCCGATCAACTGCAAGCCAGCGGCAACCCGACGCTGGACGGCTGGATCAGCCTGGCCCAGGCAGTCAAGGGCGCCGGCACTCTGGAGCAACAGCAGGCGGCCATCGACACCTGGCGCGCCCAGAACCCTGGCCACCCGGCAGCCTCGCAATTGCCGCAGCCGCTGACCAAGCTCAAGGAACTGGCCAGCCAGCCGCTGAACAAGATCGCCCTGCTGCTGCCGCAGGAAGGTCCTCTGGCCGGCGTTGCCAAGGCGCTGCGCGAAGGCTTCATGGCCGCGCACTACCAGGCTGAACAAGCCGGGCAGAAGCCGCCGGTGATCGAGTTCTACGACAGCTCGCGCCTGACCTCCATCGACGACTTCTACGCCAAGGCCCAGGCCGCCGGCGTGCAACTGGTGGTCGGCCCGCTGGAGAAACCGCTGGTCAAGCAACTCAGCGCACGCCCGCAATTGCCGATCACCACCCTGGCCCTGAACTACAGCGAAGCCGACCAGAACCCGGCGCAACTGTTCCAGTTTGGCCTGGCCGCTGAAGACGAAGCCCGTGAAGTGTCCCGTCGTGCTCGCGCCGATGGCCTGCACCGCGCCGCCGCCATGGTGCCGAAAGGCGAATGGGGCGAGCGCGTCTACAAGGCATTCCGTCAGGATTGGGAAGCCAATGGCGGCACCGTGGTGGGCGTCGAGTACGTTGACCAGCCGGTAGCCCTGGCCCAGCAGATTGCCGACCTGTTCCAGCTGCGCAAGAGCGAAGGCCGCGCCAAGAGCCTGCAAAGCACGGTAGGTTCGGATGTTTCCGCCCAGCCATCGCGCCGCCAGGACATCGAGTTCATCTTCCTGGCCGTGACTCCGCAACTGGCCCAGCAGATCAAGCCGACCCTGAACTTCCAATACGCTGGCGACGTGCCGGTGTATGCGACGTCCCACGTGTTCAGCGCCAGTGGCGACAAGAACCAGTACCTGGACATGACCAACGTGATGTTCTGCGAAACCCCTTGGCTGCTGAACACCACCGACCCGCTGCGCAACCAGGTCGCTGCCCAATGGCCACAAGCCAACGGCAGCCTTGGCCGCCTGTACGCGATGGGTGTGGATGCCTACCGCCTGGCGCCGCGCCTGGGGCAGCTCAAGGCACTGCCGGACACTCGTGTCGACGGCCTGTCGGGCAACCTGGGCGTCAGCGCCAGCCAGCGTGTCGACCGCCAGATGCCATGGGCGAAGTTCGTCGGTGGCGAGATCCAGCGCCTGCCTGATACCCCGCGCTGATGCCCGAGCGGTCAAGCGCACAAAGCGGCAAGGACGCCGAACTTCAAGCTCTCGAGTACCTGCAACAACAAGGTCTGCGCCTCCTGGCGCAGAACTGGTTATGCAAACGCGGCGAGCTTGATCTGGTCATGCTTGACGGCGATACAGTAGT
Organism: Pseudomonas sp. C6002; assembly: GCF_013385805.1. Taxonomy (NCBI): domain Bacteria; kingdom Pseudomonadati; phylum Pseudomonadota; class Gammaproteobacteria; order Pseudomonadales; family Pseudomonadaceae; genus Pseudomonas; species Pseudomonas sp. C6002. The sequence continues at coordinate 260,957 of NZ_JACAPH010000017.1, read as the reverse complement.
ATTTGTCGAAGTCCGCTACAGAAAACACGCACAATGGGGTGGCGCGCTCGCCAGTATCGACGGGCGCAAGCGCCAGAAGTTGATACTCGCCGCGCAGTTTTTCCTGCTCAAGGAGCGTCGCTGGGCCGATCATCCCTGCCGTTTCGATGTGGTTGCCATAGAAAGCACTCCCCGGGGAACAGCCGATCTGAACTGGCTGCAAGATGCCTTTGACAGCTGATTCGCCGGACATCTACACCGCACACTTTTGCTCTTTGCTTTGCGGGCTGCACATTCCTGTGCCAAACAGCCGCGCTACTTAAGGTCACACAGATGGACATGCAATCCCGAATTCGCCAGCTTTTCCAGGCCAGTATCGATACCAAGCAACAGGCGATGGACGTACTTGCACCGCACATCGAGCAAGCCAGTCAGGTCATGGTCAACGCCTTGCTCAACGAAGGCAAAATGCTTTCGTGCGGCAACGGCGGTTCGGCCGGCGATGCCCAGCATTTCTCCTCCGAGCTGCTCAACCGCTTCGAGCGTGAGCGCCCGAGCCTGCCGGCCATCGCCCTGACCACCGACACCTCGACGATCACCTCGATCGCCAACGACTACAGCTACAACGAAATCTTCTCCAAACAGATCCGCGCCCTTGGCCAGCCGGGGGACGTCCTGCTGGCGATCTCCACCAGCGGTAACTCGGCGAATATTATTCAAGCGATCCAGGCCGCACATGATCGTGAAATGATTGTCGTAGCATTGACCGGACGCGACGGCGGCGGCATGGCCTCGCTGCTGTTACCCGAAGACGTGGAAATCCGCGTCCCGGCCAATGTCACCGCACGTATCCAGGAAGTCCACCTGCTGGCGATCCACTGCCTGTGCGATCTGATCGACAGCCAACTGTTCGGGAGTGAAGAATGACCGTTAAACGCCTTAGCCTATTGGCAATCACGCTGTGCCTAGGCATCAGCGGCTGCAGCTCGGTAATCGAAGCGAGCCGCGACACGCCCATCCAGGACGATAAAGGCACCCGCACTTTCGGCAGCAAAATCGATGACTCACTGATCGAGACCAAGGTTTCCGTCAACGTGTCCAAGGCCGCTCCAGACCTGGGCAACGGCGCGTCGCGCATCGTGGTCGTCAGCTTCAACGGCGTGGTGCTGCTCACCGGCCAAACCCCGCGCGCCGACTTGAAGGCCCAGGCTGAACAAGCTGCCGCCACTGTGCAGCGGGTCAAGAAGGTTCACAACGAACTGCAGGTGATGGACCCGATCACCCTGCTGGCAATCAGCAACGACGCCCTGCTGACCACCAAGATCAAGACCCAGATGCTGACCGACAGCGCCATTCCCGGCTCTCGGATCAAGATCGTCACCGACAACGGCATCGTCTACATGATGGGCCTGCTGACCCAGGCAGAAGCCACCCGCGCCGCCAACCTGGTACAAAGTGTGTCCGGCGTACAGAAGATCGTGAAGCTGTTCGAATACATCGACTGATTTATCGTCAGCCACAAAAAAGGGCGCCATGCATGGATTGCACGGCGCCCTTTTTATTGACTACAGGTTACTGGTACTGCTGGTACGGGTTGCCCTGGAACTGGTTGTTCTGCTGCGGCGCCTGTTGCTGCTGGGCGGCAGGCTGACCGTACTGCTGGCCCGGGATCGGGCCCAGGTTGACCTCCACACGACGGTTCTGGGCACGGCCATTGACATCGGCGTTGCTGGCGATCGGGTTATCCGGGCCGGCACCGCGGGCACTCAGGTTGGTCGGGCTGACACCTTGGGAGGTCAGGTAATTGGCCACGCTCTGCGCACGACGCTGGGACAGGTCCATGTTGAGCTGACGGCTGCCGGTGCTGTCGGTGTAGCCAACGATCTGGATGGTGTTCTGGTTGAACTGCTTCAGCGAGTTCGCCAGGTTGTTCAGCGGCGTGTAGAAGCTGCTGGAGATCGCATCCGAGTTGGTGGCGAAGGTGATGTTACCCGGCATGATCAGCTTGATCTGGTCGCCCTGGCGCTGCACTTCGACACCGGTGTTGGCCATGCTGGCGCGCAGTTTCTTTTCCTGCTGGTCGGCGTAGTAGCCGTAGCCCGCACCACCGATACCGGCGACGGCAGCGCCGATCAGCGCACCCTTGCCGCGGTTGTTGTGGTCGATGGCTGCACCCGCCAACGCACCGGCCAGGGCGCCCAGGCCACCATACTTGGCGGTGTTGCTCACACCGGAAGAGCCACCACCCTGTGCCTGGCTGCCGTCATAAGGATTAGGTGAAGCGCAGCCCGACAACAGGGCTACGGCAGTAGCAACAACAAGCAGACGACGAGAAGTGAACATGAAGGAAGCTCCTACTTTTGCATTCGGTGATGCAGAGGACATTGGCATTGGACCTGTGCCGAGCTTGGAACACGACAAACGGTAAAAATTCCATCTCCACACAAGCCCGGCCACACTCAAACCCTAGCAGAGACTTCCTGAACGGTGATTGTCATTTTCTCTATATGTTTCGTCTGATAGTTGCCACTTGGTATCCGAAAAACTACCCACATTGTGCTTCACGCGCGGACAAACGGATTCTCACGCATTTCATCTCCCAGGCGCGTGTCCGGACCGTGCCCTGTCACCACCACCGCCGCCTCATCCAGGGTGTAGAGCCGTTGCTTGATCGAGCGCACGATGGTCGCCTGGTCACCGCCCCACAAATCCGTACGGCCCACGCCGCGCCGAAACAGGGTGTCGCCGGCAATCAGCAACTTCGCATCGGCGAACCAGAAACTCATCGAGCCGGGTGTGTGTCCAGGTGTATGCAAGGCAACCCCGCAACCACAGGCCAGCTCTTCTTCATCCTCCAGCCAACGATCCGGCGACGGCACTGGCGTGTAAGGAACGCGGAACATCTGGCACTGCATTTCCAGGTTGTCCCACAGAAACTGGTCGTCCTTGTGCAAGTGCAGGGTAGCGCCGGTTTTTTCCTTCAACTGCCCGGAGGCCAGGAAGTGATCAAGATGGGCGTGGGTGTGAATAATGCTGACCACTTTCAGGCCCAGCGCATCGAGGCGCGCCAGGATCAGCTCATGGTTGCCGCCCGGGTCGACGACGATGGCTTTTTTGGTGACGGGGTCGCCGATGATCGTGCAGTTGCACTGCAACGGGCCTACCGGGAACGTTTCGCGGATCAGCGCGGGAGACTGAATATTCATGGGTATTCCTGCAAATTCAAAGGCACACTCTTTTGTACTGCATTCCGGCGCACAGTATGTTCGACCCTGCACCCGATCCGAAAGCGCTCGCGAGCGCACGGCTGTCAAACCCGGCAACTGCTAAGCTACTCTGGCGCCAGTCATACAACGCGCAACGTATAGCGCATGGAGTGGGACTTATGGCGACCCTCAGCCCATTGATCATCTGCGAACACTGCGATTGCGTGTACGAAAAAGTCACGCTCGCCAAACATCAGAAGACCCTTTGCACCCGCTGCGCAGGCGTACTCCAGCGTTATAACGGGCTATCGGTGGAACAACGCCTGGCCCTGACCCTGACCGCCACCGTGCTGTGGATTTTCGCCAACTTCTACCCGGTGATGAGCATCAGCCTGCAAGGCCTGAAAAGCAGCGCCACGTTATGGGATTCGGTGGTCGCACTGGCCCAGGGCCCGATCACCTTCATCGCGCTGGTGGCGGCGATTTCCATCATCATCGCGCCGGTGTTCCAGTTGCTGCTGTTGATCTGGGTGCTGGGCTTTGCGATGAAGGGCCAACGCTCGCCGGCGTTCAAGCTGTGCATGCGCTGGCTCGAAGCGCTTCGGCCCTGGAGCATGCTCGAAGTCTGCCTGCTGGGCGCCATGGTGGCGGTGTTCAAACTCGCCGGCATGCTGGATGTGTTGCCCGGCACCGGCCTGTTTGCCCTGGCCGCCCTCAGCCTGTTGCTGATCCGCATTGCCGGGCGTGATATTCGCGACCTGTGGGACATTTTATGAGCCGTCCACCGACCGCCAGCGAACTGAACCTGTGCCTGTGCCACAGCTGCGGCCAGGCTTGCGACGTCAGCACCGCGCCCGACGAATGCGAGCGTTGCGGCGCGCCGCTGCACCGGCGCAAGGTCCATTCGCTGACCCGTACCTGGGCCTATATGCTGACGGCGCTGGCGTTTTACGTGCCCGCCAACTTACTGCCGGTGATGAACACCTCGATGCTCGGCTCGGGCGCCGACAGCACCATCATGAGCGGCGTGCTGGAGTTCTGGCAGCACGGCGCCTGGGACATCGCCCTGATCATTTTCATCGCCAGCATCGCGGTGCCGGGTATCAAGTTCGTCGCATTGACGTTGCTGCTGGTCACCGTGCAGCGCAATAACCAGTGGGCGCGCAAGGAGCGCTCGAAGCTGTTTCGCTTCGTCGAAGTGATTGGCTACTGGTCGATGCTGGATGTGATCGTGGTGGCCTTGGTGGCCGCCCTGGTGCGGTTCCAGGCCCTGGGCACCATCGAGCCGCGCCTGGGCATTCTGTTCTTTGGCCTGGTGGTGGTTTTCACCATGCTCTCGGCAATGAGTTTCGACCCGCGCCTGATCTGGGAAAACCCACATAACGAGGAGATGCCGGATGGCGTCGCAAACCACTGAAAAACCGCAGCCTGCGGGCTCGCCTGCGATCAAGACGCGGCGCTTCAGCGTCTCGCTGGTGTGGATCGTGCCGATTGTCGCGGTGCTGGTGGGCATTTCGCTGGTGGTGCACAGCATCCTTCAGCAGGGGCCGAGCATTACCATTACCTTCAAGACCGGCAGCGGCCTGACCGCCAACAAGACCGACGTGAAATACCGCAACGTGGTGATCGGCCAGGTGACTGACGTGGAGTTGAGCGACGATCAGAAAAGCGTCAACGCCACGATCAAACTGTCCAAACAGGCTGAAAGCTTCACCCGTGAAGACTCGCAGTTCTGGGTGGTGCGCCCACGTATCGGCGCCGGCGGCGTTTCCGGTATCGACACGCTGCTCTCAGGGGATTATATCGGCGCCGATATCGGCCAGTCCGATACCCGCGCCAACCGGTTCACCGGCCTGGAAAACCCGCCGCCCATTACCTATGGCGAACCGGGCAAGCGCTTCACGCTGCACACCCAGGACCTGGGTTCGCTGGATATCGGCTCCCCCGTGTACTACCGCAAGATTCCCGTTGGCCAGGTGGTGGCCTATGCCCTGGACGCTGACGGCAAGGGCGTGAACATCGACGTGTTCGTGCATGCACCCAATGACGCCTACGTCACCGAGAACACCCGGTTCTGGAACGCCAGCGGGATTGATGTGAGTGTCGGCGCCAACGGGTTTGCGCTGAAAACCGAATCCTTGTCGTCCATGCTGGTGGGCGGCATCGCCTTCCTCGCCCCGCCCTACAGCCCCAACGACAAGCCGGCCGACGAAGAACACTCCTATGAACTGTTCGCCGACCAGCAAACCGCGCTGGCCCCGCCCAATGGCAAGGCGCAATACCTGAACCTGCGGTTCGACCAGGCCTTGCGCGGGCTTACGGTGGGTGCGCCAGTGGAATTCCTGGGTATCGAATTCGGCAAAGTGGTGTCGATCAACCTGGATTTCGACGAGAAAAAACGCAGCTTCCCGGTCAACGTCGGCATCGTGATCTACCCGCAGCGTCTCGGCGAAGCCAACACCAAAATGCTCACGGTCTTGAAGCATGACCCCAACGACGAAGCCGGCGGTGTGCGCCTGATAGGCAGCTTCATCGAACACGGCCTGCGCGCCCAGGCCCGCAGCGGCAACCTGCTCACTGGCCAGCTGTATATCGCCCTGGACTTCTTCCCCAAGGCCGACAAAGTCGTGTTTGACCCGAACCTGCGCCCCGTCAGTATTCCGACGATCCCCGGCAACCTGGAACAATTGCAGGAAAAACTCGAAGGCATCGTCAACAAGATCAACCAGCTGCCGATCGAGCGAATTGCCGGCAACCTCGACGGCAGCCTGGTGGAACTGCGCAAGGGTCTCGGCCAGTTCAACGCCAAGACACTGCCGGGGGTGCAAAACACGCTGGCCGACGTGAGTAAAACCCTGCAATCCGCCAGTTCGACCCTGGCCGAGGATTCGCCGCAACGGGAACAGTTGACCCAGACCCTGGACGAACTGAGCCGCATGTCGCGCTCCCTGCGAGAGCTGTCGGACTACCTGGCACGCCATCCCGAATCGCTGATTCGCGGTCGCCCCGACAACGCCGCGCCCTCCGACCTGCAAGGGCCACCGCGCAAATGACCACAGGAGCAACCACCATGGCTTTGCCGCTGAAGATCACGCTGCTCACCGGGTTGCTGCTGCTGACGGCGTGCCGCAGTGAGCCCATTCAATTTCATACCCTGACGCCGGTGCAGCGCAGCAATGCGTCATTGGCCGCGGGGGGCGAGATCCGGATTGAAAGCATCACGGTCCCGCCACAGGTCGACCGGCCACAGATTGTCATCCGCCAGGGTGACAGCGGCGTGGCCATTCTCGAGACGCAATGGTGGGCTGCCAGCCTGGTGGATGAGTTGCGCAGCGCGCTGGTGGATCAACTCGCCAGCAGCCGGAAAAACCTGGCGGTGCGCATTGAGGTCCAGCGCTTTGACTCGATCCCCGGGCAGTACGCCCTGCTCGACGTCAAATGGCGGCTTCGCCAGACGGGCACGGACGAACGCACGCCGCTGACGTGTCGCACGGTGGTGCAGTCGCCATCCGGCCCGACCATTGATGACCTGGTGATCGCGCAGCAAAACAACGTCAAGCGGTTTGCCGCGCTGCTCAGCCAGGCCGCCGACAAGTCATCGAGTGAGTGCCCCGCCGTGCGGTAAACATTGATCCGGGGGATCGAGCCATGCGCACATTCTGGAAGTGGTATCAGCAACTGCTGGAGAATGACTTCAGCACCCAGGTCTTCGACAATGTGAAGAACCTGCTGGTATGCGCGCTGTTGTTTGCTGCGGGCACCAACGCACTGGCCGGGAAACATGAGCTGTTCCTCGGCATCCTGGCGTCAAGCGTGGCCGGGTGGGGCTTGATCGTGGTCTCAAGCTTGCTGATGGTGCTGAATGTGAGCGATGGCATCCGCCGGCTCGCCAAGCTGCGTTATCACCTGGTCCTTCAGCTGCTGCTTATCCTGATCTATGTACTGGTGGCAGCCCGCGTGGTGGAAATCGTCTGGGGCTTTCGATCCCATTGATCCAGGTTTCTACCCCAGCAATCCCATCTCCTGCGCCCGCGCCACCGCCTGTGTGCGCCGCTCCACCCCGAGCTTGCTGTTGATATGGCTGGCGTGGGTTTTCACGGTGTGCAGGGAGATAAACAGCTGATTGCTGATCTCCTGGTTTGAACAACCCTGTGCGATCAGGTGCAGCACCGCCAGTTCACGGGTGCTCAGGGTCTCCAGTGTGTGTGGGGTTTCAACTACTGCAACATCCGGCAAGAGTGCCAGCAGACCCTGGTTCAACAGTCCATGGGGATCCCGGGAAAGCTGCTCCCGCGTCCACTCGGGATAGCGTTCCAACAGGCGCTGGAAAGGTTGCATCGCGCCACCGGCAGCCGCTTCAAGCGCGCGGGCAAACACCGGGCGGGCCTGGGCTTCCTGGCCACCGTCCAGCAGTAACAGTGCCTGCTGGGTCAGCGCCATCAGGCTGATCATCTGCCGGCCGCTGTTATGGGCCTGGCGTGCCAGTTCATCGAGCCGTTGCAGTGAAGCCGCCGGCTGATGACGGATGGCGTCGAGTGCCGCCTGTTGCAACTCGATATGTTGCGGCAGGTGCGGGTGGAACTCCGGTGCGGCAGCGGCCTGCTCACCGTTGTAGGTTTGCCCCAGCCGCGTCAGCCAGGCATCGGCCAGGTCGGTGCGGCCCTGAGCCAGCCAAAGCTCGCATTTGACCAGGGTGATCATCGCCAGATAGAAAATCGGCGGCACGTCCCAGATATGCATCAAGCGCTCGGCCTCGGCCAGTTCGGCAAAGGCCACGGAGAAGTCGCCACGGCGACCTTCGAAGCTGGCGATCACACAGTGGCCGATCAACACGCTGATATCCCGACAGGCTCGCGCCTCCGTCAATCCGGCACGCAGCCGAGCGAGCCCGGCTTCAGGCTGGCAGCGCATCAGCAGCAAATAGCCTTCGTACAACGCCAGGCGCGCGCGCACTGCGTACAGGCGTTGCGGCGCCAGGCCTTGCAAACGTTGCAGGCCCTGGCGCACTTCATCCAGCGACCGCAGGATCTCGCCACGGGCCTGCAGTACGCGCGCTCGGTCGTAATGGGCCAGCGCTTCAAACAATGGATTGCCGACCCGCTGCGCCAACTCCAGGGATTCGCGGTTCAGGCCGCGGGCGCGCCACAGGTCGGCGTCGACAATGGCCAGGTTGGACAGGGTCGACAGGCACATCAACCGCTGGCCATAGCGTTTGTGCGGCAGGCTTTCCAGGGCCTCGCTGCAATACGATTGGGTCAGCTCACGATCACCACGGCCCCGGGCAATAATCCCGCTGAGGGCCAGCCATTGCGCCAGCATCGACTTTTGCGCGGTGGCCGACGGGGCCGGTAAAAAACGGCTGAGGTGGCTGGCCAGTTCCTGCGCCGCATCCAGCTGGCAGGCCAGGCCCAACGCCCAGCTGTAGAGCACGATCAGGCGTGGCGTACTCATCAGCAAACTGTCGGGCAAGTCCATTTTCCAGCGCAGCAGCATGCCGACATTCTGCTCCGCCAGCAGTTGCTCTTCGGACAGGTTCTGCACCAGGTTTGCCGCCACATCCAGGTGGCCCGCACGCAGCGCCTGCTCCACTGCCTCGTCGATCAAGCCCTGGGCATTGAACCAGCGGCAGGCCCGCAGGTGCAGGCTGGCTGCCGGCAACACGGCATTGCTCGCGCGCCGGGTGCGCAGCAGGTCGGAAAACAGATGGTGATAACGGTACCAATGGCCCTGCTCGTCCAGCGGCACCAGGAATACCTGGTGGGCTTGCAGGTAGCGCAGGATTTCCGTGCTGTCGTGGGCCTCGCGCACGGCGTCGCACAGCTCGCTGCAAAAGCGCTCCTGGGACGCGGTGTCGTAGAGGAACGCCTGGACTTCCGAGGGCAGGCAGTCGATGACTTCTTCGAGCAGGTAATCGCGGATCAGCCCTTCCCCGCCGTGCAAACCCTGGGGCAGCGTACCTTCGCTGCCGGCCTCGGAAGCCGCCAGCAGCCAGAAACGCAGGCCGGCCACCCAGCCTTCGCTGCGCCGGATCAGGTTATCCAGGGCTTCACCACGCAATGAACTGCTGTGGCGATCCAGCAGGGCCAGGGATTCGCCGTGAGTCAGGCGCAGGTCCTGCTCGTGCAGTTCCAGCAAATGCCGGGACAGGCGCAGTCGGGCCAGGTGCCAGTCGGGACGCTGGCGGCTGGTGACCAGCACCAGCAGGCCGTCGGGCAGATGATTGAGGAAAAATTGCAGGCAGCGGTCGAGTACCGGGCCCTGGGCCAGATGGTAGTCATCCAGCACCAGCAACAGCGGCGCCTGGGTCGACAGGTGCACCGTCAGCTCATCCAGCAGGCCGTCGAGCCATTCTTCAAAGGCGAAGGGTTGGTGACGCTGGCGCATTTTCAGCAGGCCCAGGGATTGGGCGCCCAACTGCGGGAAGTATTGCTGCAAGCCGTCGAGCAGGCGTTCAAGGAAACGTCCCGGGTCATTATCGCGAGGACTGAGCCCCAGCCACAGGCTTTGCCAGTGGGCCGGCAGGCTCTGGCAGAACTCCACCGCCAGCGAACTCTTGCCGAACCCGGCCGGGGCGCTGACCAGCAACAGACGCCCGGCCAACCCTTCACTCAGCCGTTCGCACAGGCGCGGTCGCAACACATAGCCGTCAGGCAGTGGGGGTCGATAGAAGCGCCCTTCCAGGGTCGGAATCACCGCGCTGGCAGGCCCTTGAATTCGGGACAGATCAGTCATCGCCGGGCTCTTGTAGAAGGCTGTTGTCGGCATTGCAGATGTCCGCAGACTAGCGGTAAAAGCGGCAGCTTTGTAGATCTTTGCAACATTTGTCTGAAAAAGACTACAACAAAAAATATCCGGACTTCTTCTGTAACGACCGACACTCTGTGGCGAGGGAGCTTGCTCCCGCTGGAGTGCGCAGCGCTCCCGTTTTTGGGGCTGCTACGCATCCCTGCGGGAGCAAGCTCCCTCGCCACCGTGGTCGCGCAAAAAAAAGCCCCGAACCAGTCGGGGCTTCTTCGAGGATGCGGCCTCGTTTACAGCAAGTTAGCGAACACCATCCTGGCGCAGAGCCGCCGGGGTGAAGTCGCTGGTGGTGGCGGTGAAACCGAAGTCATAGGCCTGTTTCTCTTCGTTCTTCATGCCCAGGGCCAGGTAGCGGCCGGACTGCAGGTCGTAGAGGGTTTCGAGGGCGTACCACGGCACTTGCTTGTCGTAGTAGTTCTCGGCATGGGCTTCCGCCACGCGCCACAGCTGGCCACGACCGTCGTAGTGGTCGATGACCGCGGCTTGCCAAGTGTCTTCGTCGATGAAGAAGTCACGCTTGGCGTAGATATGGCGCTGGCCTTCCTTCAGGGTTGCAACCACATGCCACACGCGGCGCAGCTCGTAGCGCGCCAGGTCCTGGTTGATGTGGCCGGCCTTGATGATGTCGACATACTTGAGCTTCGGATCGTCAAGCTTGTAGCTGTTTTCGGCGATGTAGAGCTCTTTCTTGCCTTCCAGTTTCCAGTCGTAGCGGTCCGGTGCACCGTTGAACATGTCGAGGTTGTCGGAGGTACGCAGGCCGTCGGCGGCGGTACCCGGGCCGTCATACGACACTTGCGGTGCCCGGCGCACACGACGCTGGCCGGCGTTGTAGACCCACGCCGAACGCGGCTCTTTCACCTGGTCGAGGGTTTCGTGCACCAGCAGCACACCACCGGCCAGACGTGCCGGCGCAGTCACTTGCTGCTTGAAGTAGAACAGGATGTTGCCCGGGTTTTTCGGGTCGTAGTCCTTCATCTTGTCGCGGAACACGAACTGATCACGGAAATACACCAGGCTGAAGGAGCCGTTGGTTTGCGGCGTGGCCTGGGTCACCAGGCGGGTCACGCTGCCGCCGCGATAGCGGGTGATGTGGTTCCAGATCACTTCAACGCCGCTTTTCGGAATCGGGAACGGTACGGCGGTTTCAAAGTTTTCCAGGCCGTTGCCGCCGGACACCAGGTTGGTGCTGGTGGCGTTTTTCTTGATGGCGGCGAACACATCAGCTGGCACCGTGGCGCCGCGATGGGTCGGGTAGACCGGCATCTTGAAGGTGTCGGGGTAGCGCTTGAACATCGCGTACTGCCCCGGCGCCAGCTTGTCCTTGTACTGCTCGACGTTCTGCGCGGTGATGGTGAATTGCGGTTGTTCGTTGGCGTATGGGTTGGCGAGGAAGCCACGGGCATCCACGGCACCGGCGTTGGTGGGCAGCGGCGACCATTTAGGGATGGTGCCGGCCGCGTTACCGGCCATTTCAGCGCCCATCGGGGTCAGGGTCGTGCCGAGCTTGGCGGCTTCATCCGCCGAGACCGCCGCCATGACGCTACCCGCCATGATCGACAGCCCCAGCACACCCACCTGCAACAGATTTTTAGTTATTTTCATGTTCTGGTTCTTCCTTAAAACATACTGCTTAAAGAGAGTGTGCTTAGAAGTTCACGCCAACGCTCAAGGCGACAAAGTCGCGGTCGTCCACGGTGCTGTAGTCGCCACCAAAGAAGTTGGTGTAGGCCAGGCTCGCGGTGTAAGTGTTCTGGTACTCGGCGTCCAGCCCGAGGCTGATCGCCTTGCGGCCTTCCTCGAAGTTACCGCCAGGGCCAGGCGAGTAACCCTTAACGTCATGGGACCAGGCCACGTTGGGTTTGAGGTTGACGCCGGCAAACACATCCGGATATTCCCAGATCGCACGGCCACGGTAGCCCCACGAAGTTGCAGTAGTGAAGCCGTCGTTGTTGCAACTGGTGTTCAGGCCGTTGGCATTGGGAAGGCCAGCACCTTGGGCGGTAGAGTTGTTCAATGCCGCACACGCGCCGTTAGGCAGGGTACCCGGGCCAAACACCGGATCACGGCCATAGCGAACCTTGGACTTGCTCTCCAACCCGCCGACATAGGTCATACCGACTTCGCCCACCAGCGTCAGGCGGCTGGCGCCCATGACCTGGTCAAAGAAGTGGGTGAACGTGGTTTGGAGTTGAGTGATTTCCTTACGGCGATAACCATGCAAATCCTGGCCTGGTACACCGCTTAACAACGAAGCATCCTTGAGCACCGGGAAGCCCAGAGGGCGAACGCCGGCAAACAGGATGTCGGTGGAGTTCAACTGCACAGGCGCGTTGGGCCGGTAGCTCAACTCGCCGCTCCATGCCGTGCCGGTAGGCAACGTGGTGGAGAAACTCAAGCCAAAGAGGTGGATGTCTTCCGGATACTCAACGAAGTATTGCGAGTTGCCCGCCACCACCAGTGCAGCTGCCTGACCCAAAGGCCTGGCTCTGTCGTAGACCGACTGAGGCGCGCCAGTTGCACTGAAAATCGGCGCACGGCTGTGGTAGTTCATGTAGTAGGCGCCGAACTCGGTGTCCAGCGGCTCAAAGTTGTAGTGCATTGCGACGCCGTATTGGCCGCCGTCACGTGCGTTACGGTTCGGACCGCGGCGCACCAGGACGCCCTCGTCATTAACGTCGACGCCCAAGGCGGCCAAGCTCGGCAAAGCGGCCGGGTTGATCGTGGAACGCTTGTTCAACACCCGCAAATTATCGTTACAGCCGGTGGTAATGATGTCGGGCTGCGAGAAAAACGTGCCGCAGTTATCGGTCACGGTCTTGTCCCAACCGATCTGATAGAAGCCTTCAGCCGACAGGTTGTCGGTCAGCGTTTGCGACACGTAGAACATGTTGACCGGAATCAGGCCCTCCTTGATCTCGGCCCCCGGACGACGGAATGCAGCCACGTCGATCGGGTTGATGGCGTTGATACCGCCACCAATGAACGTGCTCTCACCCCAGCTCACTACCTGCTTGCCCAACCGTACGGAACCCGGTTCATCACCAATCGAGTAGTTGTGGTAGACGAAGGCGTCGAGAATCTGCCCGCCGGAAGATCGGGCGCCTGTTGGGCGGTTGTTGTCGCTGATGTTCTTGAAATCGAGGTCGTCGTCTTTAAGCTTGAAGTCATACCAGTACTTGCCCCGGACAAACACGCCGGTGTCGCCGTATTTCAACTCAAGGTCATGAATGCCTTTGAAGATCTTCGAGAAGGAATCACCCTTGTCGAAGTTCAGGTGACCGTCATCCGAGGTTTGCGACAACCCCCTGCCACCGTTGTTGGCACCGATCAGGTCTTTATTGCGACCCGCCGTCGACCAACTGGCCCCGACCGACAGGGACGAGTCAAAGCTGCCTTCGATTTCACCGATGTTGAAACTGACGCCGAATGCGGGCCCGGCGAGCGTAGAGGCGAGGCTGACGGCCAAAGGCAGTTTTGCCCGGCGCCAGAACTGGTGTGCTGAGATCATCGACGCTACTCCATGTGCATTATTGTTATGGCAGTGAGTCGTTTCTAAGGGCTTGTAACGGCCGGAATACAACGATTCCAATGCCGGGCGAACAGATGAACCCGCCAGGTTCACAGCACCGCACCTTGAAAAACTCTGGGATGGACTATAGCCAGCAGGGGGTAGCGCTTGATCCCTCTAAAGTGTGATTTGCATCACCAACCCGTCTGCCACAACCCTTTCGCCATGCCGGCGATAGCCAGCGCGGCAAGGATGGCTGAAAATTGGCAAATCACAAGTGAAGGCTTGGACTAGAGCGCTGCCGTGCCCGCGAGGGCACGGCAAGCAGCGTCAGAGAGTGGAAAGGAAGGTGCTGTTGTTGGCCTGCCATTCAATGATGTCGACACGGATACGTTTTTTGTCGAGCTTGCCGACGCTGGTCTTGGGAATTTCCGTAACAACGGCGATTTGGCTTGGAATCGCCCACTTGCTCAGGTGGCCCAATTCCACAAACGGCTTGAGATGTTCCTTCAGCTCTTTGGCCCCTATCACATGGCCATCACGCACCACCAGCAACGCAAACGGGCGCTCGCCCCACTGCGGGTCGGCAATCCCCACCACCGCTACTTCGCGTACCGCCGGGTGACGGCTGACCAGGTCTTCCAGCGCCAGGGAGGAGATCCACTCGCCGCCGGTCTTGATCACGTCCTTGATGCGGTCGCGGATATCGATCACGCCGAAGGCATCGAGGGTGGCCACATCGCCGGTGTGCATCCAGCCGCCGGCCCACAGCTCGGCGCCCTTCTGCGGCTCGTTGAAATAGCCTTCGCTGAGCCATGGCGCGCGCAGCACCAGCTCGCCCTGGGATTCACCGTCGGCGGGCAGGAAGTTGCCCTCGCCATCGATGATCGCCGCTTCCACCAATGGGCCGGGCACGCCGGCCTTGATGCGGTAGGTGGTGCGTTCGTCTTCGGTGCCGGCCATCAGTTCTTCATTGAGATGGGCGCAGGACACCAGCGGCCCGGTCTCGGACATGCCGTACGCCGCTGTCAGTTGGATCCCGCGGGCCTTGGAGGCTTCATACAGTGAGCGATTGAGGGCGCTGCCACCGATGACGATTTTCCAGCCGCCGAAATCCACGCCCTGGCCGGCCTTGGCGTTGAGCACCATTTGCAGGATGGTCGGCACACAATGGGAGAACGTGACCTTCTCCTTGCGCCACAGCTCCACCAGGTATTCGGGGTCGTAGCGGCCTGGATAAACCTGCTTCAGGCCGAGCATGGTCGCCACATACGGCAGGCCCCAGGCGTGCACGTGGAACATCGGAGTGATCGGCATGTAGACGTCGTTGGTGCCCAACAGCCGCACGCTGTCGACGCTGCCCATGATGGTCGCCACGCCCATGGTGTGCAGCACCAGTTGGCGGTGGGTGAAGTACACGCCCTTGGGATTGCCCGTGGTGCCGGTGGTGTAGAAGGTGGTGGCGACGGAGTTTTCGTCGAAATCCTCGAAGTCGTAGCGGGGGCTCGCCGCCGCGAGCAATGTTTCGTACTCACCCACGAGGTTGGGCAGCTCGGCGGTTTTGTCCGCGCCATCGGTGAGCAGCAGGGTTTTGTCGACGGTGGTGAGGTGGCCGGCGATGGCCTGGTAGAGCCCCACGAACTCGCTGTTGACCAGCACAAAGCGGTCCTCGGCGTGGTTCATGGTGTACAGAATCTGTTCCGGGGACAGGCGCACGTTGATGGTGTGGATTACCGCACCAATCATCGGAATGGCAAACATGCATTCCAGGTAGCGATGGCTGTCCCAGTCCATCACGGCCACGGTGTCACCGGCCTTGACCCCGGCCTCGGTCAGCACATTGGCCAGGCGGGCGACGCGCTCGATCAGCGTCGGATAGGTGTAGCGCAACTGGTCGCGGTAGACGATTTCCCGGGTCTTCTCGTAGCGTGTCCCGGACATCAACAGGCGTTTGATCAACAGCGGGTATTGGTAGGCGCCTTCGGCGGGCGGGATAACACGAGTCTGCAACATACGAATCCCTTATCTGACTGCACGGTCTTGGCTGAAACATCTGCACTTTAGAGCGCTTATGTTTCAGCCAAATCAGCCAAAGGAATGATTTGCAGAACCCAATGAATGCTAGCTTTGAGCCAGCATCCGGCTTATTTCATGCTGGTAAAGGCCAGCTTCACACCGATGGCAATCAGCACCGCGCCCATGGTGCGGTCGAACCAGTGGCCCATGCGTGCAAAACCGGCGCGTACGCGTTGCTGGCTGAACAGCATGGCCACCAGGCAAAACCAGATCGCGGTCGCCACGGCCAGGTACACGCCGTAACCGGCCTGGACCGCCAACGGCGTGTGGGGATTGATCACCACGGTGAACAGCGACAGGAAGAACAGCGTGGCCTTGGGGTTCAAGCCATTGGTGACAAAACCCGAGGTAAACGCACCACGGGCGGTGCGCTCGCCCGCTTCCAGGTGCAGGTCTTCTTCACTGGCAGGCTTGGCCGGCTGGGCGCGCAGGGCCTTGAAGCCGATGTACAGCAGGTAAGCCGCCGCCGCCCATTTCAGCGCATTGAACAGCACGATGGACTGGGACACGATCAAGCCGATGCCCAGCAGCGAATACCCCACGTGCAGGAAAATCGCCGAACCGACGCCCAACGCCGTCCAGGTGCCGGCCCGTCGGCCATGGGTCACGCTTTCACGTACCACCACGGCGAAATCCGGGCCAGGGCTGGCCACCGCCAACAGGTGAATCAGTGCCACGGTCAAGAACTCGGTGAGGTACATGCACACTCCAGGAAGTAACTGATTATTTCATCTGATAGGCTCGGCAGATTACGCCTTCGAATCCCGCCGCAAAAGGTACAGTTGATGACGAACAATCGCCGCGCCGTCTTCCTTGATCACCCTTCCCTGGACCTCGGGGACCTGGACCTCAGCGGGTTGCAGGCACTCTTCAGCGAACTGAGCCTGCACCAGCAGACCACACCCGAAAACATTATCGAACGCCTGCAAGGCGCGCAGGTGGCCATCAGCAACAAGATCGCGCTGAATGCCGAGACCCTGGCGGCCTGCCCCGAGCTGAAGCTGATCCTGGTGACCGCCACCGGCACCAACAACGTCGACCTCGCCGCCGCCCGCGCCCACGGCGTTACCGTGAGCAATTGCCAGGGTTACGGCACGCCATCGGTGGCGCAGCATACGATCATGCTGCTGCTGAACCTGGCGACGCGCCTGAACGACTATCAACGGGATGTGCAGGCGGGGCACTGGCAACAAGCCAAGCAGTTCTGCCTGCTGGACTACCCGATCGTCGAACTGGAAGGCAAAACCCTCGGGCTGCTGGGCCATGGTGAATTGGGCGGTGCCGTTGCGCGCCTGGCTGAAGCCTTTGGCATGCGCGTGATCCTGGGTGCGATTCCAGGCCGCCCGGCCCGCGCCGATCGCGTGCCGCTGGATGAGTTGCTGGCGCAGGTCGACGCGCTGACCCTGCACTGCCCGCTCAACGAACACACCCGCGACTTTATCGGTGCCCGTGAACTCGCCTTGCTCAAGCCCGGCGCGTTTATCGTCAACACCGCCCGTGGTGGCTTGATCAACGAACAGGCCTTGGCCGATGCCTTGCGCAGTGGGCACCTGGGCGGCGCGGCGACCGATGTATTGAGCGTGGAACCGCCGGTGAACGGCAACCCGCTGCTGGCTGGCGATATCCCGCGGTTGATCGTTACGCCACACAATGCATGGGGCAGTCGCGAAGCGCGGCAGCGGATCGTCGGCCAATTGATCGAAAACGCTCAGGGCTTTTTCAGCGGCGCCCCGCTGCGTGTCGTCAGTTGATAAACTGCGCCCCTTTTCAAGGAGCAGACCATGGATCCGCGCAGTGAAGTACTGCTTCGCCAGGCCGAACTTTTTCAAGGCGACGTGCTGCTGGTGGGCTTGCCCGCCGACGACCTGCTGGGCCGCCTGCCCAATGCCCATGGCTGGAGCTGGCACGCCGGCGACCAGGCCGCACTGGACGCACGTTTTGTCGAGCGCAGCCAGTTCGGTGTGAACGTGCCCGAGCGTTCGTTCGAGACCGCGGTGGTGTTCCTGCCCAAGTCCAAGGACCTCACCGACTACCTGCTCAATGCCGTGGCGGCGCGTTTGCCCGGCAAGGAGTTGTACCTGGTGGGGGAGAAGAAAGGCGGCATCGAAAGCGCGGCCAAGCAACTGAACCCGTTCGGCAAACCGCGCAAGCTCGACAATGCGCGGCACTGCCAGTTGTGGCTGGTGACGGTGGCCAACGCCCCCGAGCCGGTAGAACTGGAGAGCCTGGCGCAGGTCTTCGAGGTGCCGCTGGCTGAGGGCCCGCTCAAGGTGGTGAGCCTGCCGGGCGTGTTCAGCCACGGTCGGCTGGATCGCGGTACCGCATTGCTGCTGGAGCATCTGGACAAGTTGCCGAGCGGTCACTTGCTGGATTTCGGTTGTGGCGCGGGTGTGCTCGGGGCAGCGGTCAAGCGTCGCTACCCGCATAACACGGTGACAATGCTCGACGTGGATGCCTTTGCCGCTGCCAGCAGTCGCCTGACATTGGCGGCCAATGGCCTGGAAGCCGAGGTGTTGACCGGTGATGGCATCGACGCTGCTCCGATGAATCTGAACGCGATTCTGAGCAACCCGCCGTTCCACGTCGGGGTGCACACCGATTATTTCGCCACCGAGAACCTGCTACGAAAAGCGGCCAAACATCTGGCAAAAGGCGGCGAACTTCGCTTGGTTGCGAACAGTTTCCTGAAGTATCAGCCGCTGATCGAAGAGCATCTTGGGGTGTGCGCAATCAAGGCAGAAGGTCAGGGTTTTCGCATTTACCGTGCCAAGCGCGGCTGAGATCTTTTTCCAAAAGAAGGCTTGCCGAATGGATTTTGCCTAGGCAGAATCCGCTCCGTCCTAGGGGAGTAGTCTCCCACGAGCGCCACGCTCGTCCGGCATACGTCAACATACTTGGTCAACAGGCCATGGCGTATGCGACCCAGGAGTCCGCACAGACGGACCGGGGTTTGACAAGACCTATGACACGAACACCTTACCCGGGGCGGGAAGGCTGTACGTGTCATAGCCGTGTCGACCCGCCCCTGGAACTTACCTGATGCTGGATTCTCTGCTCGTCCCTACCGCAATCGTTGCCTTGGCCGAAATTGGCGACAAGACGCAACTGCTCGCGCTCATTCTCGCTGCACGCTTTCGCAAACCCTGGCCGATCATCGCCGGCATCGTCGCCGCGACCCTGGCCAACCATGCGGCCGCCGGTGCCGTGGGGGCCTGGTTCGGGAGTTTCTTCTCGGATGCGGTGCTGCACTGGATACTCGCGGCGAGCTTCTGCGCCACGGCGCTGTGGACCCTGGTGCCCGACAAGCTCGACGATGACGAAGCCAGCACTTCCCGCAAGTTCGGGCCCTTCCTGACCACGCTGATCGCATTCTTCCTCGCGGAAATCGGCGACAAGACCCAGATCGCTACCGTGATGCTCGCGGCGCAATACCCGGAACTGTGGCTGGTGATTATCGGCACCACCCTGGGCATGTTGATTGCCAACGTGCCGGTGGTGCTGGCGGGTAATTTTGCCGCGGACAAATTGCCGCTGACGCTGATTCGTCGACTGGCGGCTACGGCATTCTTCATCCTGGCCATTGTTGCGGTGTACAAGGCCATGCAGAGCAGTGGCTGGATCTAAACGCAACCCCCTATGAGGGCTGGGCTTTGGTGGGAGCTGGCTTGCCTGCGATAGCATCACCTCGGTGCAACTGACACACCAAGGTGCCTGCATCGCGGGCAAGCCCGACTCCCACACAAGCCGCGCCCCCAAATTCAGATTTGCATTTCAGCCTTATAAATCAGGATTTTTTCGCCTGCTGATACAACGGCATCACCTTCGGAATCGCCGCCTGCAACGAGGCGATCCGGCTGTCGGAGGCAGGGTGGGTGCTCATGAATTCAGGTGGCGAGCCTTCCGAAGCCTTGGCCATTTTGTTCCACAGGGTAATCGCCGCGTTCGGGTTGTAACCGGCACGCGCCGACAACTCCAGGCCGATCAGGTCCGCTTCGTTTTCATTGCTGCGGCTGTTGGGCAAGGTCATGCCGTAGTTGGCCACGGTATCGGCCAGCGCCAGGCTGTCCTGACCGAGGCCGAACAAGGCACCGGCCCCCTGCTTCGCCATTTCGATACCGTAGGCCTTGGACATGGCTTCGCGGCCGTGTTCACGCAAGGCGTGGGCAATTTCATGGCCCATCACGGCGGCGAGTTCGTCGTCGGTCAACTTGAGATTGTCGATCAGCGCGCTGTAGACAAAGATCTTGCCGCCAGGCCCGCAGTTGGCGTTCATCTCGTCACTTTTGATCAGGTTCACTTCCCACTTCCACTGCGCCGCATCCGGGCGGAAGGTGGGCGCCTGGGCGATCAGGCGGTTGGCAATCGCCTGCACGCGCTTGGCGTTGGCGCTGGTCTTGTCCACCAGGCCCTTGCCGCTGGCTTCACCCAGGGTCTGCTGGTAGGACTGCGCATACATCTGGTCGACTTCCTGGCTCGACAACATGCTGAACATGTACTGCTTGCGCTCAACCCCCACGGCGCCGCCGCTGGTGGTGTTGACCGACTGACAACCGGCGAGCAACAAAGCCGCGCCCAACGCACATACCGCCACTGTCTTTTTCATCAACCTGCTCCCTGAAAACATGGCGCGTATCGTAGTCGGCCAATTGTATCGACGCCAGATACAACAGACGTATAGCCACCTGATTTCAGATACATCCCACACTGCCGCAAAAAATTCACAAACGCTGGCAACCATTCCATTTACGACATTCGCCCATCCGGCACAGCCATTTTGAGGTAATGGCCCTCATGTCTCCCCCGCCCGCGGCCGATATACACAAGCAGCCAATCTCCCCCTGCGTTCGGAGCCGTCATGAAGTTCAAGTCGATTCAATTTTCTGTCGCGGCACTGGCCGGGGCCATTGTCCTGAGCGTGGTGGCGGTGTTGGTGCTGTATGCCTTGTTCGCCGGGGCGCGCACCCAGGAGATGGTGCAGGAACGCACCCAGGGCCAATTCGAACAAATCATCGAGCAGCGCCTGACCGCCCTGGCGCAAACCCAGGCGACGCTGATCCAGCGCGAACTCGAAGCGCCGCTGGTGACGGCCAAGGGCCTGGCCACCGCCAACGCCCTGATGGGCATGAAAGACGCCAACGGCAACCCGCAACTGGCGGTCTCCCGCGAACAGCTGATCAACCTGATCCACGAAACCGTGGTGCGTAACCCGAAGATTCTTGGCGCCTATATAGGCTGGGAAGCCAACGCCATCGACCACAACGATGCTGCCTACGTGAACAGCCAGGTGGTCGGCATCGAAACCAACGGCCGCTTCCTGCCGTGGTGGTTCCGTAATGCCGACGGCAGCCTGGGCCTGGACAAACTGGCTGACGTGGCCGACCAGACCATCCTGTCCACCGGCGTGCGCGCCAGTGAGTACTACCTGTGCTCCAAGGAAAGCAAAAAGCCCTGCGCCATCGACCCGGCCCCCTACAAGGTGGGCAACGCAATGGTGATGCTCGCTTCGTTTATCGAACCGATCATGATCGACGGCACCTTCCAGGGCATCGTCGGTGCCGACCTGTCGGTGAACTTCATCCAGGAAATGCTCACCAAGGCTGATCAGAATTTGTACAACGGCGCCGGTGAACTGGCGCTGATCTCCAGCAACGGCCGCCTGGTGGCCTACACCAAGGACGCCAGCAAGCTGGGAGAAAAAGCCAGCGATCTGCTCGACAGCAACGAGTTGGCCAACCTCGGCCAGTTGAAGATCGGCGAAGTGCGTTACGACGTGGATAAGGAACACGGGCATATCGAGTTGTTCCTGCCGTTCAACATCGGCCAGACCGATGCCCGCTGGACCCTGTTGCTGCAACTGCCCTTGAGCGCGGTGATGGCGGACCTGCAGGCGATGCAACACGACCTCGACGCCCAGCGCAAAACCGATATTTTCGGCATGGCCGTGGCCGGTCTGCTGATCGCCGGCATTGGCTTGCTGGTGATCTGGCTGGTGGGCCACGGGATTGCCCGGCCGCTCAAGCAAATGGTGGCGATGCTCAATGACATCGCCCAGGGCGAAGGCGACCTGACCCGGCGCCTGACCAGTGATCGCGCCGACGAACTGGGGGCGATTGCCAGCGGCTTCAATACATTCCTGGCCAAGTTGCAGGGGATGATTACCCAGGTGGTGAGTTCGGTGCAGAAGGTCAGCGACTCCTCGGAGCACACCGCCGACATCGCGATTCGTACCAACCAGGGCGTGCACAAGCAAATGGTCGAGATCGACCAGGTGGCTACCGCCGTGCACGAGATGACCGCGACCGCACAGGACGTGGCGCGCAACGCCACCCAGGCCGCACAGGCCGCCAGCCACGCTGATCAAGCGGCGAGCCAGGGCATGCAGATTGTGCGCGACACCTCCACCTCCATCGGCGCCCTCGCCGAGGAAATCGGCAAGGCGGTCGGTGTGGTGCAGGCGCTGGCCAAGGACAGCGAGAACATCAATGCCATCCTTACGGCGATTCGCGGGATTGCCGAGCAGACCAACCTGCTGGCGCTCAACGCAGCAATTGAAGCCGCACGGGCCGGAGAACAGGGACGCGGGTTTGCGGTGGTGGCCGACGAGGTGCGCAACCTCGCGCAGAAGACCCAGAAGGCCACCGAAGAAATCCAGGCCATGATCCAGCAACTGCAGCAGGGCACCCGCGACGTGGTGCGAGTGATGGAAGACAGCCAGAACCGCACCGATGAAAGCGTGGAGCACGCGGCCAAGGCGGCTCAGGCGCTGGAGACCATTACCCGGGCGGTGTCGGTGATCAACGACATGAACACCCAGATCGCCAGCGCCGCCGAGGAACAGAGCGCGGTGGCCGAGGACATTAACCGCAACGTGATCAATATCGGACAGGTGGCCAATGAAGTGGCAGGCGGAGCGGATGAGTCGAGCGCGGCCAGCGCAGACCTGACCAAGCTGGCGGAACAGCAGCGGCGGTTGATCAATCAGTTCAAGGTTTGAGTCAAGCGGCGCCCTTTCGGGCGCCTTCGCGAGCAAGCCCGCTCCCACATTCGATCGCATTCCTTCAGTTGAAATGCAATCAAATGTGGGAGCGGGCTTGCTCGCGAAGAGGCCGGCCGATTCAACACAACGCTCAACCCGGCGTCAGGCACTCCGGTCCATTCAGCTTCGGATCGTTGACCATATTGGCCAGCACCCGCTCGCGCAACGCGGTGGGTTCACTGGCCAACAAGGCCTGCAAGGTGTGCAGCGGGGTCTCGGGGTTCAGCCAGGCTGCCTGCCCCGCCGCATCCAGAATCAACGGTCGGCGTTGACTCTGCGCCGCCTGGGTCACCACCGCCGTACTCAACCAAACCTGCTCCTGCACCGGATACGCCTCCCAGATCGCGGCAAAGAACAGTGTGCTGCCCTCCCCCGGCGTCAGCCAGTACGGGCGCTTGCGCTGGGTGCCGCGCCATTCGTAGAAACCATTGGCCGGCAGCAGGCAGCGGCGCTGGCGAAACGCTTCGCGAAACATCGGCTGTTCGGCAAGGGTTTCCGCCCGGGCATGGGCCGGTGTACGAGAGAGATCGGTCAGCCAGGGCGGCGTCAGGCCCCAGCGCGCCCGCGCCAGGGTGTGCTGGCCGTCACTCAGGCGCTGGATCAGCACCGAGTCATTGGGAGAGATGTTCCACTGGGCCTGCTGGTCGGCCGGGAAGCCCGGCAAGGCAGCAAACGCGGGGTTCCAGCGAAACAGGGCATAACGTCCACACATGGGGCAACACGACTCTTGGAGAAACTGGCCGACAGCCTAACAGACCAGCACGTCGGGAAAGCTGTCGGGTTCATCACCGGGCAGTGGTTGCGCACCGTTGTAGGCGGTGATCAGCTCGCGGGCGTAGGCGGCCTGGTCGTTCTCCACCGCCAGCGCCAGCAGGCCATAGATCGGCAGTTCGCCGGTACCCCCGAGCAAATCGCGCCCCACCAGGTGCGCGGTGATGCCCTCGCTTTCGAGCATGCCTTGCAGCAGCTCGCCTTCCATCAGGTTTTCCGGCTCGTAGATTCGCTGCATGGGCGTACCTTTATTCGTTCTCGCTGCGCACGTTGAGCATCCATTCGTCGTCATGAACCTGCAGCTCGAAAACAATGGGCCGGCAGCACACCGGGCAGTCCTCAATATATTCCTGATCGCCCGCCGACAGGTCCAGTAGCGCCGTGACTACCTCTCCACAATAAGGACATTCGTACGACTCCTCTTCCATCGCGGTCTCCAAGGTGACTTGTGCGTATAATCGCCGGTCTATTTACAGGGCTATTTTTCGTCCCGGCCAATTGCCCGGACCACGCCCTGATATTTATTGTTCCAAACCTTTACTTACCCTAGCCGTTTCTAACAAGAGAGCATGATGGGCGAATTCGATACCATCCGACCTTACAACGACAGCGAAGTCCCGGCAGTGCTGGCCCGACTGTTCAGTGACAAGGCCTTTCTGGACATCCTGACCCACTTTCGCTTCCCGCGCTTTGCCGGCGCCTTCGGCTGGCTGCTCAAGCCGATGATCGCTCATAAACTGCGCCGTGAGTTCGCCGGCGTCACCACCGTGGCCACGCTGCAGGACAAAGTCGAGTTTTACGTCGACCACACCATCGAGCGGGCAACCGACGGCGTGACCTATACCGGCGTGGAGCAGTTCAAATCCGGCAGCGCCTACCTGTTCCTGGCCAACCACCGCGACATCGTGATGGACCCGGCCTTCGTCAACTACGCCGTCTATCACGCCGGCCTGCCGACGCCACGCATCGCCATCGGCGACAACCTGCTGCAAAAGCCGTTTGTCAGCGACCTGATGCGCCTGAACAAGAGTTTCATCGTGCACCGCTCGATCACCGGGCGCAAAGAGAAGATGGCGGCCTATCAGTTGCTGTCGGCCTACATCAACCATTCGATTCGCAACGACTGCCAGTCGATCTGGATCGCCCAGGCCGAAGGCCGCGCCAAGGATGGGGATGATCGCACCGAGTCGGCGATCCTCAAGATGTTCCACATGAGCCGCAAGGACGAGCCGTTCGCCGAAGTCATCCAGTCACTGAACCTGACGCCGGTGTCCATCAGCTACGAATACGACCCGTGCGACGCAGCCAAGGCCCGCGAGCTGTACATCCGCGCCACCACCGGCACCTACAGCAAGGCGCCGGGGGAAGATGACGTGAGCATTGCCCTGGGCATCACCGGCTACAAGGGCCGGGTACACGTCAACTTCGCGCCGCCGATCACCGAGGCGTTCGAAGACACCAAGCTGTTGGCGATCGAAATGGACCGGCAGATCCTGGGTGGGTATCGGTTGTTCCCGGTGCATTACCTGGCGTACGCCCAATGGAGCGATGCCGATCCGCAATTGCAGGTACCGACCGCAGCCGAGGTATTCCCGGCGGACGAGTTGGCCAAGGCGAAGGCAGAGTGGGAGCGGCGCTTGAATGCGTGCCCGGCCGAGCATCGGCCGTATCTGGTGTTGCAATACGCGACGCCGGTGAGGAATCAGTACCGGGTCAAGGCCGGGATTGCCCTGTAACCCGGTACCAGCAACAGCGCAAACCCAATGTGGGAGCGGGCTTGCTCGCGAAGGCGGTGGATCAGCCAATCATGTATTGACTGACACCGCGCATTCGCGAGCAAGCCCGCTCCCACAGTTGTTTTTAGGGTGTTCCTACAATCGGGTACTAAGAAAGGACACCAGCAACGCCAGCCCCAGACAGGCAAACCCCAACCGGTAGAACAGGCGATAGGTACGCTGCGTCAACACGTCCAGATACAGCATCGGCTGATCAATGGCACGCAGTTCGCTTTGCGCGGCAAGGCGGGCCATCGCGCGCTGTTCATGCAGGCGCGTGACAAACAGCAGCCATGCCGCCGGGCAGGCCAGTAACAGGGCAAGGGAATTGAGCAGTAGTGCGGTCAGCGACATCGCAAACCTCGATGTATCAGTGTCTTGGTATCAATCCAGATACAAACCTGAATGATATGCGCCGCCTGCGCGTCATTACTCCTTCCCCATTGACGGCTAATGTATCCAGTAATTTACAGCGTCACCTGAACGTCACCTTAACAAGCCACTCTGTTGCCCTTCGAAAGCCCGGGAGCTTGTCATGTTGCACGCGCAGAACCAGGATCGGCTGTATCTGATTGCCCCAAGTGATGAGCAAGAGGCCCTGGTGGGCGGCCTCGCGTTCAATGTGCAGGACCGCCACTGGCTGGTGTATTGCGCCCTCGGCGGGCATCAACATGCCGACCTGCCGGAGCTGGACTTGCTCACTGGCGTGAGTGTGCTGGACTTTTATGTCGAAACGGCTGCATGAAAACGGCAGGCGTAAAAAAACCGGGCTCAGTGATGAGCCCGGTTTTTTGATCGTTCCCACGCGCCGCAAAGGAATGCCGACTGGGGCGCTCCGCGCCCGCCTGACGGTTACTGCGAGCTGAGCAGCGAACCGATGCTCGGGTCCTTGAACAGGCGCGTCAGGGCATCGCTCAACACGTCGCTGACCAGCTTGGTGTTGGTTTCCTGGTTCGGCGCCATGCCGAAGCGCTGGTCCAGGGATGCGCCGTAACGGCCGCTGTAGCGACGGGTACCGGCAGTCACGTCGGACTTGAAGGTCGCGCCGATGGTGGCTTCAGTCACGTACAGGCCTTCCTTGGGCGACTGATACTTCAGCTCGGCCAGGGTGATGGTCAGTTGTGGCGCACCTGGCGAGTTGGAAGGGGTGAAGCCCAACAGGCGCACGGCCGCTTCGGCCTGGGCTTGCAGCTTGGGCAGCACGTCCGCACCGGTCACCGTAATGGCGCTGGTTTCCGGGTACAGGCCGCCACGGGTGCCGAGGGTCGGCGACGGACGACCGTCAACCACACGCACCGACACCGGCTGGCCATGGCCGACAGGCGCCAGCTGGGTGGTGATTTTCGGTTGCGGGCTGAGTTGTTGCGGGCTGTGGGCGCAGCCAACCAGGGTCAAACTGGTCACAGTGATCAAACCGAACAACAGGCGTTGCAACATACTCATTTCTCCAGGACTAGATGCAAACAGGGCGCCAGTATAACGGTGAGCGCTCGCCACTCACCAGAATTCCTGAACGGCGCCTGAACTGTCGGCGAAATTACAATTTTCACACAGAACCGTCACCTCAATGTCATGCCAGACTGCCAACCTTCGCAGCATGTAACGAACCGGGTACACAGCCATGCGCCTTCTCAAATCTTTGTTCTTTTCCCACGCCAGCCATCGCCACTTTGCCCTGCTCGACGCCCAAGGCTGCTGCCAGGCTTTCAAGCAGTGCAGCCTGCCGCCCGTCGGTGAAGGCTGGGTCGAAGTCGAAGAGACCCGCCTGAGCTGGATGCACCGCCCGCTGCCCGCCAGCGCGCGCGTCAGCCCCCGGGTTTCGCAGCCACAGGCACGGCACGCGTTGGCCTCCTGACCAGACTGCTAATAAAAGTCATTAAACACGTCCATTTGCGCGCATTTCTTCGCTACAATCTCCCCCCGATTATAAGGACGTCTCCTGATCGGGCCTCGCAGCATCGCTAATGCACTTGTATTAGCTCCCCCGCACCGCCCACAGAGAGCCGCCCACACAGATCGTGTGAAGCTGGCGAGCTTGCTGTTTTCTCTGCAAACCATCGTCTTTACCCGAATCTGCCAGAGCTGCCATGCGCTCGGCCACTTGAGTTGTTTGCCCGTTTTGCCGCTTGCCGGCAGTGATTTCGGGCCAGGTGCCAGGCTGGGGCAGCCCTTTTTTGAGGTTCACGTCTTCAAAAGAGCGTGAAAAAAACGGGTTTTCACAACTTCACAAGAGTGTGGCGAGCAAATGAATAGTTTTGCGTTTGTACAAGCACCATCAGCGTCTGGAACAGCCCCACCACACAGGACCGAGCACTCCTCAAGAACCGGAGCTTGAAGCCTGTCCGCTACGGATTTGGTTGCACGATCGGACGAGCTTGACCATAAGTCGAATTGCCAC
This sequence comes from Pseudomonas sp. C6002, assembly GCF_013385805.1. NCBI lineage: Bacteria > Pseudomonadati > Pseudomonadota > Gammaproteobacteria > Pseudomonadales > Pseudomonadaceae > Pseudomonas > Pseudomonas sp. C6002. Next base: position 233,404 of record NZ_JACAPH010000017.1, on the reverse strand, counting down.
AGGCGCCCTTAAATGCGTTCATACGCAGATCAGGCCCGGTCGGCAGCGTCCGCTTGCGATAAATTGCGAAGAATCGGACATGGCGATCCTGGCCATGGGTAACCTGGGGCATCACGTGAACCGCCCCGTCACTCCTGGCAGCCATGCCGTCAATTTGGTGCTGCAGATTTTGGAGACGCGTTAAATGGCGCATAACGAAGCAGTCGACGTAGTACTGGTAGGTGCGGGCATCATGAGTGCCACCCTCGCCGTACTGCTCAAAGAGCTCGACCCCGGCCTCAAGCTGGAAGTCGTTGAGCTGATGGATTCGGGTGCCGCGGAAAGTTCCAACCCGTGGAACAACGCCGGTACCGGCCACGCCGGGCTGTGTGAGCTGAACTACACACCGCAGGCCGCCGACGGCTCCATCGACATCAAGAAAGCCGTGCACATCAACACCCAATTCGAGGTGTCGAAGCAGTTCTGGGCCTACCTGACCAAGAAAGGCACCTTTGGCTCGTCCAAATCCTTTATCAGCCCCGTGCCGCACCTGAGCTTCGTACAGGGCGAGAAAGGCGTGTCGTTCCTCAAGAAGCGCTTTGAAACCCTCAGCCAGCACCACGCGTTCTCGGACATGCACTACACCGAAGACCGCAGCGAGATGGCCGAGTGGATGCCGCTGATGATGCCCGGCCGCCCGCTGGACGAAAAAATCGCCGCCACCCGCGTGATGAACGGCACCGACGTCAACTTCGGCGCCCTGACCAACCAGTTGCTCTCGCACCTGACCAGCGCCCCGGATGCCCAGGTCAAGTACAGCAAGCGCGTCACCGGCCTCAAGCGCAACGGCGCCGGCTGGACCGTGAGCATCAAGGACGTCAACAGCGGCAATTCCCGTGATGTGGACGCCAAGTTCGTGTTCCTCGGCGCCGGTGGCGCGGCCCTGCCGCTGTTGCAAGCCTCGGGCATCGAGGAAAGCAAGGGCTTCGGCGGCTTCCCGGTCAGCGGCCAGTGGCTGCGTTGCGACAACCCGGAAGTGGTCAAGCACCACCAGGCCAAGGTCTACAGCCAGGCAGCCGTGGGTTCGCCACCGATGTCGGTGCCGCACCTCGACACCCGCGTGGTGGATGGCAAGAAGTCCCTGCTGTTCGGGCCATACGCCGGTTTCACCACCAAGTTCCTCAAGCACGGTTCGTTCCTTGACCTGCCCATGTCGATTCGTGCCGGCAACATCGGCCCGATGCTGGCCGTGGCCCGGGACAACATGGACCTGACCAAGTACCTGGTCAGCGAAGTGCGCCAGTCCATGGAGCAGCGCCTGGAATCCCTGCGTCGCTTCTACCCTGAGGCAAAAGCCGAAGACTGGCGCCTGGAAGTGGCCGGCCAACGGGTGCAGATCATCAAGAAAGACCCGAAGAAAGGCGGCGTGCTGCAATTCGGTACCGAACTGGTTGCGGCCAAGGACGGTTCGCTGGCCGCCCTGCTCGGCGCGTCTCCAGGTGCTTCGGTGACCGTGTCGATCATGCTGGAACTGATCGAACGCTGCTTCCCGACGAAAGCCGCCGGTGAGTGGGCGGCCAAGCTGCACGAGATCTTCCCGGCTCGGGAAAAGGTCCTGGAGACCGATGCCGAGCTGTATCGCAAGATCAACACGCAGAACAACATCAGCCTGGAACTGGTTGAGCAGAGCAGCGAGACCGAAAGCTACGCTTGAGCGTCGTGACGCAGAGTGTCAGTGGACGCATTCCCACGCAGAGCGTGGGAACGAAAAACGCCCCAATGGGGCGTTTTTTTTCGTCCGCAACAATCAGCCGCGGGCTTGTTCGATCAGCTCGATGTACTCGGCGGCGTTGCGCTGGTCCTTGATCACTTCAACGAAGGTCAGGCCATGCTCGTCCTTGCCATCGAGGTCCAGGCCGGCTTCCTTGAAGAAGACCAGGAAGCGTTCGAAGTCGTCGATACGCAGGCCGCGGTAGGCCTTGATCAGTTTGTGCAGGGACGGCGAAGTGGCGTCTACCGGCTCGAAATCCAGGAACAGCTTGATTTGCTCGTCGCCGATTTCATCACCAATCACCTGTTTCTTATCTTTACGCATTACCGACTCCAGCCTGCAGACATTTACACGGGAAAAGCAGTTTACCTGCGGCACAGCGGCTTCGAAAGCTACGCGAACCAATGTGGGAGCCGGCTTGCCTGCGATAGCGGTGCATCAGTAACAGATGGGCCAACGGACCCACCGCTATCGCAGGCAAGCCAGCTCCCACATTGACTGTATTTACACCGCCGAATGCGCGTCGGCTGGATTATTTGGCGCGCACCGCCCCGGTGTGCAAATCGGCCCAGATATGGCCGTTGGCGTAAGTGAGGAATTGCACATAGACCGTGTCATTGCGCAACAAGTCGACGATCACCCGATACTGGGTCACCGGATACGACAAGGTCAGGGATTTGCTTTTGTCGTCGAACACCGGCTTTTTCAGGCTTTTGCTTTCAGCATCGAAATTGAGAATCACCTGGGCGATGGTCGCGCCTTTGTTCAGGGACTTGCCCTTGAGGCGGATCATCAACGGCGAGGTCACCGGGATCGGCTGCTGGGTGGATTGGCGCTGGTTACCCACCACCACCGAATACTCGGTGACTTGCAGCAATTGCTGCTGGTCCGGGGTTTCGGCGCGCAGGGTCAGGTCGTCGGGCGGCAGGAATTGGCTGTGCAGCGGCGCCGGAGCAGCCGCCAGGGGCAAACTGAGGGTCAGCGCCAGGGCGGCGCAGGTGCGAATCAACAGGCTCATGAACAGCTCCAGACGCAGGGGCCAAGCACGATAGCATGACAACCCTGCGCCTGAATCCCGCTTACATCCCTTTGACGGCGTAGATCCCATTGGCGTTGCGCCAGTAGCCTTTGTAGTCCATGCCGTAACCGAAGATGTAACGGTCAATGCACGGCAGGCCCACGTAATCGGCTTTCAGGTCCGGACGGGCCTTGCGGTCGTGGTCCTTGTCGATCAGCACGGCAGTGTGCACCTTGCGCGCGCCGGCGTGTTTGCAGAAGTCGATGATCGCGCCCAGGGTGTGACCTTCGTCGAGGATGTCGTCAATGATCAGCACGTCGCGGTCGATGAACGAGACTTCCGGCTTGGCTTTCCAGAACAGGTCGCCGCCACTGGTTTCATTGCGATAGCGAGTGGCGTGCAGGTAGGACGCTTCCAGCGGGAATTGCAGGTGGGTGAGCAATTTACCGGCGAAAATCAGGCCACCGTTCATCACGCAAAAGACCACCGGGTTGGTGTCGGCCATTTCACGGGAGATGTGCGCGCCGACCTTGGCGATGGCCTCTTCGACTTGCGCTTCGGTGTACAGGCAGTCAGCCTCGCGCATGATTTGACGGATATGCTCGAGATCAGCGGACATGGCGCTCTCCAAGGGGGTGCTGTGGCAAGAAAAGCGGGCAAAGGTACGCATGTGAGGCGCAACGTTCAAGCCTTAATGGACTAACGTACTAGATGTCTATAGGACAACACCCTCGGATAGATTAATCTAGGCCGGTTTTTTTGCCCGCCGCCGGAGCCTTTCCCCATGCCCATCCGTGAGATCCGCCATCCGCTGATCCGACATAAACTCGGCCTTATGCGCCGCGCCGACATTAGCACGAAGAACTTCCGTGAGCTTGCTCAGGAAGTCGGAGCGCTGCTCACCTACGAGGCGACCAAAGACCTGCCCCTGGAAAACTACGAGATCGCCGGTTGGTGTGGTCCCGTCCAGGTCGAGAAAATCGCCGGCAAGAAGATTACCGTGGTGCCGATCCTGCGTGCCGGTATCGGCATGCTCGAAGGCGTGCTCAGCCTGATCCCGGGTGCCAAGGTCAGCGCCGTAGGCGTGGCCCGCAACGAAGAGACGCTGCAGGCCCACACCTACTTGGAAAAACTGGTACCGGAAATCGACGAGCGCCTGGCGATGATCATCGACCCGATGCTCGCCACCGGCAGCTCCATGGTTGCCACCATCGACCTGCTGAAAAAAGCCGGTTGCAAGGACATCCGCGCCATGGTGCTGGTGGCCGCTCCCGAAGGCATCGCCGCCGTCGAGAAAGCCCACCCGGACGTGTTGATCTACACCGCATCCATCGATGAACGCCTGAATGAACATGGCTACATCATCCCGGGCCTGGGCGATGCCGGCGACAAGATCTTCGGTACCAAGCAGAAGGACGCGTGACCATGCAGGATGAGTTCAACGACCCGCTTTGGCGCCAGATCCTGTCTGGCGCACAGATGCTCTTCGTAGCATTTGGCGCGCTGGTGTTGATGCCGCTGATCACCGGTCTCGATCCAAACGTCGCCCTGTTCACCGCAGGCTTGGGCACCTTGTTGTTCCAGGTCGTCACCGGGCGCCAGGTACCGGTGTTCCTGGCGTCGAGCTTTGCGTTTATCACCCCGATCATTCTCGCCAAGGGCCAGTTCGGCCTCGCGGCGACCATGGGCGGCGTGATGGCGGCCGGCTTCGTTTACACCTTCCTGGGCCTGGCCGTGAAGATCAAGGGCACCGGTTTCATCGACCGGCTGCTGCCGCCGGTGGTGATCGGGCCGGTGATCATTTCCATTGGCCTGGCCATGGCGCCGATTGCGGCCAATATGGCGATGGGCAAGGCCGGTGACGGCAGTGAGTTGATCCACTACCAGACCGCCATGCTGATCTCGATGCCGGCGCTGCTGACCACGCTGATCGTGGCGGTGTTCGGCAAAGGCATCTTCCGCCTGGTGCCGATCATCTCCGGCGTGCTGGTGGGTTTCGCCATGTCGTTCTACTTCGGCGTAGTCGACACCGCGAAGATCGCCGCCGCACCGTGGTTCGCCCTGCCCCACTTCACCGCGCCGGAATTCAACTGGCAGGCGATCCTGTTTATCGTCCCGGTGGCCCTGGCCCCGGCGATCGAACACATCGGTGGTGTGATTGCGGTGGGCAGCGTGACCGGTCGCGACTACCTGAAGAAGCCTGGCCTGCACCGCACCCTGCTGGGTGACGGGATCGCCACCACCGCTGCCGGCCTGTTCGGCGGCCCGCCCAACACGACCTACGCGGAAGTGACGGGCGCGGTGATGCTGACCAAGAACTACAACCCGAAGATCATGACCTGGGCGGCGGTGTTTGCCATCAGCCTGGCGTTTATCGGCAAGTTCGGCGCGCTGCTGCAAAGCATTCCAGTCCCGGTAATGGGCGGGATTCTGTGCCTGCTGTTCGGCTCGATTGCCGCAGTGGGGATGAACACCCTGATCCGCCACAAGATCGACCTTGGCGAAGCGCGCAACCTGGTGATTGTGTCGGTGACCCTGGTGTTCGGGATTGGCGGTGTGCTGGTAGGCACCGGCACTGGCCCGGATGACTTTGGCCTGAAGGGTATCGCCCTGTGTGCGGTGGTAGCGATTGCGTTGAATCTGCTGCTGCCGGGCAATGATGGCTGGAAGAACAGGAAGCCGGATGAGCCGCTGATCTAACTGCCAACGCAAAACCAATGTGGGAGCGGGCTTGCTCGCGAATGCAGTGTGTCATTCAGCACATCAGTGACTGAACCACCGCATTCGCAAGCAAGCCCGCTCCCACATTTTTTTGAGTTTCAGTGTGGCTTACAGCTCGCCCAACGCATCGATCAGCGCCTGGTTCTGCTCCGGCGTGCCAATACTGATCCGCAGGAACTGGGCAATCCGCTCCTGCTTGAAGTGCCGCACAATCACCCCCTGCTCCCGCACCTTGGCCGCCAGCCCGGCAGCGTCGTGCCCTGGATGCCGGGCAAAGATGAAGTTGGCCGCCGACGGCAGTACTTCAAACCCCTTGGCCTGCAGTTGCGCCACCAGCTTTTCACGGCTATCGATCACCAACTTGCAGGTGTTCCGGAAGTATTCGCGGTCTTCAAAAGCGGCGGCCGCGCCGACAATCGCCAGACGGTCCAGCGGGTAGGAGTTGAAGCTGTTCTTGACCCGCTCCAGCGCCTCGATCAGGTCCGGGTGGCCCACGGCCAGGCCCACCCGCAAACCGGCCAGGGAGCGCGACTTGGAGAGGGTCTGGGTCACCAGCAGGTTCGGGTAACGGTCCACCAGGCTGATGGCGGTCTCGCCGCCGAAGTCGATATAGGCTTCATCGACCACCACCACCGAGTCCGGGCTGGCCTTGAGGATTTGCTCCACGGCGTCCAGCGCCATCACGCAACCGGTCGGCGCGTTCGGGTTCGGGAAGATGATCCCGCCGTTGGGCCTGGCGTAGTCCGACACGCGGATCTGGAACTGTTCATCCAGCGGCACTGCGTCGAAGGCAATGCGGTACAGGCCGCAGTACACCGGGTAGAAGCTGTAGCTGATGTCCGGGAACAGCAGCGGCAGGTCGTGCTGGAACAAACCGTGGAAGATGTGCGCCAGGACTTCATCGGAGCCGTTGCCGAGGAACACCTTGCCCGCGTCGATCCCGTAGTACTTGGCCACCGCCTGCTTGAGCAGGTCGCTGTTGGGGTCCGGGTACAAACGCAGATTGTCGTTCAGCTCGGCCTGCATGGCAGCCAGCGCCTTGGGCGATGGGCCGTAGGGGTTTTCATTGGTGTTGAGTTTTACCAGCTTGGTCAGCTTCGGTTGCTCACCGGGCACGTAAGGCACGAGATCCTTGACGAGCGGGCTCCAGAATTTGCTCATGTTTCAGTTTCCCTGCTTATCGTCAACGATGCGGTATTCGGCGCTGCGGGCGTGGGCGGTCAGCGACTCGCCACGGGCCAGCACGGAAGCGGTCTTGCCCAACTCCGACGCGCCCTGTGGCGAGCAGAAGATGATCGACGAGCGCTTCTGGAAGTCATATACGCCCAGCGGCGAGGAGAACCGCGCAGTGCCCGACGTGGGCAGCACGTGGTTGGGACCTGCGCAGTAGTCGCCCAGGGCTTCGCTGGTGTGGCGGCCCATGAAGATCGCGCCGGCGTGGCGAATCAGCGGCAGCCAGGCTTGTGGGTCGGCGACGGACAACTCCAGGTGTTCCGGGGCGATGCGGTTGGCCACTTCGATGGCTTGCTCCATGTCGCGGACCAGGATCAGGGCGCCACGGCCATTGATCGACTTCTCGATGATCTCGGCGCGCTCCATGGTCGGCAGCAGCTTGGCGATGCTGGCGGCGACCTTGTCCAGGAATTCGGCGTCCGGGCTGACCAGGATCGCCTGGGCGTCTTCGTCGTGCTCGGCCTGGGAGAACAGGTCCATGGCGATCCAGTCCGGGTCGGTCTGGCCGTCACACACCACGAGGATTTCCGAAGGGCCGGCGATCATGTCGATGCCGACCTGGCCAAATACATGGCGCTTGGCCGTGGCCACGTAGATGTTGCCCGGGCCAACCACCTTGTCGACCTTCGGCACGCTTTCGGTACCGTAGGCCAGGGCCGCTACCGCTTGGGCGCCACCGATGGTGAACACGCGATCAACGCCCGCGATGCAGGCCGCTGCCAGCACCAGTTCGTTGATTTCGCCGCGCGGGGTAGGCACCACCATGACCACTTCGGTCACGCCGGCCACCTTGGCCGGAATCGCGTTCATCAGTACCGAGGACGGGTACGACGCTTTGCCGCCCGGCACGTACAGGCCGGCACGGTCCAGCGGCGTGACCTTCTGGCCCAGTACGGTGCCGTCGGCCTCGGTGTAGCTCCAGGAATCCTGTTTCTGTTTCTCGTGGTAGCTGCGCACCCGCGCGGCCGCCACTTCCAGGGCTTCGCGCTGGGGCGCGGTGATGCGGGTCAAGGCCAGTTCCAGGCGTTCGCGGGGCAGGATCAGGTCGGCCATGGAGGCGACATCCAGGCCATCGAACTGCCGGGTAAAATCAACCAGCGCCGCGTCACCGCGCTCGCGCACGGCCTTGATGATGTCGAGCACCCGCTGGTTGACCGAATCGTCGGACACGCTTTCCCAGCTCAGCAGATGATCCAGATGATGGGCGAAATCCGGGTCGGCAGCGTTGAGTCGGGCAATTGCAGTGGACGTGGTCATAGCGAGGGCCTCATAGGAATGGCAAAAATGCTCAGGCGCCGAAAGTTAGCAGTCGATCCGCTTGGGCACCTGAGAATTCTGGCTATGAGGCGGATAGACGGGCGCGGCTTGGGGCCGCGCGGGTGAGTCAACCGCGGTGTCGAGACTCCACTGCCTTGCGCAGGGTGTCGATCAACGCCTGGATACGGGCGTGCTGCATTTTCATCGAAGCTTTGTTGACGATCAGCCGGGAGCTGATGTCGGCGATAAAGTCCTGGGGCTCCAGGCCGTTGGCGCGCAGGGTGTTACCGGTGTCGACCACGTCGATGATCTTGTCGGCCAGGCCGATCAGCGGTGCCAGCTCCATGGAGCCGTAGAGCTTGATGATATCGACCTGGCGGCCTTGCTCGGCGTAGTAACGCTTGGCAACGTTGACGAACTTGGTCGCCACCCGCAGGCGGCCTTTAGGCTCGACGTCACCGACACGGCCGGCGGTCATCAGCTTGCACAGGGCGATACGCAGGTCCAGCGGCTCGTACAGGCCCTGGCCGCCATATTCCATCAACACGTCTTTGCCAGCGACGCCGAGGTCGGCCGCGCCATGTTCAACGTAAGTTGGCACATCGGTGGCACGCACGATCAGCAGGCGAACGTCGTCCTGGGTCGTGGGGATGATCAGCTTGCGGCTCTTGTCCGGATTCTCGGTCGGCACGATGCCCGCTTCAGCCAGAAGCGGCAAAGTGTCGTCAAGGATGCGGCCCTTGGACAGTGCGATGGTCAACATGGGAAACGTCAGTCCTTCATCAGGCTATTGCTGTCCGGTCGCAATCGGCGCCAGACACAGATCGAGGCCATTACAGCCTCGACTTGAAACAAATCAGCTAACAGCATACATCGTCGTGTGGCGAGGGAGCTTGCTCCCGCTGGGGCGCGAAGCGGCCCTGATCTTTGTTTAAAAAGACTGGGACTGCTGCGCAGTCCAGCGGGAGCAAGCTCCCTCGCCACAATGAACGTGTTTGCAGTTCCTGGAACTAGCCCGGTACGCGGCGGATTTTCGCGCCGAGCATCTGCAGCTTCTCTTCGATGCACTCGTAACCACGGTCTATGTGGTAGATGCGGTCGATGAGGGTGTCGCCGTCAGCGCACAGCGCCGAGATCACCAGGCTGGCGGAGGCACGCAGGTCGGTAGCCATCACTGGCGCGCCCTTGAGCTTCTCGATGCCGGTCACGATGGCGGTGTTGCCTTCGACCTGGATCTTGGCGCCCATGCGGTGCAGCTCGTACACGTGCATGAAGCGGTTTTCGAAGATGGTCTCGATCACGGCACCGGTGCCTTCGGCAATCGCGTTCAGGGAAATGAACTGCGCCTGCATGTCAGTCGGGAACGCCGGGTACGGAGCGGTACGCACGTTAACGGCTTTTGGCCGCTTGCCATGCATGTTCAGCTCGATCCAGTCTTCACCGGTGGTGATCTCGGCGCCGGCTTCCTTGAGTTTTTCCAGGACGGCTTCAAGGATGGTCGGATCAGTGTCCTTGACCTTGACACGGCCACCGGTGACGGCAGCCGCGACCAGGTAGGTACCGGTCTCGATGCGGTCCGGCATCACCTTGTAGGTAGCCGAATGCAGGCGTTTCACGCCATCAATGGTGATGGTGTCGGTGCCGGCGCCGGTGATGTTGGCACCCATGGCGATCAGGAAATTGGCCAGGTCGACCACTTCCGGCTCGCGCGCGGCGTTTTGCAGCACGCTGCGGCCATTGGCCAGGGCAGCGGCCATCATGATGTTCTCGGTACCGGTCACACTGACGGTATCAAAGAAGAAGTTTGCGCCACGCAGGCCGCCTTCCGGCGCCTTGGCCTTGATGTAGCCGCCTTCGACGTCAATGGTTGCACCCATGGCTTCGAGGCCACGGATGTGCAGGTCCACCGGACGCGAACCGATGGCGCAACCGCCAGGCAGTGCGACTTCGGCTTCGCCGAACCGGGCAACCATCGGGCCCAGGACCAGGATCGAGGCGCGCATGGTTTTCACCAGCTCGTACGGTGCGATCAGGGTCTTGATGGTGCGCGGGTCGATTTCGACGCTGAGTTTCTCGTCGATCACCGGCTCGATGCCCATGCGACCGAACAACTCGATCATGGTGGTGATGTCATGCAGGTGCGGCAGGTTGGCCACGGTAACCGGGCCATCGCACAGCAAGGTCGCTGCCAGGATCGGCAGGGCGGAGTTCTTCGCCCCGGAAATACGGATCTCGCCGTCAAGACGAGCACCGCCGGTAATAATCAATTTATCCATAAGAATCTCGACGCCTTGGGGGCTCAGGTGCGCTCGGCCCAGGCCGCGCGGCTGAAAAATTTCATAGTGACCGCATGGATGCTGCCATCGGTGATCCACGGGTTCAAATGGGCATAGATCTGCTGCTGACGCTTGACCGGGCTCAATGCCGCCAGTTCATCGCTAATCACGTTCAGCTGGAAATTGCAGCCTTCGCCCTCAACTTCAACATTAGTTTCGGGCAGCTTTCCTTCAAGGAAGCTTTTAACTTCTAGGGCCTGCATGATCAACCTCTATGGGCGCCCAGTGCGCGCGGGTCGCACATCATACAAAAAAGCCCCGCGCCTGCGAACCCCGCATAGCAGGACTCTGACGGGGGGCTTCTTTAATAATGTGTATTAAGGATGCGCCAACAGCTCGGTCAGACCGGAAACCTCAGCGATTTCACGCATGTCTTCGGGCAATGCACGAATGCTCACCGGCTTTTTGACGGCCTGTGCATCGCGCATGAAACACAGCAGCAACGACAAGCCGACGCTGCTGGACTTCACCACCGCCGAGCAATCCAGCACCAGCGCAGGAGCGGTACTGGCATTAATCAGCGCCTGGCCCTGCTTGCGCAGGGCGGGTCCAGTGCTGTAATCCAGCACGCCGCTGAGCAACAGCTCACCGGACTCGCCAAGGCGAATGGCCGACTCGGTCATTGGGCAGGCTTCCCGGCAGCTTTGTCGGTTTCTTCCTTGGCCTTGGCCACTTCACCGGCCCAACCGTTGATGGTTTTGTCCAGGTCGTTGCCATTGCGCTGCATGGCATCCGCGAACTGGTCACGGAACAGCTTGCCAATGTTGATGCCGTTGATGATCACGTTACGCAGTTTCCACTCGCCGTTGACCTTCTCGAGCGTGTACTGCACAGGGTAGACCGCACCGTTGTTGCCCTTGACGCTCATGTTGACGCTGGTGCGGTCACCTGACTCATCCCCGGCAGGGGCGACGGTAATCCCCTGGTTGTTGTACTCCAGCAGGGCGTTGCCGTAGAACTGGAACAAGCCCTTCTTGAAGTTTTCCTGGAATGTCTGCATCTGCGCAGGCGTAGCCTTGCGCGAATACTTGACGGTCATGATGCTTTTGGAAATACCTTCAGCATCAACAACAGGCCCGACAATCGTGTTCAGCGCGTTATAGAACTGACTCGGGTCCTGCTTGTACTTTTCCTTGTTGGCACTCAGGTCAGCCAACATCTTGTTGGTGGTGTCCTGCACCAGGTCATGCGCAGAACCGCCGGCAGCGGCGCTAGCCATCAACGGCAGTGCCGCGAGCAGTACCAACAGGCCACGTCGCAAAGTAGAGATCATGAACACATTCCTCATTTGGCGTCTTTATTGACGGTATTGAGCAGGAATTTACCGATCAAGTCCTCCAGCACCAACGACGACTGTGTGTCATGAATGGTCGAACCATCCTTGAGCAGGGCAGATTCCCCGCCGACGCTGATGCCGATGTACTTCTCGCCCAGCAGGCCAGCGGTGAGGATAGACGCAGTGGAGTCAGTCGGCAGGTTATCTACCTTCTTGTCCACCTGCATGGTCACACGGCCGGTGAAGCTGTCGCGGTCCAGATCGATTGCCGTGACCTTGCCGATGGTTACACCCGCCATGGTCACTTTAGCTCTGACAGTCAAACCGGCGATATTGTCGAAGTAGGCGTAAAGTTTATAAGTATCGGCGGTGGGGCTGGCCGATAGGCCGCTGACTCGCAGGGCGAGCAACAGTAAAGCCAGGATGCCAGCCAGCAAGAAAAGGCCGACACCGATTTCCACAGTGCGGTTTTGCATCAGAAATCTCCAAACATCAAGGCGGTCAAAATGAAGTCAAGGCCCAGTACCGCCAGCGAGGCGTACACAACGGTCTTGGTGGTGGCGCGACTGATCCCTTCTGAGGTGGGCTCACAGTCATAGCCTTGGAATACGGCGATCCAGGTCACTACAAAGGCGAAGACGATGCTTTTAATGATGCCGTTGAGCACGTCGCCGCTGAAGGTCACGCTGTTTTGCATGTTGCCCCAGTAGGAGCCGTCGTAGACCCCCAGCCAGTCAACCGCCACCCATGAACCGCCCCAGATCCCGACCACGCTGAACACCATCGCCAGCAGTGGTAGGGAAATGAAGCCGGCCCACAGGCGCGGGGCAACAATGTACTTGAGTGGATCGACGCCGATCATTTCCAGGCTGGACAGCTGCTCGGTGGCCTTCATGTTGCCGATTTCGGCCGTCAGCGCAGAACCTGCGCGCCCGGCAAACAGCAGCGCGGTCACCACCGGGCCCAACTCACGCAACAGCGTCAGGGCAACCATCTGCCCAACAGCCTGTTCGGACCCGTAGCTGGAGAGGATATTGAAGCCTTGCAGCGCCAGCACCATGCCGATGAACACCCCGGAAACCACGATGATCACCAGGGACATCACGCCCACGGAGTGCAGTTGCTTGATCAGCAGGCCGAAACCGCCGCCAATACCGCCGCGGCCGAGTAAGGCATGAAACAGGAAAATCGTCGAACGCCCCAGCACACCGATGATATCGATGCCGGAGCGACCGAAAAGGCGAACCTTTTCGAGTAATGATGTCTTGCGCATCAGCGCTTCCCCAGAAGATCTGAGCGGTAGTCCGCTGCCGGAAAGTGAAAAGGCACCGGGCCATCGGGATCGCCGGTCATGAATTGGCGAATGCGCGGGTTGTCTGCGTTCATCAGTTCTTCAGGCGTGCCCTGCCCCAGCACCTGGCCATCGCCCACTACATATAGGTAGTCGGCAATGCTCGCGGTCTCGGCCAGGTCGTGGGAAACCACGATACTGGTGATACCCAACGCATCATTGAGCAGGCGGATCAGGCGTACCAGCACCCCCATGGCAATCGGGTCCTGGCCAACGAAAGGCTCGTCGTACATGAGAATCTGCGGGTCGAGGGCGATGGCACGCGCCAGGGCGACACGACGCTTCATGCCTCCGGACAACTCGTCGGGCATCAAATCGATAGCACCGCGCAGCCCGACGGCCTGCAATTTCAGTAACACAATGTCACGAATAATTTCATCGGACAGCTGTGTATGCACCCGCAGCGGGAACGCCACGTTTTCGAAAACATCGAGATCGGTAAACAACGCGCCGCTCTGGAACAGGACGCCCATGTGTTTGCGGGCATCGAACAGGTCACTGCGCGAAAGGGTCGGCAAGTTCTGGCCATTGACCCAGACTTCACCGGCGGAGGGGCGCAATTGCATGCCCATCAGGCGCAGCAGCGTAGTCTTGCCGCAGCCGGAAGGCCCCATGATGCCCGTGACTTTGCCGCGGGGAATGCGAATATCCACATTATTGAAGATGCTGCGCGTACCGCGCTTGAAGGAAAGGCCCTTCAGCTCGACCGCGTAGGCGTTATCGGCACTCATCTAAACTCCTTGGGATGCAGCCTTTCACTCAGACACTTTGTTTTCGACAAATGCTTGCGCCGAATAGACAAAAAGGCCGTGCGGACCGAACTGGCCGCGAACTATATCACTGCTGGTACAGCGCCCCCAAGGCCGGAACAGAGCTTGTTCAGAAACAGGACAGCTAAAAAATCCTGGCTGAGGTTCAATCTCAACCACAGGTGGATTGAATAAAGCCTGACGAACTTGTGTGAGGGAATTGATCATTACCGTTATAATCGCCGACTTTTCGTCAGGCTATACGATTTCAGACATGAGCCAATCCAGCGACCTTATTCAATCCGCACAACGCACCATCCGCCTCGAGCTTGAAGCCGTAGAAGGCTTGCTGGCCCATATCGACGCGGATTTCGTACGCGCCTGCGAGATGATTCTGGCCAGCAAGGGCCGCGTAGTGGTGGTCGGCATGGGCAAATCCGGGCATGTCGGCAACAAGATCGCCGCCACCCTGGCGAGCACCGGGACCACCGCGTTCTTCGTGCATCCGGCCGAAGCCAGCCACGGCGACATGGGCATGATCACCCGGGACGACATCATCCTGGCACTGTCCAACTCCGGCACCACCAACGAAATCGTGACCCTGCTGCCGCTGATCAAGCGCCTGGGTATCCAGCTGATCAGCGTGACCGGCAACCCGGACTCGACGCTGGCAAAAGCCGCCGAAGTGAATTTGAACGTGCACGTTGCCCACGAGGCCTGCCCGCTGAACCTGGCACCGACCTCCTCCACCACCGCTGCCCTGGTCATGGGCGATGCGCTGGCCGTGGCATTGCTGGAAGCCCGCGGGTTTACCGCCGAAGACTTCGCGTTTTCCCACCCGGGCGGCGCCCTTGGCCGTCGCCTGCTGCTGAAAGTGGAAAACGTCATGCACGCCGGCGACGAGCTGCCACAGGTGCCACGCGGCACCTTGCTGAAAGATGCCTTGATGGAAATGACCCTCAAGCGCCTGGGCATGACCGTAATCCTGGAGTCCGACGGGCGGCTGGCCGGGGTCTTCACCGACGGCGACCTGCGCCGCACCCTGGACCGCAACCTCGACATCCAGACCGCCACCATCGACGAAGTCATGACGCCTCACGGCAAGACCGCACGCCCTGACATGCTCGCGGCCGAAGCACTGAAGATCATGGAAGACCACAAGATCCTGGCGCTGGTGGTGGTCGACAGCGACGACCGTCCGGTTGGCGCCCTGAACATGCACGACTTGCTGCGTGCGGGAGTGATGTAAATGACCACCGACCTGTTGCAACGGGGCAAGCACATCAAGCTGGCGATTTTCGACGTCGACGGCGTGCTGACGGATGGCCGCCTGTACTTTCTGGAAGACGGCAGCGAATTCAAGACGTTCAACACCCTCGACGGCCAGGGCATCAAGATGCTGATGGCGGCGGGCGTGCAAACCGGCATCATCAGCGGTCGCAAGACCCCGGTTGTGGAACGCCGCGCACAAAACCTGGGTATTCCTCACCTGTATCAGGGCCGCGAGGATAAACTGGTGGTTCTGGACGAGCTTCTTGGCCAACTCAACCTAAGCTATGAGCAGGTTGCGTACCTGGGTGACGATTTACCCGACCTGCCGGTGATTCGCCGGGTCGGCCTGGGCATGGCCGTGGCCAATGCGGCGGCGTTCGTTCGCGAACACGCCCATGGTGTAACCACCGCCCGCGGCGGCGAAGGCGCCGCCCGCGAGTTCTGCGAGTTGATTCTGCGCGCCCAAGGCAGCCTTGAAGCGGCCCACGCCGCCTACCTATAGAGCGTTTTATGCTGAGTAAAAAGATTCGCAATTTCCTGATACTTGCAGTCATCGCCGCGGTTTTCCTCGCGGTCGGCTACTGGAATATCAGCCCGGAGCGCTTCCTCGACAAGCCGGTTGCACAGGTTGACGAGAGTGCTATCGACTATTACGCCATCAACGCCCACAGCATCCAGTACCTGCCCGATGGCAAGGTCCAGTATGAAATGACCTCCGACAAGGTCGAACACTTGAAGGCATCCGAGGTCACTTTGCTGACCAAGCCGGACATGAACCTGTACCGCGGCGCCGAATTTCCGTGGCACGTCACCAGCGAGCGTGGCGAGGTCAACCCGGACGGCACCCAAGTGGAACTGATTGACTCGGTGCGGGTAGCCCGCACTGACGCCAAGAACCGCGACACCATTATTACCAGCAGTCGCATGACCGTATTCCCACAGAAGCAATATGCGCAGACCGAGCAAGACGTTAGAATTGACGGCGCTGGCGGTGTATCGACTGGCAAGGGAATGAAAGCGTATTTGAAAGAAAGCAGGATACACCTGCTATCGAACGTAAGAGGACAGTATGAGGCTCGTTAAAACCCTCCCTATTTTGCTCGGCCTGGGCGCAGCACTGGGAAGCGTGAGCGCCTGGGCTCTGCCGAACGATAGCCAGCAACCGATCCACATTCAGGCTGACGATGCGCAGCTGGATGACAAGCAAGGTATCGCGACCTACACGGGCAGCGTGATCATCACCCAGGGCTCGATGAAAGTGACGGGTAACACCGTGACACTGACTCGTACCCCGGCGGGCGATATCGACGTGGTCACTTCGGTGGGCAACCTGGCGTATTTCGAACAACTGCAGAAAGTGGGCGACCCTACGCCGGTCAAAGGCTATGGCAAGACGATCCAGTACCACGCCCAGCAAAACCGCATCGTGCTGATCGACCAGGCCCGGGTCATCAATGACGGCAACACCACCGACGGCGAAAAAATCGTCTACGACACGGTGAAGCAGATCGCCCAGGCCGGCCGTGCTACCGGCTCGAAAATCAGCACGCCGAAGCCGCGTATCGACATGGTTATTCAGCCGAAGCAGAAACCGGGCGCAGCCCAGCCGGCGCCGAAACCCGACGCAAAGAAGGCGAATTAATGGCAACCCTGAAAGCCCAGCATCTGGCCAAGGCTTATAAAAGCCGTCAGGTCGTGCGTGACGTCAGCCTGTCGATCGACAGCGGCCAGATCGTCGGCTTGCTCGGCCCCAACGGTGCCGGCAAGACCACCTGCTTCTACATGATCGTCGGCCTGGTGCAGGCCGATCAAGGCCGCGTCCTGATCGACGACCTGGACGTAAGCCACCAGCCTATGCACGGCCGTGCGCAAGCGGGTATCGGCTATCTTCCCCAGGAAGCATCGATCTTCCGCAAACTGTCGGTTTCCGACAACATCATGGCCATCCTCGAGACCCGCAAGGAACTCGACCGCGCCGGGCGCAAGAAAGAGCTGGAAAGCCTGCTGCAGGAATTCCACATCAACCACATTCGCGACAACCTCGGCATGAGCCTTTCCGGCGGCGAGCGTCGTCGTGTGGAAATCGCCCGCGCGCTGGCCACGGCGCCCAAGTTCATCCTGCTGGACGAACCTTTCGCCGGTGTCGACCCGATCTCGGTCGGCGACATCAAGCAGATCATCCATCACCTCAAGGCCAAGGGCATCGGTGTATTGATCACCGACCACAACGTCCGTGAGACACTCGATATCTGCGAAACCGCCTACATCGTCAACGATGGACAGCTGATTGCCGAAGGTGACTCTGCCACTATCCTGGCCAACGAACTGGTCAAGGAAGTGTATCTGGGTCACGAGTTCCGCCTGTAAACACGGTGGTATCAGGCCATTCGCCATGGAGCGCGGTAGTCAATAAAAACCTCAGTATTTTTATTGTTACCGCGCTCTAGGCAAAGCCCCCGATATCAGGCATATAATTTGCTTATGTTTGGCGCTCACGCGCCCTGTCGTGGATGGCGCATTGCGCCGGCGAATAAGGTGTTAAGCCCCTGCCATGAAACCATCGCTAGTCCTGAGAATGGGCCAGCAGCTGACGATGACACCGCAGCTGCAACAGGCCATCCGCCTGCTCCAATTGTCGACCCTGGACCTGCAACAGGAAATCCAGGAGGCCCTGGAGTCCAATCCGATGCTCGAACGCCAGGAAGAAGGCGACGACTTCGATAATGCAGACCCGCTGGCCGACAACATCGAGCAAAAGCCCAACCCCGACGTACAGGAACCCTCCTACCAGGAAACCGCCCCCACGGTGGATAACCTTGAGGAAGGCGAATGGAACGAACGCATTCCCAACGAACTTCCCGTGGATACCGCCTGGGAAGACGTCTACCAGACCAGCGCCAGCAGCCTGCCCAGCAACGATGAGGACGAGTGGGACTTCACCACCCGCACATCTGCCGGCGAGAGCCTGCAAAGCCATTTGCTCTGGCAGCTGAACCTGGCACCGATGTCCGATACCGATCGCCTGATCGCCGTGACCCTGATCGATTGCATCAACAACCAGGGCTACCTGGACGAGACCCTTGAGGAGATCCTCGAGGCGTTCGACCCGGAACTGGACATCGAACTGGACGAAATCGAAGCCGTCCTGCACCGCATCCAGCAATTCGAGCCGGCCGGCATCGGCGCCCGCAACCTCAGCGAGTGCCTGCTGCTGCAACTGCGCCAATTGCCGGCCAAGACGCCTTGGCTGAGCGAAGCGCAGCGCCTGGTCACCGACTACATCGACCTGCTGGGCAGCCGCGACTACAGTCAGCTGATGCGCCGCATGAAGCTCAAGGAAGATGACCTGCGCCAGATCATCGAGCTGGTGCAGAGCCTCAACCCGCGCCCGGGCTCGCAGATCGAGTCCAGCGAAGCCGAATATGTCGTGCCCGACGTGATTGTGCGCAAGGACAATGAGCGGTGGCTGGTGGAGCTGAACCAGGAATCGGTGCCGCGCCTGCGGGTCAATCCGCAATACGCAGGTTTTGTCCGCCGCGCCGACACCAGCGCCGATAACACCTTCATGCGTAACCAACTGCAGGAAGCCCGCTGGTTCATCAAGAGCCTGCAAAGCCGCAACGAAACCCTGATGAAAGTCGCCACCCAGATCGTCGAGCACCAGCGCGGCTTCCTGGAATACGGCGATGAAGCAATGAAGCCGCTGGTACTGCACGACATCGCCGAGGCGGTGGGCATGCACGAATCAACGATTTCCCGGGTGACCACGCAAAAATTCATGCATACCCCACGGGGTATATATGAGCTGAAATACTTTTTCTCCAGCCACGTCAGCACCTCCGAAGGCGGCGAATGCTCGTCCACGGCGATCCGCGCGATCATCAAAAAACTGGTTGCCGCGGAAAATCAGAAAAAGCCGTTGAGTGACAGCAAGATCGCTGGTTTACTGGAGGCACAAGGCATTCAGGTCGCCCGTCGAACCGTCGCCAAGTACCGCGAGTCCCTAGGGATCGCGCCTTCCAGCGAGCGTAAGCGTTTGATGTGACGGGCGGGCCATAGCGTTCCAGTGGCGGGTATTCCTACCCGCCGCTTTATGCACTGGCAACGAAGGAGAAGCTGTATGCAAGTCAACATCAGTGGACACCATGTAGAAGTCACCCCTCCATTGCGCGAATACGTCGAGCTGAAGCTGAAGAAGCTTGAGGGCCATTTCGACAAGATCACCAACGTGCAGGTCATCATGAAGGTCGACAAGCTTCAGCAGAAAATCGAAGCGACACTTCAGATACCCGGTGGCGAAGTGGTCGCCAATGCCGAACATGAAGACATGTATGCATCAATCGACTTGCTCACAGACAAGCTTGACCGCCAACTTAAAAAGCATAAGGAAAAGCAGCAGAGCCTTCTTCAAGGCACTGGCCGCTAACACTCCCCACCCATGATCCGACTTGAAACCATCCTGACCCCCGGCCGTTCCCTCGTGAACGTGCCGGGCGGCAGTAAAAAGCGCGCCCTCGAACAAATTGCCAACCTGATCGGCCGCGAAGTGCCCGAACTGGATACGCAAGCTGTGTACGAGGCCCTGATCGCCCGTGAAAAGCTCGGCTCCACCGGCTTTGGCAACGGCATCGCCATTCCTCACTGCCGCCTGCAAGGTTGTGAGTCTCCAGTCAGCGCCCTGCTGCACCTGGACGCCCCTATCGATTTCGACGCCATCGACGGCGCGCCGGTCGACCTGCTGTTCGTGCTGCTGGTCCCGCAAGCTGCCACCGATGCGCACCTGGAGCTGCTTCGGCAGATCGCCAGCATGCTCGACCGCAAGGACGTACGCGACAAACTGCGTAGTGCCTCAAGCAATGAGGCGCTCTACCAGGTTGTCCTGGATGAACAAAACGGGCATTAATCATGCGTTTGATCATCGTCAGCGGCCGTTCCGGCTCAGGTAAAAGCACGGCCCTCAATGTTCTTGAGGACAACGGCTTCTATTGCATCGACAACCTGCCCGCCGGCCTGCTACCGGAACTGGCGGAACGCGCGCTGATTCATACCGAGCTGGCGCAACCGCTGGTCGCCGTGTCGATCGACGCCCGCAACCTGCCCAGCCACCTCACACGCTTTCCTGAACTGCTCGAAGAAGTGCGGGCCAAGCATATCCATTGCGATGTGCTGTACCTGGACGCCGACGAAGAGACCCTGCTCAAGCGCTTCTCCGAAACCCGTCGCCGCCACCCGTTGAGCAGCCCTCATCGCTCCCTGGCCGAAGCCATCGAGGACGAGACCAAACTGCTGGGGCCGATCATTGACCTGGCCGACCTCAAGATCAACACCACCAGCCTGAACCTGTATCAACTGCGGGATGCGATCAAGCTGCGTCTGCTGAACCAGCCGGAGCCGGGCACGGCGTTCCTTGTCGAGTCGTTCGGTTTCAAGCGCGGCATGCCGGTAGATGCCGACCTGGTGTTCGATGTGCGCTGCCTGCCCAACCCGTACTGGAAGCCGGAACTGCGCGATCAGTCGGGGCTGGACCAACCTGTGGCCGAGTACCTGGCGGCGCAACCGGATGTCGAGGAGATGTACCAGGACATCTCCAGCTACCTGCTCAAATGGCTGCCGCGTTTTGCGGCCAGCAATCGGGCTTATGTCACCATCGCCATTGGCTGCACCGGCGGCCACCACCGATCCGTCTACCTGACCGAACGCCTGGGCAAGGTGCTGCAACAAACCCTCAAGAACGTCCAGGTTCGCCACCGCGACCTCAGCTGAAAGGAACACCCCCGCGATGCCCGCTCTGGAAATTGAAATCATCAACAAGCTGGGCCTGCACGCCCGGGCCTCGGCCAAGTTCGTCGGCGTCGCCGGGCAGTTCCCTTGCCAGATCCGCGCCGGGCGCACCCCGGAATCCATGGTCGACGGCAAAAGCATCATGGCCATGATGATGCTGGCTGCGGGCAAGGGCACGAAGATTCATTTGAAGACCGAAGGCGAGCAAGAGCAGGAAGCGATGGATGCCCTGGTAGCGTTGATCAATAATTTCTTTGATGAGGGCGAGTAGGTAATCACCCCTCCCCTGCGTCAGTTGGACAGCAGTTTGCCGTTGAACAGAATCTTCAACGTCTTGACCGTCAGTACGGCCAGGGCGATCGTCAGGAAAGCCAGGATCAGATAGGCAATCGCTTCCAGGATCACGCCTCCTTTGGCATCGGCATATTTCAACGCAGCGTTGCTCAATGCCGCAATCGGAAAGCTGATTGCCCACCAGGCAGGAGAAAAAGGCGCGGCCTGACGGAATACTTTGAATGCCAGCACGCCAAACAGGAACAGGCCAAAGTAGAAGAGCACGCTGGCAAAATAGTCGACGCTGCCAAAGAAGTTGGTGTAAGCCAGAAAGCCGACTTCAAAGGGGGCGATAAGTATCATCAGCGAAGGTGTCATACCTTTGGCCATCACCGGCTCGTGAACCAGACGTGAAAAAATTCGCGTGAAGAACACCAGCGCAATCACACTCCCTACCGCCATCGCGAACAGATTGAACTCGTATGCCCACGCCATGGGCATGTGGGCACCTGTCACCGCGATGTCGAGCGCCGCCACCCCCGGGATCAGCCAGGCAGGCACCGCATATTGCGACTCCTGATTACCGGACAACAGTCGCGAGAGCACAATTGCCGCCAGGATCATGGTCAGCAGGCTACCCAACATCCAAAGCCCCTGGCTGATCAGGGTGCTAGCTGAGCCTACGACTGCCGACAGCAGCAGCAACGCGATCGTCACCGTGCCAAAGAAATTTCCTGATATCGGGTGATTGAACTCGGCTTTGACCGCCGCAGGGTATTTAACCCATTTGGTGAGATACCCCGCCACCAGTGCGATAAACACCAGAATGGCAAACCCACCAATGACCGCTCCGATCATTTGCGCGTAAGCCACATATTCACTGGCGGACTGCCAGGCCAGGCTCAGGCCGGCCAACCCCATCACGGCGCCAAACAAATTGATGGGAAGGTTCTTGATGGACCCCGACCGCTCGCTCGATTCGACAGCGAAGGGGGGAAGTGGCGCGTTACAGATGCTCATGCGGGTCTCCGGTTGACGATAAAGCACGTGACGGACAGTGTCGCCTACCTCCCCTCTGTCCTATAGTGTCGCTTAACGACGATTTCAGCCATTTCCACTACGGAGACCGACACCATGCGAATTGCCCTCCTGGCGTTTCCCCGTGTGCAAATGCTGGATGTCGTGGGCCCTGCCGATGTGTTCGCTGAAGCGGCCAGGCAATTGGGCAATTCCCGTGCATACCGGATCTCGGTCATCGGTACCGTCGCCGGGCAGATCAAGGGAACCAATGGGCTTCGCCTGGCCACGGATGACTCCATCGAGACGTTCAAGGGGGCTATCGATACGCTGCTGATCGCAGGAAGCCCCAGCGTGAATGACGTGGCACACGACGCCCACCTGCGGGACTGGGTGCGCTACCAGGCCACGCGCGTGCGGCGGATAGGCTCGGTTTGCAGTGGCGCTTTTGTGCTGGGGGCTGCTGGTTTGCTGGTCGGGCGACGCGTCACCACGCACTGGAATTCCAGTGCATTGCTGGCCCGGCAATACCCCGATGCCGTGGTCGAACCGGACAGCATTTTTATCCGCGACGGTAACCTGTACACCTCCGCCGGTGTGACGGCCGGTATGGATCTGGCGCTCGCGTTAGTCGAGGAGGACCACGGCCGTGATTTGGCGCTCAGTGTGGCCAGGGAGATGGTGATGTACTTCAAACGGCCGGGCGGCCAGTCACAGTTCAGCGCCCAACTGGCGGCACAGACCGCAGAGCGCACGAACATTCGCCAGATACAGACCTATATCGTCGACAACCTGGCCGCAGACCTGAGCGTGGCATTGCTGGCCCAGCGCGCTGACATGAGCGAACGCAACTTTGCCCGGGTATTCAAGGCCGAGGGTGGATTCACCCCTGCCGAGTTCGTGGAGCTGGCACGTATCGACCAGGCACGGCGGCTGATCGAAGGCTCGAATGTCTCGCTCAAACGCCTGGCCGATCAGGTCGGCTATGCCAATGTTGATGGGTTCCGGCGCGCCTTCGTTCGCCGCCTGGGCGTTACCCCCAGCGACTACCGCAAGCGCTTCTTGTAGAAGCGCGACAGCCTCAGCCCAACGCCGTATCCATCACCATCATCAAGCAAAACCCGATACACAGCCCCAGGCTGGCGAGCTTGTCATGGCCATTGCGCCGCGACTCGGGAATGACTTCGTGAGTCACCACCAGCAGCATGGCCCCGGCCGCCAGCGCCAGCCCCAGCGGCAACAGCACCTGAGCCAGGCTCACCAGCCAGGCACACAGCACCGCAAACACCGGCTCCACCAGCCCTGACGCTGCGCCGATCAGGAACGCCTTGACCCGCGACATCCCTGCCCCGGCCAGCACCAACGCAATCACCAGTCCCTCCGGCACATCCTGCAAGGCAATACCCATGGCGAGGCTGTCGGCATCTGGCATGCCGCCGCCTGCCGAGACACCCACGGCCATACCTTCGGGAATGTTGTGGGCAATGATGGCGAACACAAACAGCCAGATACGCGGCGGTATCACCGGATGATCCGGACTGCCCACCAGCATTTCCGGGCTCGCGCCGGAGACCTTGCGATCCACCAGATACAGCCCGAACGCGCCCAGCATGATGCCGAAACTGATCAATCCACTGGCGCCCCATGGCGTCAGCCCCAGGCTTTGGGCAGCCGCAATACCCGGCACGATCAGCGAAAACGCCGTAGCGGCCAACATCACCCCGGCACCGAAGCCGAGCAGCGTGTCGCTCACCGCCAATGGCATCCGGCGGATCACCAGTACCGGCACGGCACCCAGGGCGGTGCCGAGCGCGCAGATGGCCCCGCCCTGCAAGGCACGCAGGATGCGCGGTTCCAGGTCAAGCCAGGCCAGCCCTTGGGCCACCAGCAATGCAGTTCCTGCCAATAGCAGCAGCGAGCCAAACGCATAACGAAACATTCGCACGCTGCTGATCGCCAGTGTTTCAGTGCCCATAGTCGGCCTTAGATCTTGTTATAGAGGAGTTTCAGCCCAGCGCAGCCTGGTAGCGGCCGGCAACTTCCGGCCAGTTGATGACGCTGTAGAACGCATTGATGTATTCCGGACGACGGTTCTGGTACAGCAGGTAATAAGCGTGTTCCCAGACGTCCAGGCCGAGGATTGGCGTATTGCCGTTCATCAACGGGCTGTCCTGGTTGCCGCTGCTTTCCACCACCAGGGTCTTTTGCGGCGTCACGCTCAACCACGCCCAGCCGCTGCCGAAACGGGTCAATGCAGCTTTGGTGAAGGCCTCTTTGAAGGCGTCGAAACCGCCCAACTGCTCGTCGATGGCGTCACCCAGCGCGCCGTCTGGCTTGCCGCCGCCCTTGGGCGACATGACAGCCCAGAACAACGAGTGGTTGGCGTGGCCGCCGCCCTGGTTGATCACCGCCGCCCGCAGCTTTTCCGGCAGTTGCTGGACGCTGGACACCAGTTTCTCCACCGGCCAAGCGGCAAACTCGGTGCCTTCGACGGCTGCGTTGAGGTTGTTGATGTAGGTCTGGTGGTGCTTGGTGTAGTGGATCTCCATGGTTTGCGCGTCGATATGCGGTTCAAGGGCATCGTAGGCGTAAGGCAAGGCCGGCAAGGTGTAGGACATATCAATGAGCTCCATAAAAAGGGCTGTTGCGGGTCGACGCATCCGATGGCGCCACGTTGCTGCCCAGCAGGCGGTGGGTACGTGGGTACTCACCGTGATCGCTGATGAAATTCAGCAGTTCGACGTAGGTCTTGCTGCTCTGGCGCAGGGCCGCTTCCCGCAATAGCGGGTTAAGACGGGTGTCTTGCATGGTCTGCAACAGGCGCTGGTGAATGGCGCAGAGGTATTCCGCGCTTTCTTCCGGCTGGTTCAGGCGCAAGTGCAGGTCGGCCAGGTTGTGATGGGAAATGACGCAAGCCGCCACCGCTTCGTCGGCATCCGCCCAGCGCTCAAACAACACTTGAGCCAGGGCCAGGGCTTGCAGGTAGGCCTCGCGGGCATCTACCAGCTCGCCCGCCATAAAGCAGCGATTGGCCCGTTCGATCGTGCGTTTCCAGTGCTCCATGGTGAGCCTCCAAAGCAGGGTCGGTGATTACACGCCGCCAGCCGTGAGCTTTTCCGGATCCAGCAGGATTTCCAGTTGGCTGCGGGGCAAGTCGGTATGTTCGAGCGCCACATCAATCACCGGGCGGCCTTGTTGATAGGCCTTCTTGGCGATTTCGGCGGCCTTTTGGTAACCGATGATCGGGTTCAGTGCGGTCACCAGGATCGGATTGCGCGACAGCGCTTCCTTGAGCTTGGCTTCGTTGACCTTGAAGCTGGCGATGGCCTTGTCGGCCAGCAGGCGGCTGGAGTTGGCCAGCAACTCCAGGCTGCCGAGCAGGTTCTGGGCAATGATCGGCAGCATCACGTTGAGTTCGAAGTTGCCGGACTGGCCGGCGATGGTAATCACCGTGTCGTTGCCGATGACTTGTGCGGCAACCATGGCGGTGGCTTCCGGGATCACCGGGTTGACCTTGCCGGGCATGATCGAAGAGCCCGGCTGCAGGCCTTCCAGCTCGATTTCACCAAGGCCCGCCAATGGGCCGGAGTTCATCCAGCGCAGGTCGTTGGCGATTTTCATCAGGGACACGGCGGTGGTCTTGAGCTGCCCGGAGACCGCGACGGCCGTGTCCTGGGAGCCGATCAGCGCGAACAGGTTCTTGCCTGGGGTGAACTGGACGTGGGTCAGGCTGCTCAGTTGCTGGCTGAAGCGCGCTGCAAACTCCGGATGCGCATTGATCCCGGTGCCGACTGCAGTGCCACCCTGGGCCAGCGCCTGCAAACTCGGCAGCAGGTCTTGCAGATGACCGATATTGGCCTTGAGCTGCTGCGCCCAGCCATTGAGCACCTGGCTCATGCGCACCGGCATGGCGTCCATCAGATGCGTCCGACCGGTCTTGACGAAACGGTGCACCTCCTCGGCCTTGTGCTCGATCACCTGGACCAGGTGCAGCAGCGCCGGCAGGGTTTGCTCATGCAGCACCAGCGCCGCGCTGACGTGAATGGTGGTGGGGATGATGTCGTTGCTGCTCTGGCCGCAGTTGACGTGATCGTTAGGGTTGACCGGCTCGCCCAGCAAGCGGCTGGCGAGGGTCGCAATCACTTCGTTGGCGTTCATGTTGGAGCTGGTGCCGGAACCGGTCTGGAAGATATCCACCGGGAAATGCTGCATGAAATCGCCTTCCAGCAAGCCTTGGGCGGCATCAACGATGGCCTTGCCCTGGGCTTCGCTCAGTTGTTTCAGCTCGACGTTGGCTTTAGCGGCGGCAGCCTTGGCCAGGATCAACGCACGAATGAACTGCGCCGGCATGCGCTGGTGGCTGATGGGAAAGTTGTTCACCGCACGCTGGGTTTGTGCGCCATACAGGGCCTCGGCGGGCACTTGCAGTTCGCCCATGCTGTCGCGTTCGATACGGGTGTTACTCATCGGAAGATCCTTGCACCAGGTCAGAGTGAGAAATGGATGGAAGCAATTCGCAGGTCGCCAATTGCCAGGCAAAGGCCTGCCAGCGCTTGAGGCGGCAGGCACAGTGGGAAAGTTTTTCCAGGTCGCGCAACGGGCGCCAGGCCTGGTCCAGGCACATGGACCGCCAGTGCCAGGGCAAGGCGATGTCGGAGGCGGTGTCCAGCAGCAGGCGGAATGAGGTTTCGCCGATGGTCCACGGGTGGGTCGCAGTGCAACAGGCGAGGTACCGGCCTTCGGCCAGGTAATGTTCGATCAGGCGGGGCTCGTCGGGAGCAAGGCCGCAACGAATCTGACGACTCATCCAACGCCAGCTTTCCAGGTAGGGATCCTCATGCAGGACAGAACTCATGATCCACACTCATCCGGTAATGATATTTATTATTAAATGATATTGAGAATCAAAACAAGAGCCTGAGGGAATCACCCGGAATTCCAGGCACAAAAAAAGGCGCGCCACCCAATGGGTGGCGCGCCTTCTTTATGGCGTCTGTCGGCGGATTAGCTGCCGGCGACGGTCATCTTTTCGATCAACACCGAACCGGTGCGGATGTTGCTGCGCAGTTCCAGGTCATTACCCACCGCGACAATCTGCTTGAACATGTCACGCATGTTGCCCGCGATGGTCACTTCCTGCACGGCGAACTGGATTTCGCCGTTTTCCACCCAGAAACCCGCCGCACCACGGGAGTAATCACCCGTGACCATATTCAGGCCATGGCCCATCAACTCGGTGACCAGCAAGCCACGGCCCATGCGCCGCAACAGCGCCGCCTGGTCTTCATCGCCATGGGTGATGAACAGGTTGTGTACGCCACCGGAGTTGGCGGTGCTTGGCAGGCCGAGTTTGCGACCGGCGTAGGTGCCCAGCACATAGGACACCAGCTCACCGTTCTCGACGAACGGCTTGGCATAGGTGGCCAGGCCATCACCGTCAAACGACGAACTGCCCATGGCGCGCATCAGGTGCGGGCGCTCATCGATGGTCAGCCATTCCGGGAACAGCTTCTGGCCAATCGCGCCTTCCAGGAACGACGACTTGCGGTACAGGTTGCCGCCGGAAATCGCCCCAAGGAAACTGCCGAACAAACCACCGGCCAGTTCCGCCGAGAACAACACCGGCACTTCACAGGTCGGCACCGGGCGCGCGCCCAGGCGGCTGGCAGCACGCTGCGCGGCACGCTGGCCGATGAGTACCGGGTCCATCAGCAATTCGCCCTGGCGGTTCACGTCGTACCAGTAATCACGCTGCATCTGGCCGTTGGCTTCGGCGATCATCACGCAGCTCAGGCTGTGACGCGTCGAGGCATAACCGCCGATAAAACCGTGGCTGTTGCCGTATACGCGGCAACCCTGATGAGTACTCAAGGTGGTGCCATCGGCGTTCTTGATCCGGCTGTCGGCATCGAATGCCGCCGCTTCACAGGTCAGTGCCTGTTCAATAGCCTGTTCCGGGGTGATGTCCCAGGCATGGAACAGGTCAAAATCCTTCAAGTCCCGAGCCATCAGGGCTGCATCAGCCAGGCCGGAGCTTTCATCTTCGGAGGTGTGCTTGGCAATCGCCAGCGCTGCAGCAACGGTTTCGCGAATCGCTTCCGGGCCGCTGGCAGAAGTGCTGGCCGAGCCCTTGCGCTGGCCCACGTACAAGGTGATGCCAAACCCCTGGTCGCGGTTGAATTCGACGGTTTCCACTTCCCGCTGGCGCACCGATGTCGACAACCCCTGCTCCAGGGACACCGCCACTTCACAGGCACTGGCCCCCTGGCGCTTGGCCTCGGCAATGATCTGCTCGACTTGTTCCTGCAGTGCCGGTAACGCTTGCGGACCGACGCTTTGGGCTGCACTCATGGTTTTCTCCACTCAAATTCTGCTTTCGGTTAAGGCCTTCTAGCGACCGGGCCGGACAAGCGGCCCCCGACTGGTTATCATGGCGGCGTTTCTTTGCGGACTGCCACCATGGTTGATTCTTACGACGACTCCCTCGATGGGGAGAAAAGCAAATCTCAGGTCAAACGCGAGCTGCATGCTCTGGTTGACCTCGGCGAGCGCCTTACAACACTCAAGCCTGACTTGTGTGCAAAACTGCCATTGACCGACGCCCTGCGCCGGGCTCTGAACGATGCGCCCAAGCACACCGCGAATATCGCGCGTAAACGGCACCTCATGTTCATCGGCAAACTGATGCGCGACCAGGACACTGACGCCATTCTGACGTTGCTCGATCAACTCGATGCCTCCACTCGCCAGTACAACGAGCGCTTCCATAACCTGGAACGCTGGCGTGATCGCCTGATCGCTGGCGATGACGCGGTACTGGAGAAGTTCGTCATCGAGTACCCGGATGCCGATCGCCAACAATTGCGCTCCCTGATCCGTCAGGCCCAGCACGAACTGGCGCAAAGCAAGCCACCGGCCTCCAGCCGAAAAATCTTCAAATACATCCGTGAGCTGGACGATAGTCAACGCGGCCTGCGCTGACCCTCTTCCCCGGGTGGCGGCCTTCGCCACCCGAAGCTCCCGCTCTTACGACCCCGTGCCACCCACGGTGATCGCATCGATTTTCAAGGTTGGCTGGCCGACACCCACCGGCACCGACTGACCATCCTTGCCGCACGTCCCCACACCGCTGTCCAGCGACAGGTCGTTACCGACCATCGACACCTTGCTCATGGCTTCCGGGCCGTTGCCAATCAACGTTGCACCCTTGACCGGCGCGGTGATCTTGCCGTCTTCGATCAAATACGCCTCGCTGGTAGAGAACACGAACTTGCCGCTGGTGATATCCACCTGCCCACCACCGAGGTTGGCGCAGTAGATGCCGCGTTTCACCGAGGCGATGATTTCGGCCGGATCGCTTTCGCCGCCGAGCATGTAGGTGTTGGTCATGCGCGGCATCGGCAGGTGCGCGTAGGACTCGCGACGACCGTTACCGGTGCGGGCCACGCCCATCAGGCGCGCGTTGAGCTTGTCTTGCATGTAGCCCTTGAGCACACCGTTTTCGATCAGCGTGGTGCACTCGGTCGGGGTGCCTTCGTCATCGACGCTCAACGAACCGCGACGCCCGGCCAGGGTACCGTCATCGACGATGGTGCAGAGCCTGGACGCAACCATCTCGCCCATGCGCCCGCTGTAGGCGGAACTGCCCTTGCGGTTGAAATCACCTTCCAGGCCGTGGCCCACCGCTTCATGCAGCAGCACGCCGGACCAGCCAGAGCCCAATACCACCGGCAACGTACCCGCCGGGGCCGGAATTGCTTCCAGATTGACCAGGGCCTGGCGCAACGCTTCACGGGCATACCCCATGGCGCGGTCTTCGGTGAGGAAATAACGGTAGTCGGTACGCCCACCGCCGCCATGGCCACCGCGCTCGCGACGGCCATTCTGTTCAACGATCACGCTGACATTGAAGCGCACCAGCGGCCGCACATCCGCCGCCAGGCCGCCATCGGTGGAGGCCACGAGGATGCGTTCCCACACCCCGGCCATGCTTACGGTGACTTGCTGGATACGCGGATCCAGGGCGCGGGTCGCCGCGTCCACACGCTTGAGCAGCTCGACCTTTTCGGCGCGGCTGATCACTTCCAATGGGTTATCCGGGGCATACAGCTGGGCCACGTCCTGGGTGCTGAACGCCTGCACCGTGCCGTTTTGCCCGGCACGGGAGATCGAACGCGCTGCGCGAGCCGCCAGCCCCAGGGCTTCCAGGGTGATGGCGTTGCTGTAGGCAAAGCCGGTTTTTTCACCGGACTGCGCACGCACACCCACGCCTTGGTCGAGGTTGAAGCTGCCTTCCTTGACGATCCCGTCTTCCAGAGCCCAGGACTCGGAAATCTGCCCCTGGAAATACAGGTCGGCCGCGTCGATGCCTGGCCCGGCCAGATCGCCGAGGACCGTTTGCAAGCTTTCGATGGTCACGCCACCAGGCGCCAGGAGGTGTTCACTGACTGAGGACAACAACTCGCTCATAGGTTTGGCCTTAAATTCATCGTTCTGAAGCAGGTCGCTGTGCGCCCTGCGAGAAAAAGCGCCGGTGGCCCGCCACCGGCATGCGCGTCCGTATCGACGCCTGTTCGCTGCTATCGCGTTCGGCCAACAACACCGCCTCGCCTTGATCCTGTTGTGCCAGCACGCGCCCCCATGGGTCGATGATCGCTGCATGCCCGAAGGTTTCCCTGGGCCCCGGATGCACGCCACCCTGGGCGGCCGCCAGCAGGTAGCACTGGGTCTCGATGGCACGCGCACGGATCAGCACATCCCAGTGCGCGGCGCCGGTTACCGCTGTAAAGGCCGAGGGCGCGGTGATCAACTCGGCACCCGCAGCGCGCAATTCGCTGTATAGCTCCGGGAAGCGCAAGTCGTAACACACCGTCAGCCCCAGGCGGCCGACGGGCGTATCCGCGACGACCACCTGGCTACCATGAGCATAGTCATCGGATTCACGATAACGACCCCGGGCATCGGCCACATCGACATCGAACAGGTGCAGCTTGTCGTAGCGGGCAACGATTTCGCCCTGATCATCGATCAGCAGCGAGCAGGCATTGGACTTGGCGTTCGGTTGGTCCTTTGGGGGCAGCGGCAAAGTGCCGGCCACTATCCATAAGGTGAGGTCGCGGGCGGTCTGTTTCAACCATGGCAGGATCGGACCTTCGCCCAAGGCCTCGGCGCGACCGATATCGGCCACATCGCGACGGCCCATGGCGGCGAAGTTTTCCGGGAGTACCGCAAGCCTTGCACCGCCCGCCGCCGCTTGCTCCAGCAGGCGCCGAGCCTGAGCCAGGTTGGCCAGCACATCGCTTTGGCTGACCATTTGAATTACCGCAAAGGACATGGGCCCACACTCCAGAAAAGGCATGCGGCCATGCTACTCCACAGGTACTCAGTTTGGCTTTTCAAATGGCTTGTCGAAGGTGATTTTCGGGTCCTTCCACGGGCCTTCTACCTTGTACTGCACGCTGGCGAAACGCGAAACACGGTCGCCAATCAGCTTGTCGATCAGGAACAGCGCCCCGCCAATGGCCGGCGCGCCGACGATCAATGCAGCAATCGGCAGGTTGTTGGTGACCGGCAGCGTCACCAGCAACTTGGCATCGACGCGGTCTGCCACCAGGTCCAGGGTGCCGTTGATCTCCAGGTTACTCGACGGGCCGGTCATGGTGATCGGCTCACGGGTTACAAACACGCCGTTACTGGCGGCCAGCAAGCCCTTGACCCGGTCATAACTCAAGCCCTTGCCAAGCAGGTCCGAGAAGTCCAGGCGCAACCGGCGACCGATGGAGTTGAAGTTCAGCAAGCCAAACACCCGCAGGGCCTGCGCACCGCCGTCCACTTCAACAAACTGGCCTTTGCGGAAACTGGCGTCCAGGCTGCCGGAGAAACGCTTGGGACCTACCCAGGCCGGCGAACCCGGCCAGCGGCCGTCCACGTCCACGTGAAAATCTTCGCTGGTCACGCTCGGCGCAAATCCCCAGCCCTTGAGCACGTCGCCAATGTTCTTGCCATCGAGGCGGCCCTTGTACCAACTGCTGCTGGCACCGGGTGCA
This sequence comes from Pseudomonas sp. C6002, assembly GCF_013385805.1. Taxonomy (NCBI): domain Bacteria; kingdom Pseudomonadati; phylum Pseudomonadota; class Gammaproteobacteria; order Pseudomonadales; family Pseudomonadaceae; genus Pseudomonas; species Pseudomonas sp. C6002. Next base: position 201,324 of record NZ_JACAPH010000017.1, on the reverse strand, counting down.
CCTTCCCAACCGCCGGCGCCCTGGAGCACCATGCCCTTGAGCCCCAGGTTCAGGCTGTTGAACGCCATGCCCCTGGTGGTCGGGCGAACTTTCAGAGACCAGGCACCTACCAGGTCCGGGCCCTGGAACAACTGGGCAATCGAGATATCCAGCGCGGGAATATCCTTGGGATCAACATCAGCCAATGGGTCCGGCGCATTTTCATCCGCCTGCACGGTCGGATCCACCGCAGGCAGCTTCACGTATTGCAGGTTGACTGCAATCGGCGCGCCCTTGGCGTCCGGCAACCCCACGGTACCCTTGGCCTGCTGGCTGTCGAACTGCAAGCCCCAGGCAGCGGGTTTGCGGTCCAGCTGCAAGCTGACCTGGTCGAACTGGGTGCCGAAACCGGTCAACTTGCCGACCTTGAAATCGGCCCCGCTCAACAACTGCTTGGCACTGCCACCCGGGTCGTTGCCGGCGTAGCGGTCCACGAGCTTTTTCCAGGGGTCGATATCCAGCTCCGACAACACGCCGCGGATTCGCAAGCCCTTGCCGGCCGGCAACACCGCATCGCCATCTCCCAGGAACAGCTCACCCCGGCCGTCGGCGAAATTGTCCGCCGGGGCGGCGAAGGTGAAGCTGCCCAACTCGCCATAATCGAACCAGTAACGGCGCTCCTTACCCTGCAAGGTCATGCGGAACACACTGTCGCGGCCCTGGCTCGCCGGCATGCCGAACGGCGCCGGCAGGTCCACGGCCACGCCCTTGAGATTGGAGCTGACCATCAACTGGCTGTCGGCGCCATCGAGGTTGAGCTGCAATTGGTAGGGGATATCGCCGGACACCGGCAACGGCTGGCTGACCTTCAGCCAGTCAGTCAGCCGCTTGACGGTCACCTGCCCTTTCGCGGTGACGCGGGTGTTGAGGTCGCCTGGCTTGCCATCGGCGAAAATCTGCGCGGTGATCGGTCGGTCGAAGGCCTGGGCGCTGATGTTCTGGCCACTCAGGCCCTTGGCGCTGTCGAAGCGGAAATCACCCTTGAGCTGGCTCAGGTCCAGCGTAGGCTCGGCCAGTTGCAGGCGGGACTTGTCGGTCTTGAAATCCACCACGATCTTGGGATCGGCGCCCTTGGCCAGGGGAATATCCAGGTCCAGCTTGCCTTGCAGGTCGCCCTCGCCTTTCCAGCCGGCGAAGGTCGAGGCGGTGCCGATCGGCGCTTCCTGAAGGATTTTCAGGCCATCGCCCAGGCCACCGGCAAAGTTGCCGGTGAGCAGCAGGTGGCTGTCCTTGCCTTCGGGGGCGTGGGGAATGTTGACGTAGATATCATTGACCTTGGTGTCGAGCAACTGGCCCTTGCTGGCCAGGATGCGCACGCCGCTTTCCTCGACAAACACTTCACCCTTGACCTTGCTCACGTGCGGCCAGCCCGGCTGGAATGCCAGCTCGGCATCATGCACCTTGAAGAACAGGCTGATATTGCGCGAGGCAGGCAGTGCGTCGTGGTTCAGCGAGCCTTGGTACTGGAAGAAGCCCTCGTCCACTGCCCCCTTGAGAATCGCAGTGCGCAGCCACTCATCGAGCGCCGGGCTCAACACCGCCGGCAGGTATTTGGGGGTGAAGCGGCCATCGCCGTCGACCATACCGACCCGCAGGTCCATGTAGTCTTCCTGGCTATGGTCGAAATGCAGGCGAATCAGGAAGTCGGCGGCGACCTTGCCCTCCTCGCCCAGCACCTTGATATACGGCGCGATCAGGGTGAAGCCTTCCTTGTCGAGCTTCCACGTCAGGCGAGCGTTGGCCTGGATGTACTGCCAGGGCTTGGCGAAGATCGGAAACAGGTGCAAGGAGAAATCCTTGCTGTCCATGCGCAGCTCACCCTTGCCCAGGTCACCGCTGATGCTGCCGCTGACATTGCGGGCTGCCGGCGCGCCGAAGTAAGCGTCGAAACCAATACGGTCGAGGTTGGCCGCGAAGCTCACGCGCTGGTCGGTGGTGTCTTGAGGCCGATAATCCAGCAACACGTTCCGCAGCGTGCCGGTGGCCTTCAGATGATCCAGGGTGGTGGCCACGGCTTCCGGCAAGGGTGCCAAGGCGTGCAGCAATGGCGTGATCGGCGTCAGGTCGAGGCGATCGGCCTGCAGGTTCCAGACTTCCTGGGCCTTGTCGGTGGCCAGGGTTTGCTGCAGTTGCAGGCGCGATTCCCAGCGGGTGTCGCCGAGGTTCATTGCGAGCGAGTCAAACAGCACCTTGAGGCCGCTGTCACTGCGTTGCAGGTACGCAGTGAGGGCCAGGTTCTCAATATGAGTCGGCTTGCGATCGGCATAGCTGCCCTTGAGCTGCGGGGCGTTGAGGCGCACGGCGGCGCTTTGCACGGTGCCCTTGGCCCAGGTCAGCCAGAATTCGCCGCCGGCCTTGAGTTCGGTAAGTTTCCATTGCTGGGTCAGTTTTGCCGGGATCCATTTTGCCCAGTCACTCTGGGGCAAGCTCAGGTAAGCCTCGGCTTCGCCGTCTTTCCACTGGCTGGCGCGGATTCGGGTGCGCAGGTTCAACGCCAGGGGCTGGCCGTCGGGCAGGGTCAGGCGCGCGTCCAGGCGCTGGCGGTTGGCGCCGGTCTGCAGGCTCACGCCGACATAGGTCAAGGTCAGCGGAGCCTGGTCGAACGGCTGCAGCGTCACCTGGCTGTCGAGCAATGAAACCTGCCCGACCATTTGCATGCGCGTCAGCAGTTGTTCGGGATCCAGCGGCTGGTCATCCTGCACCGGCAGGCCTTGCAGCGCCCAGTGGCCGTCCTGGTCTTCCTTCACGCTGACTTGCAGGCCGCTGACTTCCAGGTGGGCAATGCGCACTTCACGCGCCAGCAGGCTGGCCCAGATATCCGGCACCACTTGCACCTGGTCCAGGCGCAGGGCGCTGCTGCCCTCGCCGACCATCACGTCGTGAGCCAACAATACCGGCGCGAAGCCACTCCAGCGCCCTTCCAGGCTGCCGATGTTCACGGGCATATCCAGCGCAGTACGCGCCTTGGCCTCGATTTCGCCACGGTATTCCGCCACCAACGGCGTCAATTCACGGCCCAGGCTCACGTACACCGCCGCCAATACCAGCAGCAAGGCGCACAGGCCGAGGCCCCAGCGGGTCAATGCGGCAAAAAAGCGTATCAGACGCTCCATGTCAGGCGACCCTCAAAGGCAATAGTCGGACGGCAGATCAAGGCCTGCCCGTCTCGTTGATAAGAACTAACGCGAATCAGAGCAGCACCACGTCATATTGTTCCTGGGAATACATGGTTTCGACCTGGAAGCGAATGGTGCGCCCGATAAAACCCTCCAGCTCGGCTACGTTGCCGGATTCTTCATCCAGCAAACGGTCGACCACCTTCTGGTTAGCCAGGACTCTATAGCCCTCGGCCTGGTAGGCGCGTGCCTCCCGTAAGATTTCCCGGAAAATCTCGTAGCAAACCGTTTCCGGGGTCTTCAACTTACCGCGCCCCTGGCAACTGCTGCACGGCTCGCACAGCACTTGTTCCAGGCTTTCGCGGGTGCGCTTGCGGGTCATCTGCACCAGGCCCAGCTCAGTGATGCCGATGATGTTGGTCTTGGCGTGATCGCGCTCCAGTTGCTTCTCCAGGGTACGCAGCACCTGGCGCTGGTGCTCTTCGTCTTCCATGTCGATGAAGTCGATGATGATGATCCCGCCCAGGTTGCGCAGGCGCAGCTGGCGGGCGATCGCGGTGGCCGCTTCGAGGTTGGTCTTGAAGATGGTTTCTTCGAGATTGCGATGGCCCACAAAGGCACCGGTATTCACGTCGATAGTGCTCATGGCCTCCGCCGGGTCCACCACCAGGTAACCGCCGGACTTGAGCGGCACTTTGCGCTCAAGGGCTTTCTGGATTTCGTCTTCGACGCCATACAGGTCGAAAATCGGCCGCTCGCCCGGGTAATGCTCCAGGCGATCGGCGATTTCCGGCATCAGCTCGGCAACAAATTGCGTAGTGCGCTGGAAGGTTTCCCGCGAGTCGATGCGAATTTTCTCGATCTTCGGGCTGACCAGGTCGCGCAAGGTGCGCAGGGCCAGGCCGAGGTCTTCGTAGATCACGCTGGGGGCGCCAATGGTCTTGATCTGCGCGCCGATCTGGTCCCAGAGGCGGCGCAGGTAGCGGATGTCCATGAGGATTTCATCGGCACCGGCACCTTCTGCGGCAGTACGCAGGATAAAGCCGCCGGCCTCCTTGATACCTTCCAGCGCCACGCAGTCACTGACCACCTTTTTCAGGCGCTCGCGCTCGGCTTCATCTTCGATTTTCAGGGAAATACCGACGTGGGCCGTGCGCGGCATGTACACCAGGTAGCGCGAAGGAATCGACAGTTGCGTGGTCAGGCGTGCGCCCTTTGAGCCAATCGGATCCTTGGTGACTTGCACCACCAGGCTCTGCCCTTCGTGCACCAGGGCGCTGATGCTTTCAACCGCCGGGCCTTCGCGCAGGGAGATTTCCGAAGCATGGATAAACGCAGCGCGGTCCAGGCCGATGTCGACGAACGCCGCTTGCATCCCCGGTAACACACGCACGACCTTGCCTTTATAAATATTGCCGACGATCCCGCGCTTTTGGGTGCGCTCGACGTGCACTTCTTGCAGAACACCGTTCTCTACCACCGCCACGCGTGATTCCATCGGCGTGATATTGATCAGAATCTCTTCACTCATGGCTGGGTCTCGTTCAGGCGTTTTCACAATAGTGACCGATCGCTTAAGGCTTGGCGCTGGAATACGGCGTTTAGCGCACGGTAAGGTTTTGCCAACAGGGTATGCCGAATTGGCCCAGCAGTTCTGCGGTTTCGCAGACCGGCAGGCCAACGACGGCAGAGTAGCTGCCATTGAGTCCGGCGACGAACACCGCCGCCAAGCCTTGGATAGCATAGCCGCCCGCTTTGTCCTGGGGCTCGCCGCTGTGCCAATAAGTCGTGGCTTCGTCCGCTGAAATCCTGCGAAAGCGCACACGACTGCTGACCAGCTGCGTTTCGCAACGCTGGCCGTCAATCAGGGCAATGGCCGTCAAAACTTCGTGTTCACGCTCGGAAAGGGCCAGCAACATGGCCAGGGCATCGGCTTGATCCACGGGTTTACCGAGGATCCGGCCGTCGAGGATCACGGCTGTGTCCGCGCCCAGCACACAGGCGCCGGTGGCATCGGCCAAGGTCGCTCGACCGGCCGCAGCCTTGCCGCGCGCCAGGCGTTCTACGTAGGACGCGGGCGATTCATTTGTAAGGGGAGTTTCATCAATGGCGGCGCTGACGACGGTGAACGGCACGCCGATCTGTGTCAGCAGCTCACGCCGCCTCGGGGAACCCGAGGCCAGATAAAGCGAATTCATGCAGACTCTCCCTGTAGGGTTCGATAACCAGGCAGAGCCTCGCGATCCATTCAATTGATTTTATAGCGACGACGCAATCCACGCAGGCCAAAACTGACCCAGGGCCACAACAGCGCGCTGACCAGCGCGGGCAACACCAGCGCCAGGGTCGGTTGGCGGTTGCCGGTCAAGGCGCTGAGCCACAGCTGTACCAACTGCGCCAGGCCGAAGATCACCAGGATCACCAGGCACTGTTGCCACATCGGGAACATCCGCAGGCGCTGCTGCAATGACAGCACCAGGAAGGTAATCAGGGTCAGGATCAACGCGTTCTGCCCGAGCAGGGTGCCGTAGAGCACATCCTCCATCAGCCCCAGGCACATGGCCGTGACCATCCCGACCTTGTGCGGCAGCGCCAGGGCCCAGAACGCCAGCAGCAAGGCGAGCCACAGCGGGCGCAGGATCTCCATGAATTGCGGCAGCGGCGAAACGCTGAGCAGCAAGCCGATGGCAAAGGTCAGCCAGACGATCCAGCCGTTACGCGAATGAGTACCGGCCATTATTCTTCCCTCTGCCGAGTGGTTGCCGGGGCCGCGGCCGGTGGTTTGGCGGCGGCGGGCGGTTTGGCAGCGGCAGGTGTTGCAGCCGCAGGCTTGGCCGGACGCGCGCTATGGGCCACAGGCTTGACCGGTGTCGCAACCGGCGCGGCTGGTGTTGCCGGAGCGGCTGCCGGGGCAGCAGGTGCCGCCGGTTTTGGCACGGTGGCCGGAATGATCGGCGCGGTGCCGTTTTGCTTGTCTTCCGCTTCCTGGGCCTGGGCGGCTTCGTTGGCACGCTCTTCCGGGGTGCGGTTGTCACTGAACACCAGCAACAGGTAACGGCTGCGGTTCAATGCGGCGGTCGGCACGGCACGCACAATGGCGAACGGCTGGCCGGAATCGTGGATCACTTCCTTGACCGTCGCGACCGGGTAGCCTGCCGGGAACCGCTGACCCAGGCCGGAGCTGACCAGCAGGTCGCCTTCCTTGATGTCGGCGGTGTCTGCGACGTGACGCAACTCCAGGCGTTCCGGGTTACCGGTACCGCTGGCAATCGCCCGCAGGCCGTTGCGGTTGACTTGCACCGGGATGCTGTGGGTGGTGTCGGTCAGCAACAGCACGCGAGAGGTATAAGGCATCAACTCCACCACCTGGCCCATCAAGCCACGGGCATCGAGCACCGGCTGGCCGAGGACTACGCCGTCGCGCTCACCCTTGTTGATGATGATGCGATGGGTGAAGGGGTTAGGATCCATACCGATCAACTCGGCCACTTCGACCTTCTCATTGACCAGCGCAGAGGAATTGAGCAACTCGCGCAGCCGAACGTTCTGCTCGGTGAGGGCCGCGAGCTTTTGCATGCGCCCCTGCAGCAGCAGGTTTTCGGTCTTGAGTTTTTCGTTCTCCGCCACCAGTTCGGTGCGGCTGCCAAATTGACTGGCGACACCCTGATAGAGACGCTGCGGCAGGTCAGTGATCCAGTACGTCTGCATCAGGACCAGCGACATCTGGCTACGCACTGGCTTGAGCAGTGTGAAGCGGGCATCGACCACCATCAGCGCAACCGATAGCACGACCAGCACCAACAGGCGCACGCCCAATGAGGGGCCTTTGGAAAAAAGCGGTTTAATAAGCCGCTCCTCCCAGGCAAATGTTTTCTTTATTCATACGGCATCAAACCGGCCTGGATGCAGATTGAAGAAGATAAACGCCAACAGGCAGCACTGCAAAGTGCTGCCTGTGAGCGAAACATGGGCAAACCAGCAAATTCTTATTCGCTGGAGAGCAGGTCCATGGTGTGTTTATCCATCATTTCCAGTGCACGGCCACCGCCACGGGCGACGCAGGTCAACGGGTCTTCAGCGACGATCACTGGCAAACCGGTTTCCTGGGCCAGCAACTTGTCGAGATCGCGCAGCAAGGCGCCACCACCGGTCAGTACCAGGCCACGCTCGGCGATATCGGAAGCCAGTTCCGGAGGCGATTGCTCCAGGGCGCTCTTCACCGCCTGAACGATGGTGGCCAGGGACTCTTGCAGAGCTTCCAGCACTTCATTGGAGTTCAGGGTGAAGGCACGTGGAACGCCTTCGGCCAGGTTGCGACCGCGAACATCGACTTCGCGAACTTCGCCGCCCGGGTAAGCGGTACCGATTTCCTGCTTGATGCGCTCGGCGGTGGATTCGCCGATCAGACTGCCGTAGTTGCGACGCACGTAGGTGATGATCGCTTCGTCGAAGCGGTCGCCGCCAACCCGTACGGATTCGGCATACACCACACCATTGAGGGAGATCAGGGCGATCTCAGTGGTACCACCACCGATATCCACCACCATCGAACCGCGCGCTTCTTCAACCGGCAGGCCGGCACCGATCGCAGCGGCCATTGGCTCTTCAATCAGGAACACTTCACGGGCACCGGCGCCAAGGGCCGACTCACGGATGGCACGACGTTCCACCTGGGTGGACTTGCACGGAACGCAGATCAGCACACGAGGGCTGGGCTGCAGGAAACTGTTTTCGTGAACCTTGTTGATGAAGTACTGCAGCATCTTTTCGCAGACACTGAAGTCAGCAATCACGCCATCCTTCATCGGACGAATGGCAGCAATGTTGCCCGGTGTTCGGCCCAACATGCGCTTGGCCTCGGTGCCAACGGCAACGACACTTTTCTGATTACCATGGGTCCGAATGGCCACAACCGATGGCTCATTCAGGACGATACCGCGCTCGCGCACGTAAATAAGGGTGTTGGCAGTGCCCAGGTCGATGGAAAGATCGCTGGAAAACATGCCACGCAGTTTCTTGAACATGGGAAAGGGACCCTAGGCAACGCGTGGGTAAAAAAGTGCGGCAAACTCTAACAACGACAGGGATTTTGGGCAAGGCGCCAATGTGCTAAATTGGCCGACTTTCTGTGCACCAACCCCCACAATCGCGGCCATATGACCGTAGAAATGCGGTAGTGTTCCTACAATCTAACACACGGATAGCTTCCGTTCTGTTTTCCACTGGAGAATCCCATGGCGCTTGAACGCTCCGACGTGGAAAAAATCGCTCATTTGGCCTGCCTGGGCCTCAATGAAGCCGATCTTCCACAGACCACCGCAGCCCTGAACAGCATTCTCGGGCTGGTCGACCAAATGCAAGCCGTGAATACCGACGGCATCGAGCCCCTGGCTCACCCGCTGGAAGCCAGCCAGCGCCTGCGCGCCGACGTCGTGACCGAGCGCAATAATCGCGAGGCTTACCAGTCCATCGCGCCAGCGGTCGAAAACGGCCTGTACCTGGTTCCGAAAGTCATCGACTAAAGGGAAAGAGCCTGCAATGCATCAATTGACTCTGGCCGAGATCGCCCGCGGTCTCGCCGACAAAAAGTTTTCTTCCGAAGAGCTGACCACGACCCTGCTGGCGCGTATCGCCGAGCTGGACCCTAAGGTCAACAGCTTCATCAGCATCACCGAAGAGCTGGCCCTGAGCCAGGCCAAGGCCGCCGACACACGTCGCGCCAACGGTGAGAACGGCGCCCTGTTGGGTGCGCCGATTGCCCACAAGGACCTGTTCTGCACCCAGGGCATTCGCACCAGTTGCGGCTCGAAGATGCTCGACAATTTCAAGGCGCCCTACGACGCCACTGTGGTCGCCAAGCTGGCCGCTGCCGGGGCCGTGACCCTGGGCAAGACCAACATGGACGAATTCGCCATGGGCTCGGCCAACGAGTCGAGCCACTACGGCGCGGTGAAAAACCCGTGGAACCTCGAGCACGTGCCCGGCGGTTCGTCCGGTGGTTCGGCGGCCGCGGTTGCCGCTCGTCTGTTACCTGCCGCCACGGCCACCGACACTGGCGGCTCGATCCGCCAACCGGCCGCTTTCACCAACCTCACCGGTCTGAAACCGACCTACGGTCGCGTTTCCCGCTGGGGCATGATTGCCTACGCCTCCAGTCTCGACCAGGGCGGCCCCCTGGCACGCACCGCTGAAGACTGCGCAATTTTGTTACAAGGCATGGCAGGCTTCGATCCGCAGGACTCCACCAGCATTGATGAACCCGTGCCGGACTACAGCACCAGCCTGAATACCTCGATCAAAGGCCTGCGCATCGGCGTGCCGAAAGAGTATTTCAGCGCCGGCCTCGACCCGCGCATCGCCGAACTGGTGCACAACAGCGTCAAGGAGCTGGAAAAGCTCGGCGCCGTGATCAAGGAAATCAGCCTGCCGAACAGCCAGCACGCGATTCCGGCCTACTACGTGATCGCCCCGGCAGAAGCGTCCTCCAACCTGTCGCGGTTCGACGGCGTGCGCTTCGGCTACCGCTGCGAAAACCCGAAAGACCTCACCGACCTGTACAAGCGCTCCCGTGGCGAAGGTTTCGGCGCGGAAGTACAACGCCGGATCATGGTCGGTGCCTACGCCCTGTCGGCCGGCTACTACGACGCGTACTACCTCAAGGCGCAAAAGATCCGTCGCCTGATCAAGAACGACTTCATGGCTGCCTTTAATGAAGTCGACGTGATCCTCGGCCCAACCACGCCGAACCCGGCCTGGAAGATCGGCGCCAAGACCGGCGACCCGATCGCCGAGTACCTGGAAGACCTGTACACCATCACCGCCAACCTCGCCGGTCTGCCGGGCTTGTCCATGCCTGCAGGTTTCGTCGATGGCTTGCCGGTGGGCGTGCAACTGCTCGCCCCGTATTTCCAGGAAGGCCGCCTGCTCAATGTGGCGCACCAGTACCAGTTGAACACTGACTGGCACACTCGCACCCCTACCGGCTTCTGAGGAGAACACTATGCAATGGGAAGTCGTGATCGGGCTGGAGATTCATACCCAGCTCGCCACCCAATCGAAGATTTTCTCCGGTAGCGCCACCACGTTCGGCGCAGAACCCAACACCCAGGCCAGCCTGGTAGACCTGGGCATGCCCGGCGTGCTGCCGGTGCTGAACCAGGAAGCGGTGCGCATGGCGGTGATGTTCGGCCTCGCCATCGATGCCGAGATCGGCCAGCACAACGTGTTCGCCCGCAAGAACTACTTCTACCCGGACCTGCCCAAGGGCTACCAGATCAGCCAGATGGAATTGCCGATCGTCGGCAAGGGCTACCTGGACATCCCGCTGGAAGACGGCACCATCAAACGTGTCGGCGTGACCCGTGCGCACCTAGAAGAAGATGCCGGCAAGAGCCTGCATGAAGAATTCAACGGCGCCACCGGCATCGACCTGAACCGCGCCGGCACCCCGCTGCTGGAGATCGTTTCCGAGCCGGACATGCGCAGCGCCAAGGAAGCCGTGGCCTACGTCAAGACGATCCACGCGCTGGTGCGTTACCTCGGGATATGCGACGGCAACATGGCCGAAGGCTCCCTGCGTTGCGACTGCAACGTGTCGGTGCGGCCAAAGGGCCAGGCCGAATACGGCACCCGCTGCGAGATCAAGAACGTCAACTCGTTCCGTTTCATCGAGAAGGCGATCAACACCGAAGTACGTCGCCAGATCGAGCTGATCGAAGACGGCGGCAAGGTGATCCAGCAGACCCGCCTGTACGACCCGAACAAAGACGAAACCCGCGCCATGCGCAGCAAGGAGGAAGCCAACGACTACCGTTACTTCCCCGATCCGGACCTGTTGCCGGTGGTCATCGAGGACTCGTTCCTGGCTGACGTGCGCGCCACCCTGCCGGAACTGCCGCCGCAGAAACGCGAGCGTTTCCAGGCGCAGTTCGGTCTTTCGGTGTATGACGCAAGCGTGCTGGCGTCGAGCCGCGAGCAAGCCAACTACTTCGAAAAAGTCGTGAGCATTGCAGGCGACGCCAAACTGGCGGCCAACTGGGTGATGGTTGAGCTGGGCAGCCTGTTGAACAAACAGGGCCTGGAAATCGACGAAGCACCGGTGTCGGCAGAACAGTTGGGCGGCATGTTGCTGCGGATCAAGGACAACACCATCTCCGGCAAAATCGCCAAGACCGTGTTTGAAGCCATGGCCGCCGGCGAAGGCAACGCTGACGAGATCATCGAAAAGCGCGGCCTGAAGCAAGTCACCGACAGCGGCGCGATTTCGGCGGTGCTCGACGAGATGCTGGCAGCCAATGCCGAGCAGGTTGAACAATACCGTGCGGCGGATGAAGCCAAGCGGGGCAAGATGTTCGGCTTCTTTGTCGGCCAGGCGATGAAAGCCTCCAAAGGCAAGGCCAACCCGCAACAGGTCAACGAACTGCTGAAAAGCAAACTCGAAGGCTAAACGCGGTGAAATGGTCGGAGCAGGACCTCACGTCCAACTCTGCCCCCTTGTGGGAGCGGGCTTGTGTGGGAGCGGGCTTGCTCGCGAAAGCGGTGGATCAGTCAGCCTATTCGTTGCCTGACACACTGTATTCGCGAGCAAGCCCGCTCCCACCCAAGCCCGCTCCCACATCTGTAAGGGGGAAACCTTGAAAATGAAGCGTCTACTCGGCCTGTTGGCCCTGTTCTCTCTGCTCGCCGGCTGCGCCAGCGGCCTCATCGACCCCAACGGCTATGACGAAACCGGCTCCGCTTCCTACTACGGCGCCAAACACCACGGCAACCGCACTGCCAGCGGTGAACCGTTCAACCAGAATGCCCTGACCGCCGCCCATCGTCGCCTGCCCTTCGGCACGCAGGTGAAGGTCACCAATCTCGACAACAACAAAAGCGTCGTTGTCCGCATCAATGATCGCGGCCCGCATACCCGTGGGCGCCTGATCGACCTTTCACGCAAGGCCGCCGAACAGATCGGTATGATCGGCAGCGGCACCGCGCGCGTTCGCGTGCAAGCCCTCAGCAACTGACCGACGGAGCCCAGGCCATTTCCGCATTAACCGCCCTCTCGCCCTTTAGCCTGATCGAACTGATCAGCGGCCTGCTGCTGTTGATCTTCGGCGCAGAAGTATTAGTGCGCGCCGCCGTGCGCCTGGCGGCCAGCCTCAAGGTGCGCCCGCTGATCATCGGCCTGAGCATCGTCGCCTTCGGCAGCAGCGCGCCGCAGATGGCGATCAGCTTGCAAGCGACCCTGGCGGACAACACCGACATCGCCGTGGGCAGTGTGATCGGCAGCAGCATCTTCAACACCCTCGTGACCCTTGGCCTGGCAGCCCTGATCATTCCGCTGCGGGTCTCCCGGGAACTGGTACGCCTGGATATCCCGATGATGATCATCGCCAGCCTGCTGGTGTTTGTGCTAGCCGCCAATGAAGAACTCACGCCGATCGATGGCCTGTTACTGCTGGTGGCCCTGGTGGCCTACCTCGGCGTGCTGCTCTACCAGACCCGCCACTCCCGCCGCCCGCGCACCCGGGACACTGTGGTGCAGGCGCCGTGGCTGAGCAGCGTGCTGCTGATGCTCGGTGGACTGTTGATCCTCGTACTGGCCGGGCACCTGCTGCTGGGCGCGGCGGTGGACGTGGCCTCTGACCTGGGCCTGTCGGAACGCATCATCGGCCTGACGCTGATTGGCGTCGGCACTTCCCTGCCCTGCCTGGCCACCTCACTGATCGCCGCCCTGCGCGGCCAGCGGGAAATTGCCGTGGGCAACGTGATCGGCAGCAACCTGTTCAACCTGCTTGGGGTGCTGGGCTTTACCGCCCTGGTGGCGCCCTCGCCGTTGTCGGTGTCGCCCAATGCCCTGGATTTCGACCTGCCGGTAATGCTCGGCGTGGTCGCCCTGTGCCTGCCGGTGTTTTATTCGGGCTACCGCGTCACCCGGGCCGAAGGCCTGGTGTTCCTGGGCCTGTACCTGGTGTACGGGCTGCACGTGGTGTCGTTCACCTTCGGCATGCCGCTGGCCAACAAGCTTGAACAACTGATGCTGTATTACGTCCTGCCAGCGCTGGTGGCTTTCCTGTTGTTCACCTCGCTGCAAGCCTGGCGCCGCCAACACAAGAGGGAATCGCAATGACCGAACAGAAAAAGCCCGGCGTTGAAATGCGCCGCCAGGTGATGGGTGATGTGTTTGTCGATCGGGCGCTGGGCAATGCCACGGAGTTCAGCCAGCCGCTGCAGGATTTCGTCAACGAGCATGCCTGGGGCAGCGTGTGGAATCGCGAAGGGTTGCCGCTGAAAACCCGCAGCCTGATCACCCTCGCCGCGTTGACCGCCCTCAAGTGCCCGCAGGAACTCAAGGGCCACGTGCGCGGCGCGCTGAACAACGGTTGCACCGTGGAAGAGATTCGCGAGGCGCTGCTGCATTGTGCGGTGTATGCCGGTGTACCGGCGGCGATTGACGCCTTCCGCGCCGCTCAGGAAGTGATCGACAGCTACCAGCAAGACGCCTAGATCCAGCCGCCCGCCTGCAACACGAAAATCCCGATATTCGTGGTCACTGCCGCCATCAAGGTGGTGATCACGATAATCGCGGCCGCCAGCTCATGATTGCCCTCCGCCGCCCGCGCCATGACAAAACTGGCCGCCGCCGTGGGCGCGCCGAAGTACAGGAACAGAATCCCCAACTCCGGCCCGCGAAACCCCAGCAGCCACGCCCCCAGGGTCGCGATCACCGGCAGCCAGACCATCTTCATCAGGCTGGCGCTCAGGGCCATGTCGCCGCTTTTGCGCAGTGCCGCCAACGACAACGTGCCACCGATACAGATCAACGCCAATGGCAACGTCATGTCCGCCAGGTACTGCCCGGAGGACTCCAGCCAGCCAGGCAAGCCAATCTGGAAGTACGCGAAGGGCGCCGCCGCGATCACGCTGATGATCAACGGGTTGGCCAGCACGCTTTTGAAAATGCTCCACGGGTCGGACTTGATCACCGGGCTGTACACCGCCAGCACAATGGTCGACAGGGTGTTGTAGAACAGGATCACCAGCGCCGCGAGCACCGCGCCAAGGGAAATCCCGTAGTCGCCGTACATGCTGGCCGCCAGCGCCAGGCCGATCACCCCGTTGTTACCACGGAAAGCGCCTTGGGCGTAAATGCCACGGTCTACACGCGGGCACCGAAAGATCGCCCAGCCCCAGGCCAGGGCGAAGCTCACCAGCGTGGCGACGGCGAAGTAGATCAGCAGGCCGGGCTTGAGGGCTGAATGCAGGTCGGCATGGAGAATCCCGAGGAACAGCAACGCCGGCATAGTGACGTTGAACACCAGGGCCGAAGCGATGTGGATAAAGTTGTCGTTGATCCAGTTGATGCGCTTGAGCAGGACGCCCAGGAACAGCATGGCAAACACCGGCGCGGTGATGTTCAGGGTTTGTAGGAAGATTGCCAGCATGCCGGAGAGAACCTTGGGTGGGCGTCGGTAGGTGGCTAATGATAAGCCAGCATGGCCAGCTTCGTCTGGACTACCGCTTTCGCGAGCAAGCCCGCTCCCACATTTGACCGAGTTCTACCTTTGGAATGCAGTCAAATGTGGGAGCGGGCTTGCTCGCGAAGCAGGCGACTCGGTCTTAAGTAATCGGCGCGGGATTGAACAACGTAATGTCGTTATGCAGCTTGTGCTGCTCCGCCCACGTCTGTTTTTTGCCGCTGGCCACATCCAGATAGAAGTGGAACAACTCCCAACCCAACTCCTCGATCGTTGCCCGCCCAGTGGCGATCCGCCCGGCATCGATATCAATCAGGTCAGGCCAACGCTGCGCCAGCTCGGTGCGCGTCGAAACCTTCACCACCGGCGCCATCGCCAGCCCATAGGGCGTGCCACGCCCGGTGGTGAACACATGCAAATTCATCCCCGCCGCCAACTGCAACGTGCCGCACACAAAATCACTCGCCGGCGTGGCGCAAAAGATCAGGCCCTTGCGATTGAACCGCTCGCCCGGGCCAAGCACGCCATTGATCGCACTGCTGCCCGACTTGACGATGGAACCCAACGACTTCTCGACAATATTCGACAACCCACCCTTCTTGTTCCCCGGCGTAGTGTTGGCGCTGCGATCTGCCTCGCCCTTGGCCAGGTAGCGGTCGTACCAGTCCATTTCCCGCACCAGTTCCCGGGCCACGTCCTGGTTCTCGGCACGGGAAGTCAGCAGGTAGATCGCGTCGCGCACTTCGGTCACTTCGGAAAACATCACCGTCGCGCCCGCCCGCAGCAGCAAATCCGAGGCATAACCCAGCGCCGGGTTCGCGGTAATCCCCGAGAACGCATCACTGCCGCCACACTGCATACCGAGGATCAACTCCGACGCCGGTACGGTTTCCCGCCGGCGCAGGTCGAGTTTCTTCAGGCGGGTTTCGGCCAGTTCCATGATCTGTTCGATCATTTCGGTAAAGCCGTGGCTGGAGTCCTGCAACCGATACAGCCATGGCTCGCTCAGGTCTACCGAGCTGTCGTTTTCATGCATCACCTGCCCGGCCTGCAACTTCTCGCAACCCAGGCTGATCACCAGGGCTTCACCGCCCAGGTTCGGATTGCGCGCCAGGTTACGCACGGTGCGGATCGGGATGTAGGCGTCGGTGGCCGTGATCGCCACGCCGCAGCCGTAGCTGTGGGTCAGCGCCACCACGTCATCGACGTTCGGGTACTTGGGCAGCAACTCGTCCTTGATGCGCTTCACCGCATGGTCCAGCACGCCCGTGACGCACTGCACCGTGGTGGTAATTCCGAGGATATTGCGCGTGCCCACGGTGCCGTCGGCATTGCGATAACCCTCGAAGGTAAAACCCTCCAGCGGCGCCTGGGTCTCGGGCACTTCAGTGGACAGCGGCAAGCTGTCCAGCGGCGGCGCCGTGGGCATGCGCAGTTGATCTTCCTGCACCCAACTGCCGCGGGGAATCGGGCGCAGGGCATAACCGATGGTCTGGCCGTAGCGAATGATGCGGCCGCCTTCGGGGATGTCTTCCAGAGTCACTTTGTGGCTTTGGGGAATGAAATCCACCGTCACCAGGCCGTCGGGAAACTCGGTCCCCGCCGGTACGCCCTGGTCGTTGACCACAATCACCACGTTATCCAGTGCGTGCAAACGGATGGAGCGTGGCGAATCGGCATGTTCAATCAACTGCATGACGCGGGCCCCTTCAGGAATGCGCTTGGGAAAGTTTAGTCATCTCGGGGCCTTTGGCTGGCGGCTCCTTGAGCACTACACGCTTGATCGGGCCAACGATTACCAGGTAGCTGAACACCGCCAGCAATGCGTTGGCACCGACAAACACCAGCGCCCACTTGAAGGAGCCTGTGGTGCTGATGATGTAGCCGATCACGATCGGGGTGCTGATGGACGCCAGGTTGCCGAACATGTTGAACAAACCGCCACTCAAGCCAGCGATTTGTTTCGGCGAGGTGTCGGACACCACCGCCCAGCCCAGTGCGCCAACGCCTTTACCGAAGAAGGCCAGGGCCATGAAGCCCACCACCATCCATTCGATGTCGACGTAGTTGCACGCGACGATGCTACTGGAAATCAGCAAGCCACCAATGATCGGCGCCTTGCGGGCGAAGGTCAGCGAATGGCCCTTGCGCAGCAGGTAGTCGGAAATCACCCCGCCCAACACGCCGCCGATAAAGCCGCAGATCGCCGGCAAGGACGCGATGAAGCCAGCCTTGAGAATCGTCATGCCGCGTTCTTGAACCAGGTACACCGGGAACCACGTCAGGAAGAAATAGGTGATGCCATTGATGCAGTACTGGCCCAGGTACACGCCGAGCATCATGCGGTTGGTCAGCAACTGACGGATGTAATCCCACTTCGGGCCGTCGGTTTTCTTGCCTCTGCCCTTGTCCTGGTCCATGTCGACCATGGCCCCGTTGGCAGCGATGTGCTGGAACTCGGCCTCGTTGATCATCGGGTGCTGGCGCGGGCTGTGGATAACTTTCAGCCAGATCAGCGAGAATACGATACCGATGCCGCCCATCACCACGAACACGTGCTGCCAGCCGAAGGTGTAGACGATCCAACCCATCAGCGGTGCGAACAACACAGTCGCGAAGTACTGCGCCGAGTTGAAGATCGCCGAGGCGGTGCCGCGCTCAGCCGTAGGAAACCACGCCGCCACGATGCGCGCATTTCCGGGGAAGGATGGCGCTTCAGCCAGGCCCACCAGGAAGCGCAACATGAACAGCGCAACGATGGCCGTGGAAACACCGAACTCACCGACATAGCCTTGCAGCACGGTGAACAGTGACCAGGTGAAGATACTCAGGGCGTAGACTTTTTTCGAACCGAAGCGGTCCAGCAGCCAGCCGCCGGGAATTTGCCCGGCCACGTAGGCCCAACCGAATGCGGAGAAGATATAGCCAAGGGTGACCGCGTCGATGCCGAGGTCTTTTTGCAGGCTGGAGCCGGCAATGGCGATGGTGGCCCGGTCGGCGTAGTTGATCGTGGTCACCAGGAACAGCATGAGCAGGATCAAATAGCGGACATGGGTCGGCTTGGTCGCTTGCATGAAGATGTACTCCCACTAATTATTTTTTTTGCGGGTAATCAAATTGTAAGCCTGTGGCGGGCACGGACCCGCCACAGGGTGCAGCCGTTACGAACCGATGTAGCTGGTTTTCACCACGGTGTAGAACTCTTGCGCATAGCGACCCTGCTCACGCGAACCGTAGGATGAACTCTTACGGCCGCCGAATGGAACGTGGTAATCCACACCGGCAGTCGGCAGATTGACCATCACCATCCCGGCCTGGGAATGACGCTTGAAGTGGTTGGCGTATTTCAGCGAGGTGGTGGCGATACCGGCCGAGAGGCCGAACTCGGTGTCGTTGGCCATCGCCAGCGCCGCCTCGTAATCCGCCACGCGCACCACGTTGGCCACCGGGCCGAAGATCTCTTCACGGCTGATGCGCATCGCGGCTTCGCTGTCGGCAAACAGCGTCGGCGCGAGGAAGTAGCCTTCGGTGTCGCAGGTCACCAGCTCACCGCCGCTGACCAGCCGGGCGCCTTCGCTCTGGCCGATGTCGATGTACTTCAAGTCCTGGTCCAGCTGGGCCTGGGAAACCACCGGCCCGATGTCGGTGCCGGTTTTCAGGGCGTGGCCGACCTTGATCGACTTCATCCGCTCGGCCATGGCCGCGACGAACTGGTCGTGAATCCCGGCGGTGACGATAAAGCGGCTGGACGCGGTGCAACGCTGGCCGGTGGAGTAGAACGCGCTCTGCACCGACAGCTCGACGGCTTGCTTGAGGTCGGCGTCGTCGAGAATGATCTGCGGGTTCTTGCCGCCCATTTCCAACTGCACCTTGGCCTGGCGCGACACGCAGCTGACGGCGATCTGACGACCCACGCCCACCGAGCCGGTGAAGCTGATGCCGTCGACTTTCGGGCTGTTGACCATGGCATCGCCGACCACACGGCCGCTGCCCATCACCAGGTTGAACACACCGGCAGGGAAGCCGGCGCGGGAGATGATTTCGGCCAGGGCCCAGGCGCAGCCCGGTACCAGTTCAGCCGGTTTGAGCACCACGCAGTTGCCGTAGGCCAGGGCCGGGGCGATCTTCCAGGCCGGGATGGCAATCGGGAAGTTCCACGGCGTGATCAGGCCAACCACGCCCAACGCCTCACGGGTCACTTCAACGTTGACGCCGGGACGCACCGACGGCAGGTAGTCGCCGGACAGGCGCAGGCATTCACCGGCGAAGAATTTGAAGATGTTACCGGCGCGGGTCACTTCGCCGATGGCTTCCGGCAGGGTCTTGCCCTCTTCCCGGGCCAGCAGGGTGCCGAGTTCTTCACGACGGGCGAGGATTTCGGTGCCGACTTTATCCAGCGAATCATGACGCGCCTGGATCCCGGAAGTGGACCACGCCGGAAAAGCAGCGCGCGCAGCGTCGATGGCCGCGTGGACCTGGGCGAGGTCAGCCTTGGCGTATTCGCCAATGACATCAGACAACTCCGACGGATTGATGTTGGCCGAGTAGTCGGCGCCGGCAACCCACTGGCCACCGATGTAGTTTTCAAAACGCTTGGCTTGGGACACGAATTCTCTCCTGACGCAAAAAGCCGCTGATTACTCAGCGGCCTTGGTGATGGGTTATTGCGCGCCTTGCTTGTCGATCAACGCGGCCAGGGCTTCGTATTCTTCCGGCAGCAAATCGGTCAGCGGGGTACGCACGGGGCCTGCGTCGTAGCCGACGATTTTCGCCCCGGCCTTGACGATGCTCACCGCGTAACCGGCCTTGCGGTTACGGATGTCGAGGTACGGCAGGAAGAAGTCGTCGATGATCTTGCCGACGGTGGCGTGATCTTCCCGGGCAATGGCGTGATAGAAATCCATCGCGGTTTTTGGAATGAAGTTGAACACCGCCGAGGAGTACACCGGCACGCCCAGGGCCTTGTAGGCAGCGGCGTAAACCTCTGCAGTCGGCAAGCCGCCCAGGTAGCTGAAACGGTCACCGAGGCGACGACGGATCGACACCATCAATTCAATGTCACCCAGGCCGTCCTTGTAACCGATCAGGTTCGGGCAGCGCTCGGCCAGGCGTTCCAGCAGCGGCGCGGTCAGGCGGCAGACGTTACGGTTGTAGACCACTACACCGATCTTGACCGACTTGCACACCGCTTCAACGTGGGCGGCAACCCCATCCTGGCTGGCTTCGGTCAGGTAGTGCGGCAGCAGCAGCAAGCCTTTGGCGCCCAGACGCTCGGCTTCCTGAGCGTACTCGATGGCCTGGCGGGTGGCACCGCCGACACCGGCAAGAATCGGCACGCTGGTGGCGCAGGTATCAACGGCGGTTTTCACCACTTGCGAATATTCGCTGGCCGCCAGGGAGAAAAACTCACCGGTGCCGCCAGCGGCGAACAAGGCGGTAGCGCCGTAAGGGGCCAGCCATTCCAGACGCTTGATGTATCCCGCCTGGTGGAAATCACCCTGGGCATTGAAATCGGTCACCGGGAAAGACAGCAGACCGTGAGAGAGGATGGACTTCAGTTCTTGTGGATTCATTATTCGAACACCCTGGGCGAAGACTTTCTGTTGTGAGATTACGGATGGTTATCTTGATGTCGTACGTCATCGTACAACTATAAAAATATTCGTCAACTGCAATTCATCGCCGCCCTTCTCGATTGCTGCTTTCTTGACGTAGGAAGTTTTTCCTCTATGCTCGGGATAACTGTATATACGTACAGTTATTACGGAAGATTCCTACGACATAGCAAGGAGCTAACATGTCAGATCTTGAACTCGCCACACCTGTGAAAACCCCGCCAACCCTGCGTTTTGAAGGCGGCGAACACACCGCCATCGGCGACGACACCCTGTTGCGTTTCGTCAAGGACGCCCCGCCGATTCCCGCCCGGCAGGTCGAATTGCACCTGCCCAATGGCCTGGCGCTGAGCTACGGCCAGATCATCGCCCTGGGCGGTGATTTCTATGGCATCCCCGGGCGCCCCATCAACGAAGGTACATCGCCCGCTGATCGTGTGCAGCGCTTTACCGATGCGTTCAACTCGCTGGCGGTATTGCCAGCATCACGGGAAGAAGCGGGCAAGATCCTCGCGGTGATGCAAAAGGAGATCAATGCGGTCAACCAGGCGATCAAGGATGGCAAGCAACCCCATGAAGCCTATGACGCGCTGGGTGACACCTTGTCCGAGGAATGGAACCGCATCACCGGCGGCGGCAGTGCCGTCTCGGCGCTGATTCCACTGGGGCGCTACCTGAAACTGGCGGCAGACAATGCCGACCACTTTGGCGAATGGGCTTTGGCGGCCTATCTGGCGGGGCATACGGCAGCCTTGCAACAAGCCGTCGTGGCGCATCAGACCGGCACCGACCAGGCGCTGGAACTGGCCTATGCCATGAACAGCTTTGCTGATCACTTTTTGACCGATCTATTTTCCGCCGGGCACCTGCGGGTACCGCGCAAGCAACTGGCGGCAGTGGTGACACCGGGCGAACTGGGATCGCTGATCAGCCGCTTCATGCACGATGAAGACAGCAAGTTCGGGCTCAATGTGCGCAACGCCCTGGGCGAGCAGTGGCATGCCTACGGTGATAAACGCTATTTCGACAGCAACGATGCGGCCAACCGCGCCATGGTCAAACGCGCCGTGCAGGCCTCGGCCGATGAGATCTTCGAAACGTTTATCAGCGGCATGGCGCCCTCCCCGGCCAACTTCAAGGCACCGCTGTATGTGCCGGACCTGAACGCCGCGCAGAACCCGGTGAACAACTTCTCACCGCTGTTCAAGGCTGAAGGCGACAAGGTGCTGCGACGCAAGGACGTCAACAACCTGAACGACAAGCAGTGGACCAATGACTGGTGGGGTTGGAGCACGTATCTGCTGCTCAAGGACTACAAGCCGAATCAGCCGGCCTGAAAGACGTGAGTTAAGCCTCGCGCATTAACCTGTGGCGAGGGAGCTTGCTCCCGTTGGGCTGCGAAGCAGCTCCAGCAAGAACACGGGGTTCTTTCAGACAGAACTCGGGGCAATGGATTTGGGGCCGCTGCGCGGCCCAACGGGAGCAAGCTCCCTCGCCACAATGAGCTTTCAAGCCACACGCTTACGTCCAGCCTGGAATCAACCGCGCTGCGCTTCCGCCTCTTCATGGGCATGGCGCAGCCGCTCACGGCTGTTGGTCAGGTGCAACCGCATGGCCGCCCGCGCCGCATCCGAATCCTGGCGCGCGATCGCCTCATAGATCTCTTCGTGTTCGCGGCTCAGGCGGCTCATGTAGTGCTGCTGGTCATCATGGGCCAGGCGTGCCGAGTTCAGCCGCGTGCGCGGAATGATGCTGGTGCCCAGGTGGGTCATGATGTCGGTGAAGTAGCGGTTGCCGGTGGACAGGGCAATCTGCAGGTGGAACTGGAAGTCCGACGCCACCGCATCACCGGCGTGGGCCGCACTTTCGTTCAGCGCATCGAGGGCAGCACGCATGCCGGCCAATTGCTCGTCGCTACGGCGCTGGGCAGCAAGCCCGGCAGACTCCACTTCCAGGCTGATCCGCAGTTCAAGGATGGCCAGCACATCACGCAGGGTGACAACAGTGGCCGGATCAATCCGGAAACCGCTGGGGCTTGGCGTATCCAGTACAAAAGTGCCGATGCCATGGCGGGTTTCTACCTGCCCGGCGGCCTGCAATCGCGAGATGGCTTCACGCACCACGGTGCGGCTGACCCCATGGGCGTCCATGATCGCCGACTCGGTGGGCAGTTTGTCGCCACGTTTGAGTTGGCCGTCGCGGATCTGCTCGGACAACACCGTGACCAATTCCTGGGCAAGGCTGCGGCGCTTGCGGGGAAGACGAGGGGCGGCGCTGGAGTTTTCCATGATGAATCATCTATCTCGGCGATCTGAAGCACGCATGATAGCCCATGGCGGTTGTACGATCACCGTCCTGTCATGACTTTCATCTATAACCGCCGGGGTTTTCGCCAGGCAAAAAAATGCCCCGGCATCACCGAGGCATTTTCAACGCTGGCCCGAGGGCCCGCGCCTTGTTACTTCACCACTTTCAGACTCGGCCGACCGCTTGGACGCGGTGGCTCGGAATCCGGCGGCGGCACATCATCTTCGCCTTCGAGCTCGATCGCTTCGTCATCCTCAAGGGAAGACTCCAGATCAAACACCATGCCCTGGCCATTTTCCCGGGCGTAGATCCCTAGGATGGCACCGATGGGCACGAACAGCGTATGCGGCACACCGCCGAAACGCCCTTCAAAGCTGACCGCTTCATTGTCCATGTGCAGGTGTCGCACGGCACTGGGTGAAACGTTCAGGACGATTTGTCCGTCACTGGCAAAACCTTGCGGTACCTGAACCGCGGGAAACTCGGAATTGACCAGCATGTGCGGGGTGCAATCGTTGTCCACTATCCACTCATAGAGCGCGCGGACCAGGTAAGGTCGACTGGAGTTCATCAACGGCTCCTTAAGCCTTAGCGCATATCGCGTTCGACACCAGACAGACTCGCCTGGAAAGCCTCACGCGCAAACTGGCGCTCCATGTAGTCAAGCAGCGGCTTGGCAGGCCGCGGCAGTTCTATGCCCAAAATCGGCAAGCGCCAGAGTATGGGTAATAGGCAGCAATCCACCAGACTTTGTTCCTCGCTGAGGAAAAAAGGTTTGTCGGCAAACAACGGCGAAACACCGGTCAGGCTCTCGCGCAATTCCTTGCGCGCCTGAACCCGGGCCGCTTCCTTGCTGCGTGAATCCAGAATCAGGTCCACCAGGCCACACCAGTCACGCTGGATCCGATGGATCAGCAGGCGGCTGTTGGCACGCGCCACCGGGTACACCGGCAGCAACGGTGGATGGGGATAACGCTCATCCAGGTATTCCATCACCACGGTTGACTCCCACAACGCCAGGTCACGATCGACCAGGGTGGGCAAGCTGCCGTAAGGGTTCACTTCGATCAGTTTCGGCGGGTGACGTCCCACCTCCACACTGATGATCTCTGCGCTGACACCCTTCTCTGCGAGCACGATGCGTACTCGGTGGGAATAGTGGTCGGCGGGGTCGGAGTAACAGGCCAACCGATTGGTCACGCCCATGGCGGTCCTCCTCGCTTGTTGAAATTATCGGAAGCTCAAAAACGAGCGCGCCCAGTGAGCATCTCCGTGACGCCTGGATAAACCAGACTTACCTTCAGAGATGCCGCTGGGCGCGCAAGATTAACAGCAATTACTTACGGTTGGATCAATGCACATCCTTCCAGTATTCGCGTTTCAGCAGATAGGCGAACACGAAGAAGAAGGCCAGGTACAGCAACACATAGGTACCAATGCGCTGATGCTGCAGCTTCACTGGGTTGGCCGAGTAGGCCAGGAAGGTCACCAGATTCTTGACCTTCTCGTCGAACTGCTCTTCGTTCAGCGTGCCGGTCTTCGGCACTATGGTCAGCTGATCGCACGCTTCATGAGTCAAAGGCGTACCGGTGAGCGGATCATACTGCTTCTTGCCGTCTTCGACGATTTGTACTTGCTTGCATCCTACCACTTGGCGACCTTGCAGGCCGACCAGAACGTTAGGCATACCGACGTTCGGGAACACTTTGTTGTTCACTCCGTAGGGACGCGTCGGGTCTTCATAGAAGGATTTCAGGTAGCCATAGAGCCAATCGGTGCCACGCACACGGGCCACCAGGGTCAAGTCGGGCGGTGCAGCCCCGAACCAGGTCTTGGCGTCGGCCGGTTGCATGCCGATGGTCATGTGGTCGCCGATCTTCGCCCCGGTGAACACCGAGTGGCTCAGCATCACGTCATGGGGAATGCCCAGGTCGTCGGCCACTCGCTCGTAACGCTGGAACTTGGCGCTGTGGCAGCCCATGCAGTAGTTGGTGAACGTACGCAGCCCGTCCTGCATTGCGGCTTTGTCCGACACGTCGATGTCGACTTTTTCCAGCTCTGGGCCGTGTTCAGCGGCGAAAGACAGCAGCGGCAGGGCCGCAAGAATGAATGCAACGAATAATTTTTTCATCAGCCAGTCACCCTTTCCGGTACCGGTTTGGTCTTCTCGAGCCGGGTGTAGAACGGCATCAGAATGAAGTAGGCGAAGTACAGGAAGGTGCAGACCTGCGACAGCAACGTACGCTCCGGGGTCGGCGCCAATACGCCCAGTACACCCAGGATCACGAACGCAATGCAGAACACCCACAGCCAGATCTTGCTCAGCCAGCCCTTGTAGCGCATGGACTTGACCGGGCTACGGTCGAGCCACGGCAGCACGAACAGCACCGCAATCGCTGCGCCCATGGCGATAACGCCCATGAGTTTGTCGGGAATCGCCCGCAAGATCGCGTAGAACGGAGTGAAGTACCAGACCGGGGCAATGTGTTCCGGGGTCTTGAAGGCGTTCGCCTGTTCGAAGTTCGGTTTCTCGAGGAAATAACCGCCCATCTCCGGGAAAAAGAACACGATCGAGCAGAAGATGAACAGGAACACCACCACACCGACGATATCTTTCACGGTGTAGTACGGGTGGAACGGAATGCCGTCCAGCGGTACGCCGTTTTCGTCCTTGTGCTTCTTGATATCCACGCCGTCGGGGTTGTTCGAACCCACTTCGTGCAACGCCAGGATGTGCAGCACTACCAGGCCCAGGATCACGATCGGCAAGGCCACCACGTGCAAGGCGAAGAAGCGGTTCAGGGTGATCCCGGAGATCAGGTAGTCACCGCGAATCCACTGGGTCAGGTCGTTGCCGATGACCGGGATCGCACCGAACAGCGAGATGATCACCTGGGCGCCCCAATAGGACATCTGGCCCCACGGCAGCAGGTAGCCCATGAAGGCCTCGGCCATCAGCGCCAGGTAGATCAGCATGCCGAACACCCACACCAGCTCGCGAGGCTTCTGGTACGAGCCGTAGAGCAGGCCACGGAACATGTGCATGTAGACGACGATGAAGAACGCCGAGGCGCCGGTGGAGTGCAGCAGACGCAGGATCGAGCCGTACTCGACGTCGCGCATGATGTATTCGACAGAGGCGAAGGCTTCTTCGGCCGACGGGGTGTAGCTCATCGTCAGCCAGACACCGGTAACGATCTGATTGACCAGTACCAGAAGTGCCAGGGAGCCAAAGAAATAGAAGAAGTTGAAATTCTTCGGTGCGTAATACTTGCTGAGGTGGTCTTCCCACATCTTGGTCGCGGGGAAGCGCGCATCCACCCAATCCATGAACTTGCTCATCAGGCTTTCTCCCCCTCGTCGACGCCAATGACAATGACACTGTCAGTCTCGTAGTGATGTGGCGGAACTGGCAGGTTCAGTGGTGCAGGTTGTGACTTGTAGACGCGGCCAGCGAGGTCGTAGTGAGAACCGTGGCACGGGCAGAAATAGCCCCCGACCCAGTCCTTGCCCAGGTCCGCGGGCGCCACTTCCGGGCGGAAGGTGGGAGAGCAACCCAAGTGGGTGCAGATACCGATCAGCAGCAGAATTTCCGGCTTGATCGAGCGAATTTCCTTATCGACGTAAGCGGGTTGGTCGGAATTCTTCGAGTCGGGGTCGGACAGCTGGCCCTCGATCTTCTTCAGATTTCCCAGGATTTCCTCGGTACGACGAACGATGAACACTGGCTGACCGCGCCATTCAGCAATCATTTGCTGGCCTGGATCGATCTTGCTGACATTCACCTTCACCGGTGCACCTGCGGCTTTCGCCTTGGCACTGGGAAACCATGACCCCACGAACGGGACCGCAGCCCCCACCGCTCCTGCAGCACCCACCACGGATGTGGCTGCTACCAAGAAGCGACGCCGGCCTGCATTCACGCCGTCATTGCTCATTCAGTCCTCTCCCATCAGCTTTGTGGCCTGTTAAATCAGGCGTCTACTAAGTGTTAAATCTGAACTTATAAAAATTTTGCCGAATGGTAATGAAAAGCCCCACGTCTGACAAGGTAATTACCCCCGGCACTGGCTCCAAGCCTTTGAGTATAGGGGCTCTACGGATGTGGCAAGTTGTCACACAGATTTTTTTACATAAATAGCAGGCAATAAAAAACGCCCAGCTCCGTGAGGAGGCTGGGCGTTTTCTGGAACGTAAAAGCGAATTAACGCTTCGAGTACTGCGGACGCTTACGCGCTTTACGCAGACCAACTTTCTTACGTTCAACTTCACGAGCATCGCGAGTCACGAAGCCAGCTTTGCGCAGAGCGCCACGCAGGGTTTCGTCGTACTGCATCAGAGCGCGAGTGATACCGTGGCGGATTGCGCCAGCTTGACCACTTACACCGCCACCGATAACGGTGACGTAGATGTCGAACTTTTCAACGGTCTCGGTCAATTCCAGCGGCTGACGAACTACCATGCGGGCAGTTTCGCGACCGAAGAAATTTTCCAGAGTGCGGTTGTTGATCGAGATGTTACCAGTACCCGGACGCAGGAAAACGCGAGCGGTAGCGGTTTTGCGACGGCCAGTGCCGTAATTTTGAGTCGCCGACATAATGAACTATTCCGTTAAAACTTCAGTTCTTGGGGCTGCTGAGCAGCATGAGGGTGAGCAGCGCCCGCATAGACTTTCAGCTTGCGATACATGTCGCGACCCAGTGGGCCCTTCGGCAGCATACCTTTGACCGCGATTTCAATCGGGGCTTCAGGCTTTTTGGAGATCAGGCCTTCGAAGTTCGAAGACTTGATACCGCCTGGGAAACCGGAGTGACGGTAGTACATTTTGTCTTGCGCTTTGTTGCCGGTAACACGTACCTGCTCGGCGTTGATGATGACAATGTAGTCACCGGTATCAACGTGAGGGGTGTACTCAGGCTTGTGCTTGCCACGCAGACGGCTGGCGACTTCAGTGGCCAGACGACCCAGGGTCTGACCAGCGGCGTCGACGACAAACCAGTCGCGCTGAACTGTTTCTGGTTTTGCAGTAAAAGTTGTCATTCTTTAATAGCCTCAGGGGCCGCCCTGTAAATTAGACGGCGGATCTTACTGAATAGTGCGTACTTTGACAAGTCAAAGGCAGCCGGATACAGACGCTATCGGGGGCTCGGGTCGGCGCGTCCGTTCAACGGCAAGATTCTTCGGCAGGCGGCGCATCACTTCCACTGCAGAAAGAGGTGGGCAATTATGCAGATTGCCAAAAAAATTTCAACCTGCTTTTATGATTGTTTTCCCCGAAGGAGTACCCGATGGACTATCGACAGCTGGGCCGAACCGATCTGAACGTGAGCGCGATAGCCTTGGGCACCATGACCTGGGGCGAGCAGAACAGCGAGGCAGAGGCCTTCGCACAGATCGAACGGGCCAAGGCCGCGGGGATCAACTTCCTCGACACCGCGGAAATGTACCCGGTGCCGCCCAAGGCCGACACCTACGCCACCACCGAGCGCTACATCGGTAATTACTTCAAAAGCCGCGGCGACCGTGCCGACTGGATCCTCGCCAGCAAGATCGCCGGCCCCGGCAACACCATCGACTACATCCGCGATGGCAGCCTCAAGCACAACCGCAAGCACATCGCCGAAGCCCTGGACGCGAGCCTCAAGCGCCTGCAAACCGACTGGATCGACCTCTACCAGCTGCACTGGCCGGAACGCAGCACCAACTTTTTCGGCCAACTGGGCTACAAGCACAAGGCCGAAGAAGACCTGACGCCGCTGGAAGAAACCCTCGAAGCCCTGGATGAGCAGGTCAAGGCCGGCAAGATCCGCCACATCGGCCTGTCCAACGAAACCCCGTGGGGCACCATGAAGTTCCTGGCCCTGGCCGAAGCCCGTGGCTGGACCCGCGCGGTGTCGATCCAGAACCCCTACAACCTGCTCAACCGCAGCTTTGAAGTGGGCCTGGCGGAAATCGCCATCCGTGAACAGTGCGGTTTGCTGGCGTATTCACCGCTGGCGTTCGGCATGCTCAGCGGCAAGTACGAAGGTGGCGCACGCCCGGCCAAGGGCCGCCTGAGCCTCTATAGCCGCTTCAGCCGCTACTTCAACCCGCAGTCGGAAGCTGCATGCAGCCGTTATGTGGCACTGGCCCGTGAGCACGGCCTGGACCCGGCGCAGATGGCATTGGCGTTTGTGACCCAACAACCGTTCGTGACCAGCAACATCATTGGCGCCACGACCCTGGAGCAGCTGGACAGCAACATCGCCAGCGCTGATTTGAAACTGTCGGATGAGGTGCTGGCAGGGATTGAGGCGATTCAGAAGGATCATCCGAATCCTGCGCCTTGATTGATCTCTAGACCGCCTTCGCGAGCAAGCCCGCTCCCACATTCGACCGAGTTCCACCTTTGGAATGCAGTCGAATGTGGGAGCGGGCTTGCTCGCGAAGAGGCCCTCAAAAACACCAAGCATTCAAAGCGCCCGCGCAATAATCTCCTTCATGATCTCATTCGTCCCCGCATAAATCCGCTGCACCCGCGCATCTGCCCACGCCCGCGCAATCGGGTATTCCCACATAAACCCATACCCGCCGTGCAGTTGCACACACTCATCCAGCACCTTGCACTGCAGGTCCGTGGCCCAGTATTTGGCCATCGCGGCCGTGGGCACATCGAGCTTGCCTTCCAGGTGCAACTCCATGCACTTGTCGACAAATACCCGGCCGATCTGGGTTTCCGTCGCAATCTCCGCCAGCTTGAAACGGGTGTTCTGGAAGTCGATGATCGCCTTGCCGAACGCCTTGCGGTCGCGGGTGTATTCCAGCGTCCATTGCAGCGCCGCCTCGGCTGACGACAACGCGCCAATCGCCACCGTCAAACGCTCCTGCGGCAACTCCTGCATCAGGTAGGCAAAGCCCATCCCCGCCTGGCCCAGCAGATTCTCCTTGGGCACCCGCACATCCTGGAAGAACAGCTCCGATGTATCCTGGGCCTTCATCCCGACCTTCTCCAGGCGCTTGCCCTTGTCGAAACCCGGCGTGTTGGCCTCCACCAGGAACAGGCTGGTGCCCTTGGCGCCGGCCTTGGGATCGGTCTTGGCCACGACGATCACCAGATCAGCCAGGAAGCCATTGGTGATGAACGTCTTGGAGCCGTTGATCACGTATTCATCGCCATCCAGCACCGCCGTGGTCTTGACCCCTTGCAGGTCGGACCCGGCCCCCGGCTCGGTCATGGCAATCGCCGTGACCATTTCCCCGGAGATCAGCTTGGGCAGGTACTTGTGCTTCAGCGCCTCACTGCCGTAATGCAGGATGTAGGGCGCGACAATGTCCGAATGCAGGGAGAAACCAATCCCGGTCAATCCCAGGCGGCTGATCTCCTCGATCACCACCGCGCTGTAGAGAAAGTCCGCCCCGAGGCCGCCGTACTCTTCCGGCAAATGCGAGCAGAGCATCCCCGCCTCCCCCGCCTTGTTCCACAGGTTGCGGTCGATGTAGCCCTGCTTTTCCCATTGCCCGTGGAACGGCGCCGCGTCTTTTTCGAGGAAGGTGCGCACGCTCTGGCGGAAGAGTTCGTGCTCCGAGCTGAACAAGGTTCTGGGAATCATGGGTCACCTGTGTGAATTGTCGGACAAGACCGGGATCACAGAGCCTAAGCCGCGAAGGCGTCACAGGACACTGGACACATGCGACAAAAAATAAGACGATCCAGCCGTCTGGTGACCACTTTCCCCTATAAGAATAAATGAAATTATGTCTAACCAAATCTCCACGCCCTTGCGGCGCGTCAGCATTTTGGCCATTGATCGGGTATTCGCTTCAACCCTCATGCAAGCCAAGGATTTCTTCCACCTCGCGAGCCTGCGCTACGGCAAACAGCTGGGCCAGGGCCTCACTCCCGCCTTCGAAACCCGCCTGGTCAGCCCCGACGGGCAGTCGGTGCGCAGCTTCAGCGATGTGATCATGCCGGTGGATGGCGGCCTCGAAAACGCCGACATCATCGTGCTCCCGGCCTTCTGGGACGATTTCGACTCGTTGTGCCAACGCTACCCCCAAGTGCTGCCCTGGCTGCGCGAACAACACGCCCGTGGCGCGGTGCTGTGCGGCGAAGCCACCGGGGTGTTCTGGCTCGCCGAAGCCGGCCTGCTGGATGGCAAGGAAGCGACCACCTATTGGCGCTTCTTCAACGCTTTCACCGAACGCTTTCCCAAGGTGCAACTGAATCAGGACAAGCACCTGACCGACGCCGACAACCTGTACTGCGCCGGCGGCACCACTTCAGCCTGCGACCTCTACATCTACCTGATCGAACGCTTCTGCGGCGCCAACATCGCCCAGGCCGTGGCCCGCGACATCCTCTACGAAGTGCAACGCAGCTACGCCCCCGGGCGCATCGGTTTTGGCGGGCAGAAGCTGCACCAGGACGTGATCATCCTGCAGATCCAGCATTGGCTCGAAGAGCACTTCGCCGACAAGTTCCGCTTCGAAGACGTGGCCCGGGAACACGGCATGAGCATCCGCAACTTCATGCGCCGCTTCCAGACCGCCACCGGTGACAAGCCGCTGCACTACCTGCAACGGTTGCGCATCGAGACAGCCAAGGGCCTGCTGTCCGGCAGCCGCAAAAGCATCAAGACCATCAGTTACGAGGTGGGCTACGACGACGCGAGCTTCTTTGCGCGGCTGTTCCGCCAGCATACCGAGCTGTCGCCCAACCAGTATCGCCAGCAATTCCAGCAGGCGGCGTAACCAAAGGGTATACACAGTAAAAATGTGGGAGCTGGCTTGCCTGCGATGGCGGCGTGCCAGGCACCAGAGGCATCAGCTGACAGACCGCTATCGCGGGCAAGCCCGGCTCCCACAGTTGCTTTCTGTTGACCTGGAAATTTTGCATAAAAAAAGGCCCGCATCGCTGCGGGCCTTTTTCATTTCAAGCACATCGCTTACGGCTTGTGCGCCCGCGACAGGAACTCGTGGGACTGCATTTCCAGCAAGCGGCTCAAGGTGCGCTGGAATTCGAAGTTCAAGCGGCCGCCGGTGTAGAGGTCCTTGAGCTCGACTTCCGCCGAGATGATCAGCTTGACGTTGCGGTCGTAGAATTCGTCGACCATGTTGATAAAGCGCCGCGCGATGTCGTCGGTGGTGACGCTCATCTGCTCGACACCGCTCAGGATCACCGCGTGGAAGATCTTGCCCAGTTCGATGTAGTCGTTCTGGCTGCGAGGGCCGTCGCACAGTTCGCGGAATTCGAACCAGGCCACGTCATCGCAGGTACGCAGCGCGATGATTTCGCGGTTTTCGATGATCAGCTTGTCGTTTTCAATCGCCTGGGTGCATTCTGGCGTCAGCGCGCGGAAGCTCTTGCGCAGGCTTTCCTGGGCCACTTCGTTGAGCGGGTAGTGGAACAGTTCGGCTTGTTCAAGGTGACGCAGGCGGTAGTCGACGCCGCTGTCGACGTTGACGATGTCGGTGTTCTGCTTGATCAGGGCGATGGCCGGCAGGAAACGCGCACGTTGCAGACCGTCCTTGTACAGGCCGTCGGGCACGATGTTCGAGGTGGCGACCAGGGTCACGCCGTTCTTGAACAACTCTTCCATCAGGGTGCCGAGGATCATCGCGTCGGTGATGTCGGAGACGAAGAACTCATCGAAACAGATCACCCGGGCTTCTTCCGAGAAGCGCTTGGCGATGATGGTCAGCGGGTTCTTTTCGCCCGGCAGGGTCTTCATCTCTTCATGCACGCGCTTCATGAAGCGGTGGAAGTGGGTGCGGACCTTTTCCTTGAACGGCAGCGCTTCGAAGAAGGTGTCCACCAGGTAAGTCTTGCCCCGGCCAACACCACCCCAGAAATACAGGCCCTTGACCGGCGTATGGTCTTTCTTGCCAAACAGCTTGCTGAACATGCCCGGCTTGTTCTGCGAGGCCTGGACCAGGTCGTCGTACAGGCGCTGCAAATGGCGCACCGCAGTTTCCTGGGCAGCGTCATGGAAGAATTCAGGGCGTTTCAGATCAGCTTGATATCGTTCTAGGGGCGTCATAATTCGTTAG
The DNA here is from genome assembly GCF_013385805.1 of Pseudomonas sp. C6002. Lineage (NCBI taxonomy): Bacteria > Pseudomonadati > Pseudomonadota > Gammaproteobacteria > Pseudomonadales > Pseudomonadaceae > Pseudomonas > Pseudomonas sp. C6002. Next base: position 168,753 of record NZ_JACAPH010000017.1, on the reverse strand, counting down.
CAAGGCAACAAAAACGGGCCGCCACTGTAACGACGGCCCTGAAGAATGGCAATCAACCCTTGGTCGGGTCAATCCTCGATTGGGGTCAACGCAACGCGCAAGGCTTCGATCGCCGCATCCCGCGAGGCGCTGTCGGCGAACGCCGGGCTATCGGCGACGACTTCACCGTCCAGCCACACGCTGAAGCTCGAGGCTTCACTGCGTACATCCAGCGCCTGACCCGATTGCAGCTGCTTGGTTACGGCGCCTGCGGTTTTACCATCGGCAAAGTTGCGCGACAGCAGCAGTTGCTCGCCTTCGGCCGCCAGCAAACGGAAGCGGAAGCTGCCGTCGTCTTCGCGGAAGCTGACAAAGCGTGCGGCTTTCGCAGCTTTCTTCTTGGTGGTGGCAGCCACGGCGACCGGATTGACGAACGAGCGCAGGCCCACCGCTTCACGCAGTTCGGCCAGGAACGGTGCAGCCACGGCGCGGGCTTTGCGGGCGCCGACCAGCAGCAGGTCTTCCATGTCCGACGGGCGCGACATCAGTTGGTGATAACGCTCGCGCGCTTCACCCAACTGGCCGTCCAGCAGTTGGAACAGACGGTTCTTCGCCTCGCCCCAGCCCAGGCCTTGCAGCAGTTCACCGCGGAACTCTTCTTCCTGGGTCTGGGTGGCAAATGCCTGGTACAGGGTGAACAGGTGCGAGTTGTCCGGATCCTTGGCTTCGCCCGGCGCGCGGGAGTCGGTGACGATCCGCGAGATCGCGTCCTTCATGTCCTTGGCGCTGGTGAACAACGGGATGGTGTTGTCGTAGCTCTTCGACATCTTGCGGCCATCCAGGCCCGGCAAGGTGGCGACGCTTTCTTCGATCAGCGCTTCGGGCATGGTGAAGAATTCTTTACCCTTGCCGAACAGGTGGTTGAAGCGCTGGCCGATGTCGCGAGCCATTTCCACGTGCTGGATCTGGTCACGACCGACCGGCACCTTGTGGGCGTTGAACATCAGGATGTCCGCGGCCATCAGCACCGGGTAGCTGTACAGGCCCATGGTGATCCCCGCATCCGGGTCTTCGCCGTTCTCCAGGTTCTTGTCCACCGAGGCCTTGTAGGCGTGCGCACGGTTGAGCAAGCCCTTGGCCGCCACGCAGGTCAGCAGCCAGGTCAGCTCGGGGATTTCCGGGATGTCGGACTGGCGGTAGAAGGTTACCCGGTTCACATCCAGGCCACCGGCCAGCCAGGTCGCGGCGATTTCCATGCGCGAGCGCTGGATGCGCTGCGGGTCATCGCACTTGATCAGGGCGTGGTAGTCGGCCAGGAAGTAGAAGGAGTCGGCGTTGGCGTCCTGGCTGGCAAGGATCGCCGGGCGAATCGCGCCGGCGTAGTTGCCCAGGTGCGGCGTGCCGGTGGTGGTGATGCCGGTGAGGATGCGGGTACGGGTCGTCATGGGTGATCGCTTGTCATCAATTCGAAAGACGTGGCAGCACAAGATCCTTGAGATCGGTCAGCTTGCCATGAAAAAAGTGTCCGCATTCTGCCACTTTCAGCAGCTCATGGGGGCGATTCAGGGCCGCGGACCAGTCGTAGACGAGTTGCGGGTCGACCACTTCGTCGGTTTCCGGCTGGATCACGGTCAATGGGCAGCCTTGTGGCAACACGTCGTTATCCCGCAGGCGCATCACGGCCGCGGCCACCATGAACAGGTGCGCGAGTTTTTCGCCCTTGGCTTCCAGGCGGCCGCCGAGGGTGGCCGCGACAAACCCGCCGAAGGAAAAACCCAGCAGGGTGATCGGCAGGTCGGGATGCTTTTCACGCAGCCAGGTGGCTGCCGCTTCGGCGTCGTCGACTTCACCGGTGCCCATATCGTGCGTACCGGCACTGGTGCCGACACCGCGATAATTGAAACGTAACGTGATCAAGCCGGCATCGCGCGCGGTGCGTTGCAGGGTCGATACGACTTTGTTGAGCATGGTGCCGCCCTGCACCGGGTTCGGGTGACAGATCAGCGCCAGGCCACGTGGCTCGGGGTGATCCAGATACAGGGCTTCCAGTTGGCCTACCGGGCCATCGATCAAAACGGGGGTTTCACGCATCAGCAAGGAAGGAACTCCGTGACCTCTCAAGGGGTCGACTCGTCTAGCTAAAAGTCTGTGCATGGCATCATTGCGAGCTTAATCGCGGTATACAGCGCAGGTCCGAGCCGTTAACGTAAAGCAAAGCCGTTTATAGAGGAAGGACTCGTGGAACACTCGCTCTTAGTTTGGTTGTTGCCGACTCTCGCCTTGGTTGCCGGTGTCGCCATTGGATTCCTGGTCGCCCGCCTGCTGCCGAATGCCGCGCCTAACCGCACGCAGCGTCAGCTGGATGACATTCAGGAACGTTTTGACAGTTATCAGAACGAGGTTGTTACCCACTTCAACAGCACCGCGACCCTGGTGAAAAAGCTCACTCAGAGCTATCAGGAAGTACAGGATCATCTCGCCGAGGGTGCCAACCGCCTGGCCCTGGACGACATCACCCGCCAGCGCCTGCTGGCCGCGCTGCATTCCGATGCACCGCACGCTCCACGGGAACGCCTGACCCCTCCGCGGGAAAATCAGGAACCGCCACGGGATTACGCGCCAAAAACGCCAAATGCCCCGGGGATGCTGGATGAGCATTACGGCTTGAAGAAGTAATAGCTAGCCCGGCTGATCGATGATCAGCCGGGCTTTTTTGTTGGAATCAGGTCGACCAGACGACACTGATCCAATGTGGGAGCGGGCTTGCTCGCGAATGCGGTCTATCAGTCACCCGATGTATTAACTGACCCACCGTATTCGCGAGCAAGCCCGCTCCCACATTGACCGAGTCCGACTTCAGGACACTGGCTGTTCTTGTAGCTGCCCGTTCTCGATCCGCACGTGCCGCCCATGGAAACGCTTGAGGCTGCTGCGGTGCCCGACGCTGACGATGCTCAACCCCGGCAATTCATCGATCAACGCCTGATACAGCGCCGCCTCATCTTCCTCGTCCATCGCCGAGGTGGCCTCGTCCATGTACAGCCATTGCGGTTCAAACAACAACGCCCGCGCAAACGCCAGGCGCTGTTGCTCACCCGGCGACAGCATGCGCTGCCAGTGATTGGCTTCGTCCAAGCGTGGAATCAGATGCGCCAGGCGGCAGGTTTCCAGGACCTGTGCATAACGTTGCGCCGGGTACGCGCCCTCCTCCTGTGGATAACTCAACACACCCCGCAAGGTACCAATCGGCAGGTACGGCTTTTGCGGCAGGAACAGATAACGCTCGGCCGGCAAGCGGATGTTGCCGTGGCCGTTTGGCCAGAGATTGCCCATGGCCCGCAGCAAGGTTGACTTGCCGCTGCCGGAACGCCCGCTGAGCATCAATCGCTCACCCTCGGCAACCGTCAGGTTGGCGCCATCCAGCAGGTGACGACCATCCGCCAGATCGAGGCTGAGGTTGCTCATCTGCAAATTGCCGCCCTGGCGTTGCAACTCGATGCCCATGTTGCGGCCTTCGTTTTCCTCCATCGCCTCGCCAAAGCTCAGCAGACGATCACAGGTCGCACGCCAGCTGGCCAACACGGTGTACGCGTCGACAAACCAGCTCAGGCTGCCCTGCACGCTGCCAAACGCACTGGCCACTTGCATCAGCACGCCCAGCTCTATCTGGCCGGAAAAGTAACGCGGCGCTGCCACCACAAACGGGAAGATGATCGCGATCTGCGAGTAACCACTGGTGAAGAAGTTCAGGCGCTTCTTGAGCTGCATGATGCTCCAGAAGTTGCTCCACACCCGCCCGAAACGTGCACTCAGTTGTTGGTGTTCATTCGGCTCGCCATTGAACAGCGCGATGCTTTCGGCGTTCTCGCGCACCCGCACCAGGCTGAAACGCAAGTCGGCCTCGAAGCGTTGCTGGCGGTTGCTCAAGCCGATCAGTTTTCGACCAATCAAGTGGGTCAACCAACTGCCCAGCACGGCATATACCAGTGCCGCCCAGAACATATAGCCGGGAATCGTGATGCCCCAAACCTCGATACTGCCGGACACGCCCCACAGGATCACCGAGAACGACACCAGGCTCACCAGGTTACTGATAAACCCCAGGCCCAGGCTCAGGGTGCTGCTGGTAAAGGCGTTGAGGTCTTCGGAGATACGTTGGTCGGGGTTATCGGTGTAGCCGCCATATTCCAGGTGGTAGTAGTTCTTCTCGCTCAGCCACTTGGCGAAGTAGGTTTCAGTCAGCCAGCGCCGCCAGCGGATGGTGAGCATTTGCTGCAAATAGGAAGTGAACACCCCGGTGACGATCGCCACCACGGCGATCACGCTGAAATACATCAGCAGGTGGGTGAAGGCGTCGTAGTCCTTCTTTTCCAGGGCGTTATAGAAGTCGCGGTTCCAGCTGTTGAACCACACCGACACGGCCACACTGAACAGCGAAAGCCCCAGCACCACCAGCAGCAACAGCCAGGCCTTGAACTTCTCCTCACTGCGCCAGTAGGGGGTGATCAGCGCCCAGACTTTCCTTAAAAATTGCCCACGCACCGCGTCATTGACCGCGGAATACTCAGCGTTCTGATTCATTGTTCAGGCTCGGTAGGAAAAAAATAACAGGCGTTTGAACCGATCATAAACGATCGGTTCAGGGCTCCGTGCGGCCTGAAGCAGATTGTTCAGTCGCCGTTCAACGTCGAACCGGGCGTTTCTGCAACTTGCGCTGCAACGTTCGACGATGCATGCCCAGGGCGCGGGCCGTGGCGGAGATGTTGCCTTCGTGCTCGGTCAACACCCGCTGGATGTGTTCCCACTGCAGGCGGTCCACCGACATCGGGTTTTCCGGCACCAGGGTGTCGAGGTCGGCGTGCTCGGAGAGCAAGGCGGCCAGCACGTCGTCGGCATCTGCCGGCTTGCACAGATAGTTGCAGGCGCCACGCTTGATCGCCTCGACGGCGGTGGCAATGCTGGAATAGCCGGTGAGGATCACCACGCGCATTTCCGGGTCCAGCTCCAGCAGCTTGGGCAGCAGCACCAGGCCGGAGTCGCCGTCCATTTTCAGGTCCAGGGCCGCGTATTCCGGCAGGTCGGCCGTGGCGATGGCCAGGCCTTCCTCGGCGGAACCTGCGGTGCTGACGCGAAAGCCACGACGGCTCATGGCGCGGGCCATCACGCGGGTAAAGGTGGCGTCGTCATCTACCAGCAGCAGGTGCGGCAGTTCTTCGCCTTCGACTTGGATCTCGTCACTCATCGATGTCTCCTCGTGCGACACGGGGCAGGCGCAGCTCGGTGAGCGTGCCGCCTTCCTCATGACTATAGAGTTTCACTGAGCCGCCCGCGCGGGTCACGCTGGCCTTGCTCAAAAACAGGCCCAGGCCGAAGCCTTTGCCCTTGGTGGTAAAGAAGGGCTTGCCGATCTGCTCGGCAATCGCCAGCGGCACACCGGCGCCGTGGTCGCGAATGCTGATGGTGAAGTCTTCCGCATCCCAGTCCAGGGTCACTTCCAACCCTTCCGGGCAGGCATCGGCGGCGTTGTTCAGCAGGTTCAGCAGCGCCTGGGTCAGGTCCGGCGGCGGTGCCATGCGCGGCACCGTGCCCTGGCCCAGCAGGTGGAACCGGTAACTGGCTTCGGGACGCATCAGGTGCCAGCGGTTCAGGGCTTCGTCCAGCCACTGGGTGACGTCTTGCATCTCCACCGCCAGGCGGCGATTGGCCTCGGCGGCGCGCACCAGCTGCTGCAAGGTCAGCTTGCACTGCTTTACCTGTTCCTGCAGCACGCTCAGGTCGTCTTGCAGGGCCGGATCGTGATGGTCCTGGGTCATTTCCTTGAGCAGTACGCTCATGGTCGCCAGCGGCGTGCCCAATTCGTGGGCCGCGCCGGCGGCCTGGGTGGCAACGGCCAGCAGCTGCTGGTCACGCAGGCCTTCTTCGCGGCGAATGGCGCGCAGTTCTTCCTGGCGGCGCAGCTCTTCCGCCATTCGTGCGGCAAAAAAGGTGATGACCGCCGCCGACAGGGCAAAGCTCAGCCACATGCCGTAGATCTGCAGGTTTTCCCGGGCGATGGGGAAGGTCTGCAACGGGTAGAACTGTGCCAGCAGCAGGGTGTACAGGGTCAGGGCAATACCCGACAGCACCACCGAATAGCGCCACGGCAAGGTCACCGCCGCGATGGTCAGTGGCACCAGGTAATAGGACACGAACGGGTTGGTGGAGCCGCCGGAGAAGTACAGCAACACACTGTGGATAAACAGGTCGCAGGCCAGTTGCAGGGCGTATTCCAGCTCGGTCACAGGCCACGTGGTGCGCAGCCGGATGACGGTAAATACACACAGCACCGTGGAGAAGCCGAGGGTCACGGCCAACTGCAACCAGGGCAGCGGCAGCAGCTTGAACCAATAGGCGAGCCCCACCGAACCGGCCTGTGCGGCCAGCACCAGGGTGCGGATGAACGTCAGGCGCCAAAGGTTCTGGCGGGTGGCGGAAGTCAGTTTTACGGCGGCGAGCATGAGCTCTCCCGATGAGCGCTGCAGGCGGATCGCACGGAGTATAAACGAAGCGACAGCGCTGGCACGGCGTGTGTGGCTCTTTGACGCAGGGGTCAGGATCATGACCGTTCGTCGGCATCCGCCAACTTGTAGCGAATGTGTAAACCCGAAGAACTGAAACCTTGCGTCTACAGTCTTACCGAACACGAACATCTCAAGGAGCTTACATGTCTCGTTTCATTCGCAGTGCAGCCACCCTCACCCTCGGCGCCGCTACCCTCGCCAGCCTGCCGGCCATGGCCGCTGACGAACTGCATTACAACCAGATTTCCCTGCGTGCCGAAGTCAGCCAGGAAGTGGCGCGCGACCAGATGATCGTCACCCTGTACACCGAGTCGCAGAACACCGACTCGGCCAAGCTTGCCGCCGAAATCACCACCACCATGAACAAGGCGCTGGCCCAGGCCCGCGAAGTCAAAGGCGTGACCCTGCGCCAGAGTAGCCGCAACAGCTACCCGATCTACGACAACAAGAACCAGAAAATCACCGGCTGGCGTGAACGCGCTGAGCTGCGCATGGAAAGTGCCGACTTCGCCGCCCTGTCCAAGCTCACCGGCGACATGCTGACCAACCTGAAAATGGACAGCATGGACTTCGCCATCGCCAACCCGACCCGCAAGGCCAGCGAAGATGCCCTGCTTAAAGAAGCGGTCACCGCATTCAAGGCCCGTGCACAACTGGCCACCGATGCGCTGGGCGGCAAGGGCTACAAGATCGTCAACCTGAACTTCAACACCAACGGTTATCCACAGCCGTATGCCCGCGGCGGGATGATGATGAAAGCCGCAGCGATGGATTCGGCACCGACGCCGGAAGTCGAAGCCGGCACCAGCCAGGTCAACATGACCGCAGATGGCGTGATCGAAGTCCAGATGCCTTGATGGAGCGGTACCCCAGTTGCAATGACGCTGCCCACGGGCAGCGTTTTTTTTGCCTGCGCACTTCATTCAAGAAGTATCAGCGGTAATAACCGGATATCAGCTTAAGAAAATACTCAATGGCTGAGAGTGTTCTGGTCCACACACCTTGAAGCGCACCGGCGATAAATCTTTTCAGCTTATAACCCGCGTAATGGCGAACTACATCTTCCCCATCAAAGAACGGAACACGCCTACACGCTGAACCACCTATGGCGGACATCACATCATTCCTGCACACCATGCACATCAGGATTTGTCATATGACCACCATAGGTTCCATCGCGGCAAACAACGGCTTCTTCCTTGATACCCCCTCCTCGGCAGGTATTGCCGAAGAACAGGGAAAACCCCGCCAAGGTACGGATACTTCACGGCAGACATATTCGCCAGGGCAGCCCGTAAAGGCAGCCGATCGGGCCACCGACACTCCCGCATCACGACCCCGCCGTCACACTCACGACGTGTTGATCCCGGGATTGCCATACAACAAGACAGTCGAAAACTACATTCGCAGTGCAACGACAGGGTTCGAGACGCCCCTGGAAAGCACCGCCAACCTTATCAAGGCCGAAATCAAGAAAAAGTGGGGCGAGGACGTTGATCCGGACAACACGTTTATTACTACCTTCAACTACGACCCGACACGGGGAAGGCCTCCTCGCAATGCAAAGGTACTGAACCGGATAACCTTGACCCAGGCGGCCCTGCAAGATGTGCAGAAAAAAAACAACACCGATGAACACCAGACGCCCGAGGAAAAAACACGCACGACCCTGCATACCTGGCTGGAACGGCTACTGACGTTTTCGCCGCTGGGCCAGGCGGGGCTTGCCATTGACTCTGCCGTCAATGCCCAGCAGACCTATGAGTTTATATACCGCGCCTCCCCGCCCGGCCAGCGCCAGCAATACAACGAGTCGATGCGGATCAAAAAGACCCCGGAGCAATTCAGGGAATTGGTGTGGAACACCGAACGCGCCGCGCCGTATAAAACATTCCTGGATACGTTCTGGCCCAGCCACGAAAGCAAATACACGGCATTGACCAAGGCCTCCTTCGTTGCCGCCATCCTGCTCCAGGAAAAGACCGGCAGCCTGAGCCCAAGCGACAAGGAACTGGCGCTACGCGCAGCGAACTTGACCACCGATAAAGACTGGTCGAACCTCCGCGTCGAGGACCTGAAAGCCTCTGCCGCCCAGGACCCAGGCCTGGAAATGGGTCTGCTCAGCATCAACGGTTTTCAATCTTCGGACCTGCTGTACATCACCGACAAAAACCCCAAGGTCACCGATGACGGCAAGATCATCAGCCCCACGCTTTTGTATATTCCCGGCAACTCGTCGCCTATTCATCGCTTTGACAGCCAGGCCCAGATGAAAAACTGGCTGGCTGAGCAAGCTGCCGACCCCACCAAGCGCGAAGCCCTTTCAACCCATTTCACGCTGCGTGACCAGGCCGACCGGACGTTCTCCGACGGCGTGAACCAGACACTGACCGGGCTGGGTGGCTGGCACCGCAAAGACGCGCCGGATGCCGATGTGTTGGAGCGCCTGAATGAATTCAACCCGCAGACTTTCATCACCACCGAACCCCTCGCCCAGGACCCATTCGAGGCCATTACTGCCCGCCAGAAAGATCGCTCGTACAAGGATGCCGAGACCCAAATCGTCACCGACAGCGACGTGACCAAAGCCAACATCCTCAAAGGCCTGGAAACCGCCACCAAAGTCGCGATGCTGATGACGCCGCTGGCACTGGTGATGCCCGAAGTCGCCGTGGCCCTCGAGGTGTTCTACGTCGCCTCCGGCGTAGCGGAGGCCGGTATCGGCATCGATGACGTCAAGCACGGCAAGAAAGGCGGGGCCGACCATATCGTGTTCGGAGTGCTCAATGCGCTGCCGACGGTGGCTTCGGGCGCAACTTCACTGGTGGAGAAAGGGATAGAGAGGGCCTCGAAAGCCCTTGAGTCCTCCACCCGCATCGCCCTCACGCGCGAAGTCGAGCCGGGAGCTGCAGGGGCAAGCGTGCTGGTACCTGAGGGCCTGTCCGCAGACCAGACCTTCCTGATCAAGCGTGCAACCCATACCGATGTAGTGGTCGGGGATGACGTTTACCGCTACGACCCCGCACAACCGGACGCCTTGACCAAGATGGGGCCTACCGAGCATGCCGAGCCGCTGGAGGATTTTGAAGCCGTTTGTGCGCCGGTTGGGCGCCGCGTAAAGCGCAACATTGACAGCTTGTGCTACACAAAAATGATCGAGGACGCCGATACATCGGTCGCTCAAGACGCCCAGGCACTTGAGCATCGGCGTCTCTTGCCGGGCGCCCCAACGCAGGAAGGCGCGCGGACCGTGGTGCATGAGCACAGGCTGTATAGAGTGAGCGACACATCCAGCCAGGAGCTGATGTCGGTGCCCGGGCACACGCCGGTTACCTACCGCAACCAAACCAGCGGGGTGGTGCTCAATGAGCCGGACTTCGGCTATGAAGATATCGGTCAACCACGGGCGCTCAACCAGGAAACCGTGGTTGTAAAGCTGGACCAGATCAGTGATCTCAGTGATGACCAGCGCGTCCTGAGGGGCATAAAAATACCCTACGCAGGAATAGATTATGTGGTGGTCGAGGGCGATACCGGCATTTACTACGTGGCCGAATACGACGGTTCGAACCCTGCGCTCAACTTTCAACGCATCGCCGCAAACACCGATCCGGCCAGCCGGGACATCATCAGGCTGCATGACGAGTACAAGGACCTCTATCGTGACATTTCCGGAAAAACCCACAATAACGATCTGGTGATACTGCCCTCCCTGGACTCACTGGCAAAAAAACTGAGCCTTGAATACAACTTCACACCCGATCAAGCCACCCAACTGGACCGAGTCCTGGCCGGACTGTCCGATGAAAAGAAACGTGAAGTTCTACTGGCAGTCTATGCCTGGGACAAGAAGGTAGAGGTGGCCGCCAAGACCATACAACTTGAGCCCCTTCAAAAGCCTCACTATTTCGGGCAGCTCACGGTCAACGAGCAAAACAAGGCCTACGCCCGTTGGGGCAAGAGAACGGTGGAGGAACAGTTCCAGACAACCGGTATACGGTCGGCCAACCAGAAAACCCTGGCCGATGCCGGTAACAGTCTGCGCAGCGACGTGGCCAATGAAATAGTGACCTGGCTATACACTCGAACCGGCGCGCCCAACTACTCGGAGGTCATCCTGAAAACGGGTGCTGGCAATTGCGACCAGATGGCCAGGGTCGCCACCGATACCGTTAACGCCAGTGGCGGCTTTGCCCGCATTGCACAAGTGCAGGGACACACCTTCAGCGTGGTCGGCGGCCCCGCAAGTCAGCCTAACCTCTTGACCGCTGGATTTGCCGAGCCCGAATGGGCTGATGCGTGGATAGTGGACCCATGGGCCGGTATCACTTGTCCGGCCAACGAGTACCACGGCCAATTCGCACAACGCATGCAGGAATGGAGCGACGAGGGCCGGCAAATCCTGATCGGAGATGGTGGTACGCCGCCTCGGCACGTCTGGAGCGATCCTATGGACCCGCGGTGGATACAGTCCACCGTTTATGGCGGCGCACAGGTGTTTTAAGGCGATCGCCGCGACGCAGGCGCTTATCTCAACCTGGGTAACCCGAACGGCGGCAACCGTGGTGACCGCCGTTCTCGTTCGCGTAGCGTTTACCTGCCATTTCAGGGAGCAGGACTGCAATGCCGCTGCCTTCGGGCAGCATTTTTTTTGCCTGGCACTTAATTCAAGAAGTTTCAGCGGTAATAACCGGTTACCAGCTTCAGAAAATGCTTAATCGCCGGGCGTCTGCTGGTCCGGACACATTGAAGTGCGTTGGTGATAAATCTTTTCAACTTATAACCCGTGCAATGGACAACTACATCCTCACCCTCAACGAGCGGAACACGCCTGGACGCTACACCACTCATGGCGTAGATCACCGTACTCCTCATCCACAGTTTATGGCGGCGCAGATGCGTGCAATCAACATCCAGCCAGGTAATCTGAAATGACAAGCTCAGTTCAACTTAACATTGTCCATTACCCAAAAACACCGCTACCCGGTACGACTCAAGAACAACGTACCGAGGCGCTGGAACGGATACCGCCAACGCCATTGAAGAGTACCGATATTTATGAAACGGACAACGTTGGCACTGCCGCCAGGAACGAGTCTGATATCTACAAGGCAACCATTTACGGACCCGACTTTGTTCACGCGCCAGGCGATGGGTATATCTACAATGAGCGAGAGGCTCATATCGATGCCTATGCCAATCGTGTAAAGACGCAGATCGAAAATATAGAAAGTGGCACTGAAGGCGAACGCAACGTCAAGTTCCAGAACGTGCGCCTGTTCATGGACCCCGCAGGATACTTCAGTGGGGGTTTATTGGCAGCCGGGTTCGACCCGCATGAAAAGTTCACGGTAACGTTCAATACCTATGTCGGTATGGGCACAGCACAAAATCTCTCTGATACCCAGACACACACTTATTTCGCATGGGAAATTGCAGCGGGTGCTCTAGCGCACGACAGACCCGCACGTGGTGGGGTTTTAAATTTTCCTGAAATGGAAATAGAAAAAAAAGACCGGACAAAAATCAATGATTTGGAAGCGTTCGGCCGACAACTTCAAGCTCGCTGGGAGAAAGACATAGCCGCGCCGATGCGCGAGGGCTCCGGAACAATAGCAGAGCGATCGGGAAAAGCAGACGCCTATGTAACACGGGGCACGTTGCTGAGCCTTCGTAGTGACACGGAAAATTTCGCAAGGTTAAGCCCTGCCGGCCAGGAAGCGGTGAATCGCACGCTGGACAAGAATGGGCAAGTGATTATCCCCAATATTTACGGCTACCCCATGAGCGGGTATGCCTTTATCCCCTACACGCCTTACGATGGCAATCCCGCCAATCGCCCCAATCAGGGAGTCATGATCGACTTGAAGAACGGCGCTGTCCGCGAGATAAAAGGCGATGAAGAATTTGCGAACTGGGCCAAAGACAATCGTGATGAATTGATGCGCCGTTTCAATACCGGTGATATGCAAGGGGGACACAATGCCCACTGGCCACCGGCCGGGGCGGTGCTCGACAGCCTCATCCAGGATAATCGGTCGCGATATCCGGGGTACGAACACTGGTACAAAGATAAATCCGTGCCGGTACGAGAGCTATTCAACTACACCGAATCGCGAAAAGCAGGTTATGGGCTGCAATTTGGCGATCTGAACAAAGGTATCGCCCCCCACTATCAGGAGCAGAACGCCAACAATGCGGTGTGGGCCGACCAGACGGATGTGTTTGGTGCCTCGCAGCAAGCCTGGAAGTCGGTGAAAGACACCTGGGGCAAAACCTTTGGTAATCTGCCCATTGTTGGCAATATAGGCAATATCGTGTTTGGCGTGCATGACAGCCTCTATGGCAAGACCGCAGGCGAGCGCACAGGGGGAACTGCTGCGGCCGTCATCTCAAGTCTGATGCTGGCACACGAAGTTGCACCCGGTTTGGTCGAGGCGAGCCTGGGTGAAACTCCGATCACGTTCAACTCCACCGTTACTGAAGACTACCGCTGGAACTATAATTCGCAGAAGAGCGAATTTGAGCTGACACGCGTTTCGAAAGTATCCGGCGATAGTCATCCGGACCCGTCTTTAAATGAAATTGAGTCGAGTGGACCAGAGGTCCCCCCGGCATCTATCAACGTAGACGGCGTCGAACTGCCGCCCCTGAAAACGGTTAAAAATCTGCCGGTCGGCGAAGCCCTTTTTTCTACTGCTGAAAAAACCAGTATTCTCAGTGGAGAAATAGATAGCCTGAACACTATCAACGATAAACTTTACACGTTCGTGGATGTGAACAAACAAGGTTCGGCCCAGCGATTGAACATACTGGTACACGGTAAAGTCGATGAGACTACCGGGGTCGCAAAAGTTTCTTATGATGGAAAGCTCAATAGTCCGGAAGAATTGCTGGATACGCTTCACAGCAAAGGGATCCATCCGGAAGAGTTCGACAACGTGCGCCTGCTGTCATGTGATTCCGCAACCGGTGGGGATGCTTCGTTTGCCGCTCAATTCCAAAAGTTGATTGGTCGCCCTGTCAAAGGTTATAGCGGTACCTTGACCGCCAACCTGTCCCCGGAACAAGTAAAAGCAGCCATTGATAAAGTAGAACACCTCTACCTGGAGAACTTATCCGCACAAAAAATCCCGATCACCGACAACGTCCGTACCGCAGTAAGAGCTCAGGCTGAACAGTATGTCAGCGAAGAAATGGCGCGGATCAAGAAATTCAAGCCGTCAAAGAACAACCCGTACTGGAATCCGCTCAAGTGGTGGGCGTTCACTTATAAACCCGAACACTTTCCGGCTAAATCGTAGCGACCTGGAATAGCCGAATCCCGGAGACACTGGGGTCTCGCATGCTTATCTCTACCTGAGTGACAAGAACGGCGGTAACCTCGGTGACTGCCGTTTTCGTTCGGGCACTATTTGCCTGCCACTTCAGGGGTCTCCATGGAAAGAATCACCTTAAAACCGCTGCTCCTTGCTGCCGGCCTGCTGGCATTCATGCCCATGGCCCAGGCAGCCGGCACCCTGGTCTACTGCTCCGAAGCCAGCCCCGCCGGCTTCGACCCCAGCCAGTACACAAGCGGCACCGATTTCGATGCCTCCGCCGAAACCGTGTTCAACCGCCTGACCCAGTTCAAGCGTGGCGGCACTGAAGTCGAACCCGGCCTGGCAACCAATTGGGACGTGTCCAAAGACGGCCTGATGTATACCTTCCACCTGCGCGATGGCGTCAAGTTCCACACCACCGACTATTTCACCCCGACCCGTGATTTCAACGCCGACGACGTGCTCTTCACCTTCCAGCGCCTGCTGGATCCCGAGACCCCGTTCCGCAAGGCCTATCCATCGGAGTCGCCCTACTTCACCGACATGGGCTTGAACACCACGATCAAGAGCGTCGAAAAACTCGACGAGCACACCGTGCGCTTCAACCTGAACAACGTTGACGCCTCCTTCGTGCAGAACCTGGCCATGAGCTTCGCCTCGGTGCAGTCCGCCGAATATGCCGCGCAGTTGCTCAAGGAAGGCAAGGCCGCGGACATCAATCAGAAGCCGGTGGGCACCGGGCCATTTGTGTTCAAGCGTTACCAGAAGGATTCGCAGATTCGCTACAGCGCCAATAAACAGTATTGGAAGCCCGAAGATGTGAAGCTCGACAACCTGGTGTTCTCGATCACCCCGGACGCCGCCGTGCGCCTGCAAAAGCTCAAGGCCGGCGAGTGCCAGGTCAGCGGTTACCCGCGCCCTTCCGACATCGAAGTGATGAAGCAAGACCCCAACCTGCGGGTTCTTCAGCAAGCCGGCTTCAACCTGGGCTTTCTCGCCTACAACGTGACCCACCCGCCCCTGGACCAGCTCAAGGTGCGCCAGGCGCTGGACATGGCCATCGACAAGCCGGCAATTATCAAGGCGGTGTACCAGAGCGCCGGACAATTGGCGCAGAACGCCCTGCCTCCGGCCCAGTGGTCTTATGACCCGACAATCAAGGACGCGCCCTACGATCCGGCCAAGGCGCGGGCGCTACTAAAAGAAGCAGGGGTTGCACCAGGTACCACCCTCAACCTGTGGGCGATGACCGTACAACGCGCGTCGAATCCCAATGCCCGGATGTCGGCGCAGATGATCCAGCAGGATTGGGAAAAGATTGGCATCAAGGCCAATATCGTCAGCTATGAGTGGGGCGAGTACATCAAACGCGCCAAAGCCGGCGAGCACGACGTGATGATCTACGGCTGGACCGGCGACAACGGCGACCCGGATAACTGGCTCGGCGTGCTCTACAGTTGTGCCGCGGTGAAGGGCAGCAACTATGCAAAATGGTGTAACCCGGCCTACGACAAACTGGTACAGCAGGCCAAGGTCAGCAGCGACCGCGAGCAGCGCATCAAGTGGTATCAACAGGCACAAAAAATCCTTAAGGAACAAGTACCTATAACGCCTATCGCAAACTCGACGGTTTTCCAGCCCCTGCGAAAGGAAGTGCAGGACTTCAAGATCAGTCCTTTTGGACTCACTCCCTTCTACGGCGTCAGTCTGAATAAGTAACAGCCGTGCCCCAACCGAGTGCGCCAGACGCCTCGGTTGGGCATTCCTGGTGCAGCCCTCGCACCGAAAAAAACCCTCAAAAGTGCGTAAATGTGTCTGAACTTACACATATGCGACATTCGTGTACGTTCGTACCACTGTTTAGCCGTTGTAGGCTCTCAACATCTTGCATTGGGTATGGGCCCTGCATAAGTATCCGCAGGTCGACTCACGAGGTCGCCCTCACTACCAAAAATGACAACAAATCATGAGGCCAACATGCTTAAACACGCAGTCATTCCGTTATTAGTCAGCGCCGGTTTAATGGCTGCTGCACCTTTCGCCCAAGCGGCGAGCAACCTGGTGTTCTGCTCCGAAGGGAGCCCGGCCGGTTTTGATCCAGGCCAGTACACCACCGGAACAGACTTCGATGCTTCGGCCGAAACCATGTTCAACCGTCTGACCCAGTTCGAGCGCGGCGGCACCGCTGTTGTTCCTGGGCTCGCCACGACCTGGGACGTTTCCCCGGATGGCCTGACGTACACCTTCCACCTGCGTGAAGGCGTCAAGTTCCACACCACCCCGTACTTCAAGCCAACTCGTGAATTCACGGCTGACGACGTACTGTTCACCTTCAACCGGATGATCAATAAAGACGATCCGTTCCGTAAAGCCTACCCGACCGAGTTCCCGTACTTCACGGACATGGGTATGGACACCAACATCAAGAACATTGAGAAAGTCGATGACCACACCGTCAAGTTCACCCTTGACACCGTGGACGCCGCCTTCATCCAGAACCTGGCAATGAGCTTCGCCTCCATCCAGTCGGCTGAATACGCCGCCCAGCTGTTGAAGGAAGGCAAGGCACAGGACATCAACCAGAAGCCAATCGGCACTGGCCCGTTCGTGTTCAAGAGCTACCAGAAAGACTCCAACATCCGTTACACCGGCAACAAGGATTACTGGAAACCTGAAGACGTGAAGATCGACAACCTGATCTTCGCCATCACTACCGACCCGTCGGTGCGTATCCAGAAGCTGAAGAAAAACGAATGCCAGGTGACCCTGTTCCCACGTCCGGCCGACCTCAAGGCGCTGGGTGAAGACAAGGACCTGAAACTGCCGCACCAAGCCGGTTTCAACCTGGGCTACATCGCCTACAACGTAATGCCGGTCCTCAAGGGCCAGACCGCGCCTAACCCGCTGTCCGACCTGCGCGTGCGTGAGGCCCTGGACATGTCGGTGAACAAGCAGCAGATCATCGACTCGGTGTACCAGGGCGCAGGCCAACTGGCTGTCAACGCCATGCCGCCAACCCAGTGGTCCTATGACACCACCATCAAGGATGCGCCGTTTGATGTGACCAAAGCCAAGGCTCTGCTCAAGGAAGCCGGCGTCAAGGAAGGCACCGAGATCACCCTGTGGGCGATGCCGGTCCAGCGTCCATACAACCCGAACGCCAAGCTGATGGCCGAGATGCTGCAGAACGACTGGAAACAGATCGGCCTGAAAGTGAACATCGTCAGCTATGAGTGGGGCGAGTACATCAAGCGTTCCAAAGGCGGCGAGAACCAAGCCATGATCATTGGCTGGAGCGGCGACAATGGTGACCCGGACAACTGGCTGAACGTGCTGTTCGGCTGCGATTCCCTGGCCGGCAACAACTTCTCCAAGTGGTGCGACAAGAAATTCGACGGCATCGTGAAAGAAGCCAAGGCGACTTCCGACGTAGCCAAACGCACCGAGCTGTACAAGCAGGCGCAACATATCCTCAAAGATGCAGTCCCGATGACACCTATCGCGCACTCGACGGTGTATCAACCCATGCGCAACAACGTGCAGGACTTCAAGATCAGCCCATTTGGCTTGAACTCCTTCTACGGCGTGAGCGTAAGCGGCAAGTAAGGATCTCTGGCGGCGACGTTTCATAACGTCGCCGTTATTGCATCCGCCAAGACCGTAGGAAACAGACCACCTCCGCACACGCTGCCGTCCTACGGCAGCTAACTGCGAATCGCGGCTCCGTTACCTACAAGGTCTGTCAGATTCGTTGCATTTACTGCCTGGCTCCCGACCCATAACGTCGTGGTACGGCAGACGCATCGTCTCTGTAGGGCAACTGCCGTTGTGGGATCAGTGTTGTCGCAAGGTCGTGAATGACCTTGCGATTGCTCACTGACGAAAACAACAAACAAGGATCGGGATTGTTATGCGCCATACCACCGTTCTATCCGCGATATTTGGCACCAGCCTGCTGGCTGTGGCCTCGATGGGCCAGGCTGCCGAGAAAAAGAGCCTGGTGTTTTGCTCCGAAGGCAGCCCGGCGGGCTTCGACACCGCGCAATACACGACGGCCACCGATAACGACGCCGCCGAGCCTATCTACAACCGCTTGGCCGAGTTTGAAAAAGGCGCGACCAATGTCGTACCGGGCCTGGCAACCCGTTGGGATATTTCCGAAGACGGCCTGACCTATACCTTCCACCTGCGTGAAGGGGTGAAATTCCACGGCAACAAGGACTTCAAGCCGACGCGCGACTTCAACGCCGACGACGTGCTGTTCACCTTCAATCGCATGCTTGACCCCGAACACCCGTTCCGCAAGGCCTACCCCACCGAGTTTCCGTACTTCAACGGGATGAGCCTGAACAAGAATATCGCCAAGGTCGAGAAAACCGACCCGCACACCGTGGTGATGACCCTGAACACGGTCGACGCCGCGTTTATCCAGAACATCGCCATGAGCTTCGCCTCGATCCTGTCGGCCGAATACGCCGACCATTTGCTCAAGGTCGGCAAGCCCAGCGACATCAACCAGAAGCCGATCGGCACCGGGCCGTTCGTGTTCCAGCGCTACCAGAAAGACTCGCAGATTCGCTACACCGGCAACAAACAGTACTGGGAACCGAGCCGCGTGAAGCTCGACCAGCTGATTTTTGCGATCAACATCGACGCCTCGGTACGGGTACAAAAGCTCAAGGCCGGCGAATGCCAGATCACCCTGCACCCGCGCCCGGCCGACGTCGAAGCCCTGAAGGCCGACCCGAACCTGCAACTGCTGACCAAGCCGGGTTTCAACCTGGGCTACATCGCCTATAACGTGCGGCACAAGCCCTTCGACCAGCTCGAAGTGCGCCAGGCCCTGGACATGGCGGTGAACAAGCAGAGCATCCTCAACGCCGTGTACCAGGGCGCGGGGCAACTGGCGGTCAACGCCATGCCGCCGACCCAGTGGTCTTACGACGACACCATCAAGGACGCCGCCTACAACCCGGAAAAAGCCAAGGAATTGCTCAAGGCTGCCGGCGTGAAGGAAGGCACCGAGATCACCCTGTGGGCGATGCCGGTACAACGGCCGTACAACCCCAACGCCAAGCTGATGGCCGAAATGCTGCAAAGCGATTGGGCGAAGATTGGTCTCAAGGTCAAGATCGTCAGCTATGAATGGGGCGAGTACATCAAGCGCACCAAGAATGGCGAGCACGACATCAGCCTGATCGGCTGGACCGGCGACAACGGTGACCCGGACAACTGGCTGGGCACCCTCTACAGCTGCGACGCCATCGGCGGGAACAACTACTCCATGTGGTGTGACCCGGCGTACGACAAGCTGATCAAGCAAGCCAAGGTCGTCACCGACCGCGAACAAAGGACTGTTCTATACAAACAGGCGCAGCAACTGCTCAAGCAGCAGGTGCCGATCACGCCAGTCGCCCACTCGACGGTCAACCAGCCGTTAAGCGCCAAAGTCGAAGGTTTCAAAGTGAGCCCCTTCGGCCGCAACGTGTTCTCGGGCGTCAGCATCAACCCATAAAAAGATAACCGGATTGCGCAGGGCGAGCATTCGCCTTGCTGCAAACGTGCAGCCTTATTTCGGGTTTTACCCACGGGCAAACGTTTGCAAAGGCTTGAACGAGTTACACACCCAATAGCCGGTTCACCTAAAAAGACCGGCATTAAAAAGAGAACCAAAGGAGCTTCACCCATGAAACTGAGCAGCACCGCGCTACTGGCCCTGGCCATCAGCAGCATCACGGCTAACGCCTACGCTGATCCTGCAAGCCAGGACTTCGTTCCAACCACACTGGCCGGCACCAGCGCCCAAAGCGAGGCCAAAGGCTTTATCGATGGCGCAAGCCTGGGCGGTACAACCCGTAACTGGTTCTCCAACGAACAACGCTTCCGTGGCAGCAAGTTCACTTACCAGAAGCACGGCGAAGCCCGTACTGACAACTACCGTACCAACTGGGTGCAAGGCACCATCCTCAACGCTACCTCGGGTTTCACCCAAGGCACCGTTGGCGTGAGCACTGAAGTGGCGGTCTACAACGCTCTGGTCCTGGACCGCAGCAAGCGCGACATCAAGGGCGGCTCCAACCGTACCCTGGCCGACTCCGACGGCGACGCTGTAGACCAGTGGAGCAAACTGGGCCTGGCCAACGTCAAGTTCCGTGTCTCGAACACCACCTTGACCGCCGGTCGCCAGAACTTCAGCAGCGGCATCATCGACACCATCGGTAACCGTGCGCTGCCTTCGAGCTTCGAAGGTGTGAGCTTCAACAGCGAAGAGTTCAGCAACCTGTCCTTCCAGGGCGGCGTGTTCGACCGCGTTTCGCCACGGACCGAGCAGAGCCTGTCGAAATTCCGTACTGAATACGGCAATGGTCGCCAGGAAACCGACAAGGTCAACACCCTGGGCGTCAACTACCAGCCGTTCAAGAGCCTGAAGACCAGCCTGTTCGCCGCTAACGTGGAAGACTTCTGGAACCAGTACTACTTCGGTGCTACCCACGAGCTGGGTGACAGCCAGACCCTGTCCCTGACCACGGGCCTGAACTACTACAAGACCGTCGACGAAGGCAAAAAGTTGATGGGCAAGATCGACAACGATACCTACTCGCTGTCGTTCGGCCTGACCCACCAGGCTCACAGCCTGACCTTCTCCTACCAGGCCGTGAACGGCGACGAGTACTTCGACTACCTGCACGAAACCAACGGCATCTACCTGGCCAACTCCCTGACGTCCGACTTCAACGGTCCGAACGAGAAGTCCTTCCAGATCGCCTACGGCATCAACATGGCCGAATACGGCGTGCCGGGCCTGAAGTTCAACGTCTACTCGGCACGTGGCTGGGGTATCGACGGTACTCACTACACCGGCGACGGCGGCCGCGCTGGCTTTGCCTACAACGGCATTCAGGCCCAGGACGGCGAGAAGCACCAGGAATACGGTGTAGGCGCGGCTTACGCGATCCAGAGCGGCGCACTCAAGGCTACCACCATTCGTGGTACCTACGTGACTCACCGTGCCAGCGCCAACCAGGCTGACGGCAACCTGCGTGAGTTCCGCCTGGTGACCACCATCCCGTTCAACATTCTTTAATCAGCGCCAGGTCGGCGGCGGGCTCAGGACGGGCCCGCCGCCTACGCTTGTCTGGTCCAATCGATTGCAGAGGGCTCTTAGATGAAAATGCTCCCGTTACAAGCTGCCATTGCCGCTGCGCTGTTGAGCGTCGCTGTCGGCATCTCGGCCAAACCGTTGGTCGTCTGCACCGAAGCCAGCCCGGAAGGCTTCGATCCGGTCCTGTACACCACGGCTGTCACCGCCGACGCCGCGGCCGAAACCATCTTCAACCGCCTGGTGGACTTCAAGCCCGGCACCACCGAAGTGATCCCGGCACTGGCCAAAGACCTGCCCGAGATCAGCGCCGATGGCCTGACCTACACCTTTCACCTGCGTGACGACATCAAGTTCCACACCACCGACTACTTCAAACCCACGCGCAACATGAACGCCGACGACGTGCTTTGGAGCTTCCAGCGCCAGCTGGACCCGAATCACCCGTGGCACAAAAAGTCCAACGTGGGCTACCCATACTTTGAAAGCATGGGCTTCAAGGAACTGCTCAAGAGCGTAGAGAAGACCGATGACCACACCGTGGTCTTCACCCTGACCCGCCCTGAAGCACCGTTCCTGGCCGACCTGGCCATGGCGTTTTCCTCGATTCACTCCGCCGAATACGCCGACCAGTTGCTCAAGTCCGGCAAGACCGATGACCTGAACGCCAAGCCCATCGGCACCGGCCCGTTCATCTTCACCCGCTACGCCAAAGACGCCCAAGTGCGCTTCAAGGCCAACCCGGACTACTTCCGTGGCAAGCCGCCGGCTGACCCGCTGATCCTGGCCATCACCACCGACAACAACGTGCGCCTGCAAAAGCTCAAGGCCAACGAATGCCAGATCGCGCTGTATCCGAAACCGGATGACGTGCCGAGCATGAAGGCCGACCCGAACCTGAAGGTGGCGGAACTGGCGGCGATGACCACTGCCTACACCGCCATGAACACCACCCACAAGTACATGAGCGACGCGCGGGTGCGTCACGCGATCAACATCGCGTTCGACAAGAAGGGCTACAACGAATCCCTGTACGGCAAAGGCAACGCGGTCGACGCCACCGGCCCGTACCCGCCAACCCTGCTGGGTTTCAGCGACAAGCTGAAAAACCCGCCCCGCGACCTCGACAAGGCCCGCGCCCTGCTCAAGGAAGCCGGCGTACCGGAAGGCACCGAGTTCACCCTGTTCACCCGCAACGGCGGCGGCCCGACCAACCCCAACCCGATGCTCGGCGCCCAGCGCATGCAGGCGGATTTGGCGCAGATCGGCCTGAAAGTGAACATCAAGGTCATGGAATGGGGCGAAATGCTCAAGCGCGCCAAGAATGGCGAACATGACATGGTCTCCGCCGGCTGGGCGGGGGATAACGGGGACCCGGATAACTTCCTCACCCCGAACTTGAGTTGCGATGCAGCCAAAAACGGCGAAAACTACGCCCGCTGGTGTAACAAGGAGTTTCAAGACTTGATCGACAAGGCGCGCGCCATCGCTGAACCCACCCAGCGCGCTGCACTCTATGAACAAGCAATGGACGTTTTCGACAAGGACCAACCATGGATTCCCATGGCTTACCCGAAAATGTTCACCGCCATGCGTAAAAACGTCGAGGGTTATACCCAAAGCCCTCTGACCACAAATAACTTCGCCACCACCCAGGTGAAGTAGATAAGAGACGCTCGGCACCGTCGACATTGACGGTGCCGAACCTGCCTAACCGGCTGATTGAGGTACACAACAAGATGTTTAGTTTTATTGCCCGCCGATTGGGGTTATTGATCCCCACGTTTTTCGGCATCACCTTGCTGACCTTCGCGTTGATTCGCATGATCCCTGGCGACCCCGTCGAAGTCATGATGGGCGAACGACGAGTCGACCCCGAGATGCACGCTCAGGCAATGGAACGCCTTGGTCTGAATAAACCGCTCTACGCGCAATACCTGGATTATGTCGGCAAGCTCGCCCACGGCGACCTCGGCGAATCCCTGCGCACCCGTACCAGCGTGTGGACTGAATTCACCGCCCTTTTCCCTGCGACCCTGGAACTGTCCATGGCCGCCCTGTTGTTCGCCGGCATCCTGGGGCTGTTAGCCGGGGTGATCGCGGCCTTGAAGCGAGGATCCCTGTTCGACCATGGGGTGATGGGCATCTCCCTGGCGGGATATTCGATGCCGATCTTCTGGTGGGGCCTGATCCTGATCATGTTCTTCTCCGTCAGCCTGGGCTGGACGCCAGTCTCCGGACGGATCGACCTGCTCTACGACATCGAGCCGCGCACCGGCTTCATGCTGATCGACACCCTGCTGGCCGACGAGCCGGACGCATTCTGGGACGCGTTGCACCACCTGATCCTGCCGGCCATCGTGCTCGGCACCATCCCGCTGGCCGTTATCGCGCGGATGACCCGTTCGTCGATGCTCGAAGTACTGCGCGAAGACTACATCCGCACCGCCAAGGCCAAGGGCCTGTCGCCGGCGCGCGTGGTGTTCGTCCACGGCCTGCGTAACGCCTTGATCCCGGTACTCACCGTGGTCGGCCTGCAAGTCGGCACATTGCTGGCCGGGGCGGTCCTGACCGAAACCATCTTCTCGTGGCCCGGCATCGGCAAATGGCTGATCGAAGCCATTGGCGCACGGGATTATCCCGTGGTGCAAAACGGCATCCTGTTAATCGCCTGCCTGGTGATTCTGGTGAACTTCGTGGTGGATATCCTCTACGGCTTCGCCAACCCACGCATCCGTCACCAGCGCTGAGATCATGACCATGACCACACCTACTCCCACGGTAGCAGTCGATCAAAGCCTGCTGTACCCGTCCCCGTACAAAGAATTCTGGCAAGCCTTTTCCAAGAACAAGGGCGCCGTTGCCGGCCTGCTGTTCATGTTGCTGGTGGTGTTTTGCGCGCTCTTCGCCCCTTGGGTGGCCCCGCATAACCCGAGCGAGCAATACCGTGACTTCCTGCTGACCCCTCCGGCCTGGCTGGAAGGTGGGCAGATCCAGTTCCTGCTGGGCACCGATGAACTCGGTCGTGACCTGCTGTCGCGCCTGATCCAGGGTTCGCGCCTGTCGTTGCTGATCGGCTTGTCGTCGGTGGTGATGTCGCTGATCCCGGGGATCCTGCTGGGCCTGTTCGCCGGTTTCTTCCCGCGCCTGCTCGGCCCGACCATCATGCGCCTGATGGACATCATGCTGGCCCTGCCGTCGCTGCTGCTGGCTGTGGCGATTGTCGCGATCCTCGGCCCTGGCCTGATCAACACCGTGATCGCCATCGCGATCGTGTCGCTGCCGTCCTATGTCCGCCTGACCCGCGCTGCGGTGATGGGCGAACTGAACCGTGACTACGTGACCGCCGCACGCCTTGCTGGCGCCGGCCTGCCGCGCCTGATGTTCGTCACCGTGCTGCCGAACTGCATGGCGCCGCTGATCGTTCAGGCCACCCTGAGTTTCTCCTCGGCGATTCTCGATGCTGCAGCCCTGGGCTTCCTGGGCCTTGGCGTACAACCGCCAACCCCTGAGTGGGGCACCATGCTGGCTTCGGCCCGCGACTACATCGAACGCGCCTGGTGGGTCGTGAGCCTGCCTGGCTTGACCATTTTGCTCAGCGTGCTGGCAATCAACCTGATGGGCGACGGCCTGCGCGATGCGCTGGACCCGAAACTCAAGAACGCCGCCTGAGGAGATTCCCATGTCACTGCTAGAAATCAAGAATCTCAATGTCCGCTTCGGCGACAAGACCGCCGTGCCGGTGGTCGATGGCCTCGACATCTCCGTCGACAAAGGTGAAGTACTGGCGATCGTTGGCGAGTCGGGTTCGGGTAAATCCGTGACCATGATGGCGCTGATGGGCCTGATCGAGCACCCCGGTATCGTCACCGCCGACGCCCTGAACTTCGACGGCAAGGACATGCTCAAGCTGAGCAACCGCCAGCGCCGGCAGATCGTCGGCAAAGACCTGGCGATGGTCTTCCAGGACCCGATGACCGCCCTGAACCCCAGCTACACCGTGGGTTTCCAGATCGAAGAAGTGCTGCGCCTGCATTTGAAAATGTCCGGCAAGCAAGCGCGCAAGCGTGCCATCGAACTGCTCGAAAAGGTGGAAATCCCGGGCGCAGCCAGCCGTATGGATGCCTACCCGCACCAGCTGTCCGGTGGTATGAGCCAACGTGTGGCCATCGCCATGGCGATTGCCGGCGAGCCGAAACTGCTGATCGCCGATGAACCGACTACTGCGCTCGACGTGACCATCCAGGCCCAGATCATGGACCTGCTGCTGGCCTTGCAGAAAGAGCAGAACATGGGCCTGGTGCTGATCACCCACGACCTCGCGGTAGTGGCCGAAACCGCCCAGCGCGTGTGCGTGATGTATGCCGGCCAGGCCGTGGAAGTCGGCCAGGTGCCGCAGTTGTTCGACATCCCGGCGCACCCGTACAGCGAAGCGTTGCTCAAGGCGATCCCCGAGCACAGCCTGGGCGCCACGCGCCTGGCCACGCTGCCGGGTATCGTTCCCGGCCGTTATGACCGCCCGCAGGGTTGCCTGCTGTCGCCGCGGTGCCCGTATGTGCAGGAGTCCTGCCGCGCCCAACGCCCGGGCCTTGACCCGAAAAGCAACAGCCTTGCCCGCTGCTTCTACCCGCTGAATCAGGAGGTGGCGTAATGGCCGTCGTACTTACCGCCCGCGACCTGACCCGTCACTACGAAGTGTCCCGTGGCCTGTTCAAGGGCCATGCCCTGGTGCGCGCACTCAACGGTGTGTCGTTCGAGCTCGAAGCCGGCAAGACCCTCGCGGTCGTAGGCGAGTCCGGTTGCGGCAAATCCACCCTGGCCCGCGCCCTGACCTTGATTGAAGAGCCGTCTTCCGGCTCGCTGAAAATCGCCGGGCAAGAAGTCGCCGGTGCCGACAAGGCCCAGCGCAAGCAACTGCGCAAAGACGTGCAGATGGTGTTCCAGAGCCCTTACGCCTCGCTGAACCCGCGCCAGAAGGTCGGCGACCAACTGGGCGAGCCGCTGCTGATCAACACCAACCTGTCTGCCGCCGAGCGCCGGGAAAAGGTCCAGGCGATGATGAAGCAAGTGGGCCTGCGCCCTGAGCATTATCAGCGCTACCCGCACATGTTCTCCGGCGGCCAGCGCCAGCGAATCGCACTGGCGCGGGCGATGATGCTGCAACCCAAGGTGCTGGTGGCGGATGAACCGACCTCGGCGCTGGACGTATCGATCCAGGCCCAGGTGCTGAACCTGTTCATGGATTTGCAGCAGGAATTCAACACCGCCTACGTGTTCATCTCCCACAACCTCGCGGTGGTGCAGCACGTCGCCGACGACGTAATGGTGATGTACCTCGGCCGCCCGGTGGAAGTGGGCCCGAAGGAAGACATCTACGCACGCCCGCTGCACCCGTACACCCAGGCGTTGCTGTCGGCGACCCCGACCATTCATCCGGACCCGAACAAACCGAAGATCAAAATCGTCGGCGAGTTGCCCAACCCGTTGAACCCGCCATCCGGCTGCGCCTTCCACAAGCGCTGCCCGTACGCGACCCAGCTGTGCAGTACCGATGAACCGGTGCTGCGACCTCTGGACAACCGCCAGGTGGCTTGCCACTACGCGGAGCAATTTGTGGTCTGACGTGCAAAAAAATGCTCTGGAGGGTGAGTCCAGAGCATTCCAGTGTTCTACAGCCCTGCTTGTCGGATAGCGCATCTGTTCGGCAAGCGGGGCTTTCTTTTGCCTGCGTTACTTATGTATCGCTGTCGCCATCGTTGTAGGTGTCGCTGTCTTCGCCATCATTGTCCGGGTTCTCGGCATCGTCATCGTCCTTGGAACCGCCCTGGTTTTCGTCACCGGGCTCGGATTCACTCTTGGCCAACTGCAAGCCACCCGCCTGCACCGTCTTCGCCGCCACAAACCCCGTGCCATGGCTTTGCACAGCCGTATTGGCCCACGCGGCAGACATGCCCAATGACATCATCACCAGCACTTTGAGCAACAGCACCACACGTTGAAAGATACTCATGGTCGAATTCCGCCCAGTCAGAAGATGAATTGCGCACGACAGCCTTTTACCGTCGCCACGATAGACGCTAGACCCAATGCGGCGTTCTCGCAACACCTGGCCTGGATGGGCGGCACAATCACTTCAATCCCCTGCGAACGGTTTTCTACGCTTCTCGCCTGTCTTTCGAAAATCGGCTCTTGATCTTTTCATAGCCGGAATTGTCCAGCCCCTCGACTCGGCACGACCCATGGAAGTTTTCAACTTCGTGCTTGAATTCGCCGTGAAACTCAAAGCTAAGACGAAGAGAGGGCAGCGAATGATCGATATCCTCTACAGTAATTTTTCCGTCTACCGCCTCATGGATGCTGTTATCACCTTCGAACGTGTAATCAATCGCCGCCACTTCCAGGCCATCATGAACACCGACTTTGAAAACATCACCTTTTTGAATGCCTGAAAGACCTGTTCGAAGAAAGTGAATGGATACCCCATTAACCCCGCCATGGTATCCAGCGACTGCAACTAGACGGGACAGTGCAGTAAGCAAGACATCATGGGTCAGCATCATATTTTGCTCAGGCACTAAAACAACGTGCATATCACCTGAAGAACCGTTTGCTTTAGGATCAGTCATGTCATCACCTCATCTTTTAAAGGGACTCGCTGCATCGCCTTTATAGACCGAAGGCAAGGTAGGGAAATACTGTCAAGTCTCACAGAGAAACGATTCAGCAAGCATGCAACACCCGCCCATTCACTTTTCTCGGGCATGAAAAAAGGCGAAGCCATGACAGCTTCGCCTTTTGGTGTACCGCTCAGATCTTAATGATGCTCACGGGTCGCGCGGAATTTCACATCCGGCCAGCGCTCTTCCATCAGCGCCAGGTTGACCCGGGTCGGGGCCAGGTAGGTCAGGTGACCACCGCCGTCGATCGCCAGGTTTTCCACGGCCTTGATCTTGAACTCTTCCAGCTTCTTCTTATCGCTGCAGTCGATCCAGCGCGCGGAGTACACGGTGATCGGCTCATAGGAGCATTCCACCTTGTATTCCTCTTTCAGGCGACTGGCCACTACATCGAACTGCAGCACACCGACGGCGCCGAGGATGATGTCGTTGCTGCGTTCCGGGAAGAACACCTGGGTGGCACCCTCTTCCGCCAACTGCTGCAAACCTTGGCGCAGTTGCTTGGATTTCAGCGGGTCACGCAGGCGTACGCGGCGGAACAGTTCCGGGGCGAAGTGCGGGATACCGGTGAAGCCCAGCACTTCGCCTTCGGTGAAGGTGTCACCGATCTGGATGGTGCCGTGGTTGTGCAAGCCGATGATATCGCCAGCATACGCTTCTTCCAGTTGCTCACGCTCGGAGGAGAAAAAGGTCAGGGCGTCGCCGATGCGCACGTCCTTGCCGGTACGCACGTGGCGCATCTTCATGCCTTTTTCGTATTTGCCGGAGCAGATACGCATGAAGGCGATACGGTCGCGGTGCTTGGGGTCCATGTTCGCCTGGATCTTGAACACGAAGCCGGCGAATTTCTCTTCCACAGGCTCCACGGTACGCTCGTTGGCAACCCGGGCCAGCGGCTTGGGGGCCCAATTGACCACGGCATCCAGCACGTGGTCGACACCGAAGTTGCCCAGGGCGGTACCGAAGAACACCGGCGTCAGCTGGCCGTCGAGGAATTCCTGCTGGTTGAACTCGTGGCAGGCGCCCTGCACCAGTTCCAGCTGGTCGACAAACCGGTCGTACTCGTCACCCAGGTGGGCGCGGGCTTCGTCGGAGTCGAGCTTCTCGATGATTTTCACATCGGTACGTTCGTGGCCGTGGCCAGCGGTGTACACAATGATGTAGTCGTCGGCCAGGTGGTACACGCCCTTGAAGTCGCGGTAGCAACCAATCGGCCAGGTGATCGGCGCGGCCTTGATCTTCAGGACGGCTTCGATTTCGTCCAGCAGTTCGATCGGGTCGCGGATGTCACGGTCGAGTTTGTTGATAAAGCTGACAATCGGCGTATCCCGCAGGCGGCACACGTCCATCAGCGCGATGGTGCGGGGCTCGACGCCTTTACCGCCGTCGAGGACCATCAGCGCCGAGTCCACCGCCGTCAGGGTGCGGTAGGTGTCTTCGGAGAAGTCTTCGTGGCCCGGGGTGTCGAGCAGGTTGATCATGTGGTCGCGATACGGGAACTGCATGACCGACGTGGTAATGGAAATACCACGCTGCTTTTCCATTTCCATCCAGTCGGAGGTGGCATGGCGGTCGGATTTACGGGATTTCACCGTGCCGGCCACCGCGATCGCCTTGCCCATCAGCAACAGCTTTTCGGTGATGGTGGTTTTACCGGCATCGGGGTGGGAAATAATGGCGAAAGTGCGGCGTTTCGCGACTTCGGCGGCCTGGTGGGTCATGGGAAATCGCCTGGCAGGTGAGTCAAAAAAGGGCGGCGAGTATAGCGCAAACCCGGGGTGACGGACCACCGTTCACCCCATTGGGGGTGGCTAATTGCTGCCAAGTATGGAACCTTTTAAAAGGTAGAGACGTCCACTCCCCTGTTATCGCACTCGTAACAGGGGCTGAAAAATCAGCAAGTTAGCCTGACGAGGCTGCGCTCATGGCTCGACCGCATACCGCGTTGCCGGTAGGGGCGAGCTGCTATTCGCGACCACATTCGCCGACAGCCAGGAATGGCATTGCCGCTCGGAAATGTGTTCGCCGACAAAAGAAAAAAGGAGTCCGCCTGTGGCTATTCGCTATGGCAAAGGGCTGATAGGAGGAGCGGTTGTCGTCGCTCTCCTGGCCCTGCTGGTCCACTGGATCGGCATCAACACGATCGAACTGTACCGCGACGATTTGTTGTTTTACCTGCAAGCTCACTTGATCCTCGTCCTTGTTTCGATGCTGGCCGCCCTGATCGTAGGGATTCCCGCCGGTATCCTGCTGAGCCGACCCAACATGGTCGGGCGCGCAGAACGCTTCATGCAGATCTTCAACATCGGCAATACCGTCCCTCCCCTGGCCGTACTGGCCATCGCCCTCGGTGTCCTTGGCATCGGCAGCGGCCCCGCGATCTTCGCGCTGTTCCTCGCCTCGTTGCTGCCCATCGTGCGCAACACCTATGAAGGCCTGAAAAACGTTCAAGGTTCCCTGAAAGAAGCCGCCGTCGGCATCGGCATGACGCCGCGCCAGGTGCTGTTTCGCGTGGAATTGCCCAACGCCGTGCCGATCATCATCGGTGGTGTACGCGTGGCCCTGGCGATCAACGTCGGTACCGCGCCCCTGGCGTTCCTGATTGGCGCCAACAGCCTGGGCAGCCTGATCTTCCCCGGCATCGCCCTGAACAATCAGCCGCAACTGCTGCTCGGCGCCGCATGCACCGCGCTGCTGGCCTTGCTGCTCGACGGTCTGGTGACCATGGCCAGCCGCCTTTGGCTGGAACGCGGGTTGCGTCCGTCTTAAGGCTTTGGCCCCGTCTTGGGCCTGAAACAGGAATTCACATGAAAAAACTGACATTGATATTGAGCTGCGTCCTGCTGTTCGCAGGGTTTGCGCAAGCCGCTGAAAAACCGGTCATCCGCATCGGTGCCCGGGTGTTCACTGAACAGACCCTGCTCGCCGAAATCACCTCCCAGTACCTGCGCACCAAGGGTTACGACACCCGTGTGACCGGCGGCCTGGGCAGCAACCTGGCACGCAGTGCCCAGGAAAGCGGGCAACTGGACCTGATCTGGGAATACACCGGCGTGTCGCTGGTGGCCTACAACCACGTCGACGAGAAGCTCGACAGCGAACAGTCCTACGCCCGAGTGAAAGAACTCGACGCGAAAAAAGGCCTGGTCTGGCTCTCCCCGTCGAAATTCAGCAACACCTACGCCCTGGCCCTGCCAGAGAACGTGGCCAAGGAATTCCCGCAGATCAACAGCATCAGCGACCTGACCGCGGCACTGGCCGAGAAAACCAAGGAAAACCGCCTGGTGGCCCTGGACACCGAGTTCGCCAACCGTTCCGACGGCATGGCCGGCATGGTCAAGCTGTACGACATGAACCTGACCCGCAAGAACACCCGGCAGATGGACGCCGGCCTGGTGTACACCGCGCTGCGTAATGGCCAGGTGTTTGCCGGCTTGGTCTACACCACCGACGGTCGCCTGAACGCCTTCAAATTGAAGCTGCTGGAAGACGACAAGCACTACTTCCCGGACTACACCGCCGCGCCGGTGGTGCGTCAGGTTTACCTCGATGCCCATCCGCAACTGGCCGCTGATCTCAAGCCACTGGCTGCGCTGTTCGACGACGAAACCATGCGCCAGCTGAACGCGCGGGTCGACGTCGACCACGAAAGCCCGTCCGCCGTGGCCGCAGATTTCCTGCGCCAGCATCCGATCAACTAAGAGGAGAAGACATGGAATTCCTGAACGCCTTTTCCCATCTTGATTGGGCCCAAGTCCTGCACCTGACCTGGCAGCACATCACCCTGGTCGGCATTGCAGTGATCCTCGCAATCGTCGTCGGCGTGCCCCTGGGCGTGCTGATGACCCGCTTCCCGACGCTCGCCGGCCCATTGCAAGCCAGTGCCACGGTGTTGCTGACCGTGCCGTCGATTGCGCTGTTCGGCCTGCTGCTGCCGTTCTACTCCAAGTTCGGCCAGGGCCTGGGGCCAATGCCGGCGATCACCGCCGTGTTCCTCTATTCCCTGTTGCCCATCATGCGTAACACCTACCTCGCCCTCACCGGCGTTGAGCCAGGCATTCGCGAGGCCGCCAAAGGCATCGGCATGACCTTCGGCCAGCGCTTGCGCATGGTCGAGCTGCCGATTGCCGTACCGGTGATCCTCGCCGGTGTGCGCACCGCCGTCGTCATGAACATTGGTGTGATGACCATCGCCGCCACCATCGGCGCCGGTGGCCTGGGTGTACTTATTCTGGCTTCCATCAGCCGCAGCGACATGTCGATGCTGATCGTTGGCGCCGTGCTGGTCAGTCTCCTGGCCATCTTCGCCGACCTGCTTCTGCAATGGCTGCAACGCACGCTGACTCCAAAAGGACTGCTCAAATGATCGAACTTCAAAACCTGACCAAGACCTTCCAAAGCAACGGCAAGACCATCACCGCCGTTGATTCCGTAAGCCTGACCGTCAACGAAGGCGAAATTTGCGTATTCCTCGGCCCCTCGGGCTGCGGCAAGAGCACCACGCTGAAGATGATCAACCGCCTGATCAAGCCGACCTCCGGCAAGATCCTGATCAACGGCGAAGACACCACCGACCTCGACGAAGTGACCCTGCGTCGCAACATCGGCTACGTGATCCAGCAGATCGGTCTGTTCCCGAACATGACCATCGAAGAGAACATCGTGGTGGTGCCCAAGCTGCTGGGCTGGGACAAGCAGAAATGCCACGACCGCGCCCGCGAGTTGATGAGCATGATCAAGCTCGAACCCAAGCAGTACCTGCATCGCTACCCGCGTGAACTGTCCGGCGGCCAGCAACAGCGGATCGGCGTGATCCGCGCCCTGGCGGCGGATGCACCGTTGCTGCTGATGGATGAGCCGTTCGGCGCGGTCGACCCGATCAACCGCGAGATGATCCAGAACGAGTTTTTCGAGATGCAGCGCGCGCTGAACAAGACCGTGATCATGGTCAGCCACGACATCGACGAAGCCATCAAGCTGGGTGACAAGATCGCGATCTTCCGCGCCGGCA
Organism: Pseudomonas sp. C6002; assembly: GCF_013385805.1. Lineage (NCBI taxonomy): Bacteria > Pseudomonadati > Pseudomonadota > Gammaproteobacteria > Pseudomonadales > Pseudomonadaceae > Pseudomonas > Pseudomonas sp. C6002. The sequence continues at coordinate 136,105 of NZ_JACAPH010000017.1, read as the reverse complement.
AGCTGCTGCAGATCGACCACCCGGACACCCTGCTGGCCCACCCTGCCGACGAATTCGTCAGCAACTTCGTTGGCCAGGACAGCACCCTCAAGCGCCTGCTGCTGGTGAAGGCTGAAGATGCGGCGGACAACGCGCCGTCGGTCAGCCCGGAAACCCCGGTGGCGGATGCCCTGGAGCAGATGGATGAGTTGGACCGTCGCTACGTGGTGGTCACCGATGCCGAGAACAAGGCCCTGGGTTATGTGCGACGTCGCGACCTGCATCGTCAGACCGGTACCTGCGGCCAGTACCTGCGGGAATTCAACGCCACGGCGGCGTATGACGAGCATTTGCGCATCCTGCTGTCGCGGATGTACGAGTTCAACCGCTCGTGGTTGCCGGTGATGGATGCGGAGCGGGTGTTCCTCGGGGAAGTGACCCAGGAGTCGATTGCCGAGTACCTGAGTTCCGGTAAGTCCCGTGGGGGCAAGACCAGCATTGTGTCGCCTGCCGAGACAGCACTGGCCTGACCTGACACACAGCGGTCAAAATGTGGGAGCGGGCTTGCTCGCGAAGGCGGAGTGTCAGTCACCGGATGCATTGGCTGATACACCGCATTCGCGAGCAAGCCCGCTCCCACATTGGATCTTCACTGTACCCGCAACACCTCAAATTGCCCCTACCGGGGAACATCAATCCGTCATACCGGTCGGTTACATAAGTAGCTGCACACGGCCGCACGACGAACGCGTGCAAAAACGCGACATTTTTAGTTGATCTATAGCCCCTCACGTCCTAAAGTTCGCGCCGAACGTCCATGCTGGAAACGATCCATCCGGCTCAAGTACTGACGACGAGACAGCAAGGCCAAGGGAAGCGGTTGATCCCATGGCCTTTTTGCTTTCGGCGACATGCCTTGGGAAGTAGGCGAACCAAAGTGGGGATACGGAGGACGTTCATTTGCACCCATTGATCAATCTAGTTTGCCAGTAGGAGTTCCCAGCATGTCGATCCAGGTCGAAGACTATTTCGCGCGCGCCACTTTTGACAAAATGAAGGCGTTCGCCGACACCCAGGAAACCCCGTTCGTGGTGATCGACACCGCGATGATCAGCCAGGCCTACGATGACCTGCGCGCCGGTTTCGAATTCGCCAAGGTGTATTACGCCGTCAAGGCCAACCCGGCCGTCGAGATCATCGACCTGCTCAAGGACAAGGGTTCGAGCTTCGACATCGCGTCGATCTACGAGCTGGACAAGGTCATGGACCGCGGCGTCAGCCCCGACCGTATCAGCTACGGCAACACCATCAAGAAATCCAAGGACATCCGCTACTTCTACGAGAAGGGCGTGCGCCTGTTCTCCACCGACTCCGAAGCCGACCTGCGCAACATCGCCAAGGCCGCCCCGGGTTCGAAAGTGTATGTACGTATCCTCACCGAAGGCTCGACCACGGCCGACTGGCCGCTGTCGCGCAAATTCGGCTGCCAGACCGACATGGCCATGGACCTGCTGATTCTCGCTCGCGACCTGGGCCTGGTGCCTTACGGCATCTCCTTCCACGTCGGCTCGCAACAGCGTGACATCAGCGTGTGGGACGCGGCGATCGCCAAGGTCAAAGTGATCTTCGAGCGCCTGAAGGAAGAAGACGGCATCCACCTGAAGCTGATCAACATGGGCGGCGGCTTCCCGGCCAACTACATCACCCGCACCAACAGCCTGGAAACCTACGCCGAGGAAATCATCCGCTTCCTCAAGGAAGACTTCGGTGACGATCTGCCGGAAATCATCCTGGAGCCGGGCCGTTCGTTGATCGCCAACGCCGGGATCCTGGTCAGCGAAGTGGTACTGGTTGCGCGTAAATCCCGCACCGCCGTCGAGCGCTGGGTATACACCGACGTGGGCAAATTCTCCGGCCTGATCGAAACCATGGACGAAGCCATCAAGTTCCCGATCTGGACCGAGAAGAAAGGCGAGATGGAAGAAGTGGTCATCGCCGGCCCGACCTGCGACAGCGCCGACATCATGTACGAGAACTACAAGTACGGCCTGCCGCTGAACCTGGCGATTGGTGACCGGATGTACTGGTTGTCCACCGGTGCGTACACCACCAGCTACAGCGCAGTTGAATTCAATGGCTTCCCGCCATTGAAATCGTTCTACCTGTAAACGCACGCCCTGATCGTTCCCACGCTCTGCGTGGGAACGCATCCGGTGACGCTCTGCGTCACGCCGTTAGAGCGGACGCAGAGCGTCCAGGGCGGCATTTCCACGCAGCGCGTGGGAACGATCAAGTTCAATCGCATGCTCTTGATAGATCTCGGCCATTGCCCGTATCTGCGGATCATTGGCGGCACACAACGCCTTGTGCGCCACCCGCAAGAACTTCAAATTCCCGCCCGCCAGTGCCTTGCGCAACCATTCCAGTGCCGTTTCTATCTCGCCCCGGTCCGCCAACACCGCCGCATAACTGAACTGCCCGCGAAAATCCCCGCCTTCTGCTGACTGGCGATACCACGCCACCGCCGCCTCCAGATCCCTCGGGCAGTCCTGCCCTTCTTCCAGATAACGCCCCAGCAGGTTCATCGACTTGGCATGGCCCAGTTCCGCCGCCTGTCGATAACACGCCAGCGCCTGGGTTTGATCCTCGGCAACCCCGCGCCCGGTCGCCAGCAGGTTGGCGTAGTTGTACAAACCCCAATCCAGCCCGGCCTCGGCCGCCCGACGATATTCCCGGGCCGCCGCCACGGCATCCGCCTCGCAACCCCAGCCATGCTCCAGGCAACGCCCGAGCATATTGCGCGCCATCAAATGCCCGCCCTTGGCGGCGATGCGGAACCAGCGCATTGCCAGTGCTTCATCGCGCTCGATGCCGCGCCCTTCCAGCAGGATTTGCCCGAGCAGCGCCTGGGCATCCACCACGCCCTCCTTCGCGGCGATCAAAATCGCCTGGGCGGCGCGCACCGGGGAGTCGTCGAGCATGCTCTGCAATTGCTCAACGTTGAGTACTTCTTCACGGCGCAATAAAAAGCCCACGCTCAGACCTCAACCCAGCGGCGCAGCAGGTTGTGATAGGTGCCGGTGAGCTGGATCAGCGCGGGGTGGTCGGGCACGTCGCGGCTCAGTTGCTGGATCGCCCCGTCCATCTCGAACAGCAAGGTACGCTGGCTGTCCTCGCGCACCAGGCTTTGGGTCCAGAAAAACGAGGCGTAGCGCGCGCCACGGGTAACGGCGTTGACCTTGTGCAGGCTGGAGCCGGGGTACAGCACCATGTCGCCCGCCGGCAACTTGACCCGCTGCAGGCCGAAGGTGTCCTGGATTTCCAGCTCGCCGCCGTCGTAGTCGTCGGGGTCGCTGAAAAATACGGTGGAGGAAAGGTCAGTGCGCACCCGCTCGTGGCTGACCTTGGACTGGCGCACGGCGTTGTCGATATGGAAGTCGAAACTGCCGCCGGCGGTGTAACAGTTGACCAATGGCGGGAAGACCTTGTGCGGTAACGCCGCTGACATGAACAGCGGATTTTTCCACAGTCGATCGAGGATCGCCGCGCCGATTTCCTTTGCCAGCGGGTGGCCTTCCGGCAGTTGCAGGTTGTGTTTGGCCTTGGCCGATTGGTGCCCGGCAGTGATTTTGCCGTCGGCCCACTCGGTGTGCGCCAGGGCTTCGCGGATGCGCAGCACTTCCTCGCGAGAGAACAGGCCGGGAATGTGCAGCAACATGGAGGCATTACCTGAAAACAGTGAGACGCCAATGGTAGTGATTCTTATTGACTGTGTACAACCCTACTCCCGCCCAAAGGACGAACGAGATCGTCAAAACCGTAAGCAAAAAGTGTAAAGAACGTAAATTCAGTGCGAATAGTAATGTATCGCAATTGATATGAAGTCTTGTTCTCCCTATATTCCGCGGCCTCACCTCCTTGGGGAAAGGACACACTCATGCCGCGCACTTCGATAAAAACACCTGCCAGTTCACCACGTTTGCTGGCCTCGGCCATCGGCGTTGCCATCAGCGCCAGCGCTGCCGCCCAAATGGCGCAAGCTGCTGAAGACACCGAGCAGAAAGGCGAGCGCAACAGCATTTCCCTGGGAGCCACCAGCATCACCGGCCAGGAACAGGACAGCACGTCCTACCAGGTCGAAAAAGCCTCCTCGCAGAAGTACACCGCGCCGCTGGTAGATACTCCGCGCTCGGTCACCGTGGTGCCGCAGCAAGTGCTCAAGGACACCGCCGCCACCTCGTTGCAGGACGCCTTGCGCACCGTGCCGGGGATTACCTTCGGCGCCGGTGAAGGCGGCAACCCGCAGGGCGACCGTCCGTTCATTCGCGGCTTCGACGCCCAGGGCGATACCTACCTCGACGGCGTGCGCGACACGGGCGGCCAGAGCCGCGAGATCTTCGACATCGAATCCATCGAAGTCAGCAAAGGCCCCAACTCGTCATTCGGCGGCCGCGGCTCGGCCGGCGGCAGCCTCAACCTGGTGAGCAAGACGCCACAGGCGCGGGACTTCACCAACGGTGGCTTCACCTACGGCTCCGACCAGACCCGCCGCTATGTGCTCGACGTCAACCGTCAGTTCCTCGACAGCGCGGCCTTCCGCCTGAACCTGATGAGCCACGAACAGAACGTCGCCGGGCGTGATGCCGTCAACTACGACCGCTGGGGCGTGGCGCCGTCGCTGACCTTCGGCCTGGGCACTCCGACTCGCGTCAACTTCAGCTACTACCACATGGAAAGCAACGACCTGCCGGATTCGGGCATTCCGTATGGCTACAGCAACAGCGGCGCAAGAGCCGCCCACGTGCATGACAAGCCAACCGACGGCGGCGACAGCAACAACTTCTACGGCCTCAAGGATCGCGACTTCCGCAAGACCCGCGCCGACATCAGCACGTTCTCCATCGAGCACGACCTGAACGACAACATGACGCTGAAAAACACCCTGCGCCACGGCAACACCGGCCAGGACTATATCGTCACCCAACCCGACGACAGCCAGCACAACGTCAACCAGTTCGGCACCGTGTGGCGCCGCGCGAACACCCGCGTGTCCACCACCGAGACCACCACCAACCAGACCGATCTGTTTGGCAGCTTCCAGGCGCTGGGCTTCAAGAACACCTACTCCACCGGGCTTGAGTTCACCGGCGAAGAAACCCGCTACAGCGGCTACACCGTCAGCCCGAACAGCAACCCCGGTTGCCCGGCGCCCGGCAAAGGCGGCCAGTGCACCTCGCTGGGCAACCCAAACCCGGACGATGCCTGGACCGGCAGCATTGCGCGCAACTACAACGGCACCAACACCAAGGCCACCAGCCGCGCCGCCTATGTGTTCGACACCATCGAGCTGGACCCGAAATGGCTGCTGAACGTCGGCCTGCGCTACGACACCTTCGACACCGTGGCCAACACCAATGCGGTGCCGACCGCCACCGTCAAGGCCCGCAGCAAGATCAAGAACGACAGCCAGTTCTTCAACTGGCAGGCGGGCCTGGTCTGGAAGCCGGTTGAAAACGGCAGCATCTATGCCTCCTACGCCACCTCAGCCTCACCGGCCGGCGGCCTGGTAGGTGAAGGCGCCGACGGCAACCCGCTGTCTGCCGGCGCCGCCACCAGCGACCTGAAACCGGAAGAGACCGTCAACTACGAGCTGGGCACCAAGTGGGACATGTTCCACGACCGCCTGTCCCTGACCGCCGCGGTGTTCCGCACCGAGAAGAAAAACACGCGGATCCTGGTGGACGCGCTGACCTATGAAAACGGTGGCGAATCCCGCGTCGACGGCCTGGAGCTTTCCGCCAGCGGCAAGCTGACCGATCAATGGCAAGTGTTCGCCGGCTACAGCTACCTGAAAAGCGAACTGGTGGACCCGGGCCTGAACGGTCGTAACGGTGTCGTCAGCGCCGGCTCGAACAAAGGCAACCAGATGCCCAACACGCCGAAGAACACCTTCAGCCTGTGGACCACCTATGACGTGACACCGAAGCTCACCATCGGCGGCGGCGCATTCTATGTCGACGAGGTCTACGGCGATGCGGGCAACACCGTCTACGTGCCGTCCTACACCCGCTACGACGCCATGGCCAGCTACAAGCTGACCAAGAACGTCGACCTGCAGTTGAACGTGCAGAACCTCACCGACAAGACCTACTACGACAAGGCCTATGCCTCGCATTTTGCCAACCAGGCGGCCGGTCGTACGGCCCTGCTGACCACCAGTTTCCATTTCTAAACCGATACAAATGACTGCACGAAACCCCACGCATCGGATGCGTGGGGTTTTTGCGTGTAAAAAAGAATCTTTCTCGACAACTCGCGGCATAATGCGCGCCGTGAACACCTAACCTGATGACGAGGCCGTACGACGTGTTGAAGAAAACCCTGTTCCAGTTGCATTGGTTCTTCGGCATTACCGCCGGGCTGGTGTTGGCCTTGATGGGGATCACCGGCGCAACGGTGTCGTTCCAGGATGAACTCATCGAGTTGCTGAACCCGACGGTGTTGACGGTGGAAAAGCGTCCGGCCGGGGTACTGCCGCCCGCTGAACTGGTGCACCTGCTGGAAGCCCGTGAAGGCAAAGTCGTGTCGATGCTCACGGTGCAGCCCGACAGCACCAACGCGGCCAAGGTCTGGTTCACCCCACCGCCCGGTGAACGTCGCGGGCAGATGCGCTACTTCGACCCGTACACCGGCGACTACCTGGGCGATGCCGTCGGCCAGGACTTCTTCGGCTTCGTGCTGCAACTGCACCGTTTCCTCGCCATCGGCGACACCGGCCGGCAAATCACCGGCGCCTGCACGCTGATCCTGGTGTTCTTCTGCCTCTCGGGCCTGTACCTGCGCTGGCCGCGCCAAGTGGCAAGCTGGCGTGCATGGCTGGCGGTGGACTGGCGCAAGAAAGGCCGTAGTTTCAACTGGGACCTGCACTCGGTGTTCGGCACCTGGTGCCTGCTGTTCTATCTTCTGGCGGCACTGACCGGACTGTTCTGGTCCTACGAGTGGTACAGCAACGGCATGACCAGACTGCTGTCCGACGCGCCGCAGAACGAACGCGTACGCAAGCGCGGCCCGGCCCCCGAAGGGCCTGCGCCGGTGGCCAATTACGCCGCGATCTGGAGCAGCATCTACAGCAACGCCGGCCCCGGCTTGAGCGGCTACAACATCCGCATGCCCGCGGTCGCCGGCCAACCCGCCACCGTCTACTACCTGCTGAAGACCTCGCCCCACGATCGCGCGCTGAACCAGATCAACCTCGACCCGGGCACCGGCGAAGTCAAATCCCATGACACCTACGCCGGCAAAAGCTTCAAGGCGCAGATCCTGACCAGTATCTATGCGCTGCACACCGGCAGCTACTTCGGCCTGCCCGGCCGGATCATCCTGACGTTCAGCGCGCTGCTGATGCCGCTGTTCTTCATCACCGGCTGGCTGCTGTATCTGGACCGCCGCCGCAAGAAACGCCAGGTGCGCGATGCCCGCAAAGGCCTGACCGGCAACCACAGCGACGCGCCGGCCTGGCTGATCGGCTTTGCCAGCCAGAGCGGCTTTGCCGAGCAACTGGCCTGGCAGACCGCCGGGCAGTTGCAGGCCGCCGGCGTGCCAGTGAACGTGCAGTCGCTGGGCAGCGTCAGCGAAGAGGATTTGCGCCAATCGAGCCATGCGCTGTTCGTGGTCAGCACCTTCGGCGACGGCGAGGCACCGGACAGCGCCCGCGGTTTCGAGCGCAGCGTGCTCGGCCAGGACCTGTCCCTCAAGGGCCTGAACTACTCGGTGTTGGCCCTGGGTGATCGCCAGTACCAACACTTCTGCGGCTTCGCCCGGCGCCTGCATTTCTGGCTGACCAACCAGGGCGGCAACCCGCTGTTCGCCCCGGTGGAAGTCGACAGCGGCGACACCGATGCGTTGCTGCACTGGCAACAACAACTGGGCCAACTGACCGGCCATGCACCCGCTGCGGCGTGGGCCAGCGCGACCTATGAAAACTGGACCCTGAAGCAACGCACCCTGCTCAACCCGCACAGCAGTGGCTCCGGCGTCTATTTGCTCGGGCTTACCCCGCCAACTCCCCGGGACTGGCTGGCCGGCGACCTGGTGGAAGTGCTGCCACGCAATTGCCCATGGGCCATCGAACACTTCCTGGAAGGCCTGGGACTGGCCGGCAACGAGGGCGTGGTAGTCGACGGCCTTGCACACACCCTCGACCAGGCCCTGGCCGGCCGCCAACTGCCGGACAATCGCGCACACCTGGTGGGCCTGCATGCCCAGGCGCTGGTCAATGCACTGGTGCCGCTGGGCATGCGCGAATACTCCATCGCCTCGATTGCCAGCGACGGTGTGCTGGAGCTGATCGTGCGCCAGGAGCGTCACCCCGATGGCAGCGTGGGCGTGGGTTCCGGCTGGTTGACCGAACATGCACCGCTGGGTTCGACCATCAGCCTGCGAGTGCGGCGCAACAGTGGTTTCCATCTGCCGACCGAGCCGCTCCCGATGATCCTGCTGGGCAACGGCACCGGCCTTGCCGGGTTGCGCAGCCTGCTCAAGGCGCGGGTTGCCGACGGCCAGCAGCGCAACTGGCTGCTGTTTGGCGAACGCAATATCGCCCATGACTACCACTGCCAGGATGAGTTGCAAGGCTGGCTGGCCAGCGGTGACCTGGCGCTACTGGACCTGGCCTTTTCCCGGGATCAGGCAGAGAAAATCTACGTGCAGGATCGCCTGCGCGAATCAGCGGATGTGCTGCGTAAATGGGTGGCGGATGGCGCCGCGATTTACGTCTGCGGCAGTTTGCAGGGGATGGCGGCGGGTGTGGATCAGGTGCTGCACGATGTGCTGGGCAGCGAAGCCGTCGAACGCTTGATCGAGCAGGGCCGCTACCGCCGGGATGTTTACTGACCCCCTGAAGATACACCGATCAAAATGTGGGAGCGGGCTTGCTCGCGAAGGCAGTGGATCAGTCCATACATCTGTTGACTGACACACCGCCTTCGCGAGCAAGCCCGCTCCCACATTGGATCTTCTTCAGTAGGTAGATTGCATTGCAATCACACTGGCGCCAGCTTCTGCTCAAACACCGAAACCCCATCCAGGTCCCGCAAAATCACCGTCAGCTCCGCCGTCTGCCCGTCAATCTGCACCTCGCCAAAAAACTGGAACCCGGCAAACGGCGAGCTGTTCTGCACCGTCGGCGCCTTCTCGAACACCACTTCCGGGCCAAAGGTTTTATCCAGCGGATTAGGCCCGAAACTCCCGGCATTCAACGGCCCGGCGACAAACTCCCAGAACGGCTCAAAATCCTGAAACGCCGCCCGATCCGGATGGTAATGATGGGCCGCGCAGTAATGCACATCCGCCGTCAGCCACACGTGATTACGCACCTGCTGCGCCCGCAGAAACGCGAGCAATTCGGCAATTTCCAACTCGCGCCCCTGGGCCGGGCCCGGGTCGCCGTTGGCGATCGCTTCCCAACGCGGCACGCCGGGGCTGACCTCACCGTCGGGCACGCCCAGGCCAATGGGCATGTCGGCGGCGATGACTTTCCACTGCGCCTGGGAGGCCTTCAATTCGCGCTTCAGCCAGTCCAGTTGCTCACGCCCAAGGAACGGTTTTTCACCGCCAAGGTTGTCATCGTTCGGCCCGCGATAGCTGCGCATGTCCAGCACAAACACATCCAGCAACGGGCCGTAGCTGAGCTTGCGATAAATCCGCCCGCCCTGGTCGGCGCTTTGCCGGCGCATCGGTGAATATTCCAGCCAGGCCTGGCGCGCACGGCCTACCAGGGTATTGATGTCGCGAGTCTCGTAGCGTTCATCCAGTTGCTTGCTCGGCGACCAGTTGTTGATCACCTCGTGGTCGTCCCACTGCCAGATCTGCGGCACTTCGGCGTTGAAGCGACGTACGTTCTCGTCCATCAGGTTGTAGCGGTAGTTGCCCCGGTATTCATTCAGGGTTTCAGCGACTTTGCTTTTGGCTTCAGTGGTGATGTTGCGCCAGATGCGTCCGTCCTCGGTGGTCAGTTGCGCGGGCACCGGGCCGTCGGCGTAGATGGTGTCGCCGCTGTGAATGAAGAAGTCCGGCAGGCGCAGGCGCATGGCTTCGTAGATGCGCATGCCGCCGATGTCCGGGTTGATGCCGAAGCCCTGGCCGACGGTGTCGCCGCTCCACACAAAGCGGATATCCCGGCGCTGCTGCGGCACGCTGCGCAGGTGACCGAACCAGGGCTCGCTGGCCACGCCGGTCTGGGCATCTTCAAAGTGCACACGGTAGAAGATCGCCTGGTCGACGGGCAGGCCGGTGAGTTCGACACGGGCGGTGAAATCGGTGCGGCTGTCGGCCAGGGGCGAGACGAATTTGCGCGGGTTGCTGAATACGCTACGGGTGTCCCACTCCACCACCATCCGGGCCGGGCGGTCGCTGCGGCTCCAGATCATCGCGCGGTCGCCCAGCAGGTCGCCGGACTGCACGCCGTCGGTGAGTTGCGGGCGATCCTTGACCGAGGCGATCACCGCAGGCGCGAGGCCCGGCAGCAACAGGCCGGCGCCAACGGCTTGCATCACGCGGCGGCGGCCGAGATTGAAGTGGCTCATGCGGGTTCCCTCTCGAGCAGCAAAAGGGAAACTTAAGCATGACGGGATGAACGAGTTATGACACCGGCCTTATTGCTCACGGAGGTCAAATGTGGGAGCTGGCTTGCCTGCGATAGCCTCAACTCGGTTGCGCTGATACACCGAGGTGCCTGCATCGCAGGCAAGCCAGCTCCTACATGAACCGCGTTATGCCTGGGCGGGTGCGACAGAAAGCTCTACGGTCTCAGGGCGCTTGAGGAATGCATACACCACGGCCGTCAACAAACTGCCCGCCACGATCGCCAGCAGATACAGCAGCGCATGGTTGATCGCATTCGGGATCAGCATCACAAACAATCCACCATGGGGCGCCATCAGCTTGCAGCCGAAATACATCGACAGCGCACCGGTCAGCGCACCGCCGGCGATGCTTGCCGGGATTACCCGCAGCGGGTCCTTGGCAGCAAACGGAATCGCGCCTTCAGAGATAAAGCACATGCCGAGGATCAGCGCGGCCTTGCCGGCTTCACGCTCGGTCTGGGCGAACTTGCGCCGCGCCAGGAAGGTGGCGATGCCCATGCCAATCGGCGGCACCATGCCGGCAGCCATGGTCGCGGCCATGGGTGCACCGCTTTGCGCTGCCAGCAGGCCGACGGAAAACGCGTAGGCCGCCTTGTTGATCGGGCCACCGAGGTCGACGCACATCATGCCGCCCAGCAAGATGCCCAGCAGCACGGCGTTGGTGGTGCCCATGGTGCTGAGAAAATCCGTGAGGCCGGTGAGCATCTTCGCCACCGGCGGCCCTACCAGGTAAATCATCGCCAGGCCGGTGAACAGACTCGCCAGCAACGGGATGATCAGGATCGGCTTGAGGGCTTCCAGGCTCTGGGGCAAACGGATCGCGCGGCTGATGAATTTGACGCAGTAGCCGGCGAGGAAACCGGCAAAAATACCGCCGATAAACCCCGCGCCCAAAGTGCTGGCCAGCAGGCCACCGATCATGCCGGGGGCCAATCCAGGACGGTCGGCAATCGAGTAGGCGATGTAACCCGCCAGCAGCGGCACCATCAGCATGAACGCCTGGTCGCCGACGGTTTTCAGCGCGGCGGCCAGGGTGCCTTTTTCTTCAAAGGCATGAATGCCGAACACGAATGACAGGGCGATCAGCAGACCGCCCGCCACCACCATCGGCAGCATGAACGACACGCCGGTGAGCAAGTGTTTGTAGACACCGGTCTTCTCCGGTTTGGCAGCGGCACCACTGGCAGCGGATTCCTGCTTGCCTTCGGCCAACGCCTTGTTGAGGGTCGCCTCGGATTGCTTGAGCGCGATCCCGGTACCGCAGCGATAGATTTTCTTGCCGGCAAAGCGCTCGGTGGCGACTTCGATGTCGGCGGCGAGCAGTACCACGTCGGCGTCACGAATCGCCTCGGGACTCAGCGGCGTGCGGGCGCCCACGGAGCCCTGGGTTTCCACCTGCAAGTCATACCCGAGGCGCTTGGCGGTTTGCTGCAACGCTTCGGCAGCCATGAAGGTGTGGGCGACGCCGGTCGGGCACGCGGTGATCGCGACGATACGCGGCGTGCTTTTCGCCGGTGCCGCGTCAGCCACCTGCACCTGGGCCTCCTCGGCCCCGCGACGCAACACCGCGTCCACATCCTGCAACGCCTGGGCCGGCGTGCTGCGGAATACGCGTTTGCCGACAAAACGCTGCATGTCCACCGGCGTGCTGCTGACCAGCAATACCCACTCGGCGGCTTCAAGGGTGGCCGCCGACAATTGGCGTTCCGGATGCTGCACGTCGACCACTTCGACGCTGGTGCTCCAGCCCTGGCGTTGCGCGGCGGCATCCAGCAAGCGGGCGCACAGCACACTGGTGACCATGCCGTTCGGGCAGGCAGTAACAATGGCTAACTTCATGACCAACCCTCTTATTGTTCTGTCAGCGGGCGCACGTGGACGCCGCTCTGCAAAGTCTCAAGCTGCGCTTCGTCGGTGATGCCAAAGCCGATCTGCGTGACCGCCATCGCGGCAATGGCGGTGGCGCGGCCCAGGGTCTGCTCCGGCGTATCGCCACTGAGCAAACCGTGAAGCATCCCGGCCAGCAGCGAGTCGCCGGCGCCTACGGTACTGGCCACGATTACCTTGGGCGGCGTGGCGTGCAGCGCCGTTTCCGGGCTGTACCAGCTCACACCCGCGGCACCGTCGGAGACCACCACATGCTCCACACCTTGCCGATGCAGTTGGCGGATGGCATCTGTGGAATGACCAAGGGCATCGGCCAGTTCTTCGGTATTGGGTTTGACCAACCACGGGCCGGCGTTCAATCCGGCGCGCAGCGCTTCGCCGCTGGTGTCCAGGGCGACTTTCAAGCCGAGGTTTTTCAGTTGCTGCAGCAGGCCCTGGAACCACTGAGGGGTGATGCCGCGTGGCAGGCTGCCGGCCACGACGACGGCGTCGTAGCCCGGAGCAATCCGCGCCAGTTGCTCAAGCAGTGCGTGTTGCGCCTGCTCGCTGACCAACGGGCCCGGCGCATTGACATCCGTGACCCGCCCATCCTGCTCGGCGATCTTGATATTGCTGCGGGTTTCTCCCGGCACCCGAATAAACGCATCGGTAAAACCGCGACGGGCAATCAGCATCTCGAATGCCTGGGGATTGTCCTCACCAAGAAAGCCGCCCACGGTCACCTGATGACCAAGGTCCGCCAGCACCTGGGCCACGTTCACGCCCTTGCCGGCAGCGTGGGTGATCATCGCTTCGCTGCGATTGACCTCGCCCGGTTCCAGGCGCGCCAGGCGCACCGTCAGGTCCAACGCCGGGTTCAGCGTCAGGCTTAAAATCCTTGCCATTTACACGGCCTCCACAAGCGCACGCACTTCGGCGGGAGAACCCACCGCCAGGGCTTTTTGTGCCAGGCCCTGGGCCTCGCTCAGACTGAATTCACGCACCCGTGCCTTGACCTCGGGGATGCTGCGCGCAGACACACTCAGCTCATCCACTCCCAGGCCGATCAGCACCGGAACTGCCAAAGGGTCGGCTGCCAGCTCGCCGCACACGCCGACCCATTTGCCATGGGCATGGGCGGCGCGCACGGTGATGTCGATCAGTTGCAACACCGCCGGATGCAGGCCGTCAGCCTGGGCCGACAGCGTCGGATGGCCACGGTCGATGGCCAAGGTGTATTGGGTCAGGTCGTTGGTGCCGACGCTGAAGAAGTCCACTTCCTTGGCCAGTACCGGCGCCAGCAACGCGGCCGACGGCACTTCGATCATGATCCCCAGTTGCAGGTCGGCCACCGGGATTTCCAGGCGCAGGCGCTCGGTCATGGCCCGAGCCTGTCGCCACTCGTCAACACTGCCAACCATGGGGAACATGATGCGCAGTGGACGGTTGTCTGCCGAACGCAACAGCGCGCGCAATTGCGCTTCCATGATCTGCGGGCGTTGCAGGGTCAGGCGAATGCCGCGCACGCCGAGGAAGGGGTTTTCTTCCTTGGCGATCGGCCAGTACGGCAGCGGTTTGTCGCCGCCCACATCAAGGGTGCGCACCACCAGCGGCCGGCCGCCGAGGCCGTCGAGCACGCGGCGGTATTCGGCTTCCTGGGTGGCTTCGTCGGGCGCTTGTTTGTGGGCCATGAAAATCAGTTCGGTGCGCAGCAGGCCGATGCCTTCGGCGCCCTGCTCCACCGCGCCGGCAACCCCGGCGCTTTCGCCGATATTGGCGAATACTTCGACGGCATGGCCATCGCGGGTCAGGGCCGGTTCATGGCGTTGGGCGGCGGCGGCTTGCAGACGTTGTTCGCGGGTGTCGCGTTCGACGGTGGCGCGCTGCAAGGTGGCGGCGTCGGCGTCCACATGCAGGCGACCGCGCTGGCCATCCAGCAACAACGGCGTGCCCGAAGCCAACAGCAATACAGCAGGGCCTGCACCCACCAGCGCGGGAATGCCCAAAGCACGGGCGACGATGGCGCTGTGGGCGGTGGCGCCGCCACGGGCAGTGAGGATGCCGGCGACACGCACCGGGTCCAGGCGCGCCACGTCCGAGGGACCCACTTCGTCCATCACCAGGATGTAGGGTTCGTCCGGCTCCTGGGCGGTTTCGACGCCGCACAGTTGTGCCAGCACGCGGCGGCCAATGTCACGCAGATCGGCAGCGCGCTCGGCGAGCAAGGCGTCCTGCAACGATTCCTGCTGTTTGGCGGCGGCTTCGATCACGCTCATCCACGCGGCCTCGGCGCTTTCGCCCTGCTTGAGGCGCGTCTCGACTTCGTCGGTCAGTTCCGGGTCGTCGAGCATCTCCTGGTGGGTGATGAAGATCTCGCGGATGGCCTTGGATTTGCTGCGCTCGATCAGGCCCTGGATGTCCCGGCGCACGTCGGTCAATGCCGCGTGCAGGCGCTGGCGCTCGATCACCGGCGACTCGCCGCGCAGCGGGTATTCGAAAGGTTGCAGCACCTGGATATGCGCCGGGCCAATCGCAATGCCGGGTGCGGCGGCAATGGCCTGGATCAGGCTGCCGGACACTGGCGCGCTGATGACCGGTTCGATCTCGGCCACGGCTTGTTGGGCGCTGACTGCCGGCAACGGCTCGACTTCTTCGCCGAGGCCGTCTTCCACTGCCGCCAGCAAGGCGGGCAAGGCGTCACCGGCAATGGTTGGCTCAGCGACAAACTCCAATACCTGGCCGCGACGCGCACCGAGGCTGAGCAACTTGCTCAGGCTTTTTACCGATACCGCGCCGACGTCTCCATCGACGATGCGCACACGGATTTCACCGTCAAAACTTTTCGCCAATTGCGCGAGGATCTTCGCCGGGCGCGCATGCAGCCCGTGGGCGTTGGCCAGGGCAATGCGCACGCTTGGCCAGTCGGCGGGCAGTTCACCGCCGAGCACTTCCAATACGGCGCGGCTGCTGGTGGCGCGGCCGAGTTCCTGGCCACGGCCTTCGATCAGCAAGGCACACAGGCGTTCGAGCAAGGTCTGGTGGGCCTCGCCGAGGCTGGCCAGGCAGAACAGGCCGCTCAAGGGCTGGCCCAGGTAACGCATGGGTTTGTCCGGGGTGACGAAGGCCAGGCCGGGACGCTTCACTGTCTGCTCGCTGTGCAGCCACCACAGGCCATCGCCCAGGGGCAGCGCGTCGACTTGTTGCAGCACGGCGGCAAAGCCATTGCTCACGCAATCGGCCTGGCGCAACAGGCGTGCGCCTCTCCACACCAGTTCTTCGAAATCATCAGCCGACACGCCCAGGCCAATCATCTGTGCGTCCAGCGCCAGCTCCTGCGGCGCACCTTGCAGCAGTTTCAGCAAGGCCTCGGCAGAACTGGCGCGACGCAGGGCCTGGCCCAGGTCGGTCTCGCCGAGGGCACGGGTCAGTAGTTGCAGCAGGCGCAGGTGTTCGTCGGATTTGGCGGCAATGCCGATCGCCAGGTAGACGATCTGGCCATCGCCCCAATCCACGCCGTCGGGAAATTGCAGCAGGCGCACGCCGGTGGCGAACACTTGGTCGCGGGTTTCGGGGGTGCCGTGGGGGATGGCGATACCCTGGCCGAGAAAGGTCGAACCTTGGGCTTCACGCGCTTGCAAGCCACTGAGGTAACCCTCGGCGACCAGGCCATCGGCCACCAGTTTTTCAGCGAGCAGTTGCAAGGCAGCAGACTTATCCACAGCCGTCTGGCCCATGGATATCTGCTCGTGGGTGAGCTCAAGCATGCCGTTCTCCTAGTTAGTGCGGCGGGCGCACTAGGTATTATTTTGAATAAATCAGTGCAAAAGCGTTCGAATAAAATTGACTGAGTGGTCAGTTGGCAGGACCACACTCGTCGCGATAATCGTAAAAATACGCTTGCTGAAACGTTTAATCTAGAATTTATGGCAGATTACGCGTTAATTTCCCATGATTGAAGAGCCACTCGGCTGTTGAGTTGCGACAATGGTCGCCTGCAGTAATCGGTTACGATTGGACAAAATGTCGGGGCAAGCTCTAAAAAACAAGGAAATCCCGGTTTGAAACTCAGTGATATCGCGCGCATTGCCGGTGTGTCTGTGACCACCGCCAGCTACGTCATCAATGGCAAGGCCGAACAGCAACGGATCAGCAGCGCAACCGTCGAACGGGTGCGCGCCGTGGTTGAAGAACATGGCTTTACGCCCAACCCCCAGGCCGCCGGGCTGCGCAGCCGGCACACCCGTACCCTGGGTTTTATCCTGCCGGACCTGGAAAACCCCAGTTACGCACGCATCGCCAAGCTGCTCGAACAAGGCGCCCGTGCCCGCGGCTATCAATTGCTGATCGCCAGCTCCGACGACGACGCCAACAGTGAGCGGCAACTGCTGCAACTGTTCCGCGCCCGCCGTTGCGATGCGCTGTTTGTCGCCAGCTGCCTGCCGGCCACCGACGACAGCTACCGCGAACTGCAAGCCAAGGGTTTGCCGGTGATCGCCATCGACCGGGTGATGGAGTCTACGCAGTTTTGCTCGGTGGTCAGCGATGATCGCCAGGCCTGCCAGCAATTGACCAGCAGCCTGCTGCACCCGCTGCCCAAGCAGATCGTGTTGATCGGCGCGCGACCAGAGCTGAGCATCAGCCAGGAACGTACCGCCGGTTTCAAGCAAGCGCTGAAAGACTTCAGCGGCGAAGTGCTGATCGAACAAGGCGAGTCGTTCAGCCGCGACTGTGGCCGACAGCTGATGGAGCAGTTGCTGCAAAGCCTGGGGCATTTGCCTGACGCACTGGTGACTACGTCCTACGTCCTGCTGCAAGGGGTGTTTGACGCGCTGCATGACTTCCCGCTCAAATCCCGGCCACTGCGACTGGGGACGTTTGGCGACACCCAACTGCTGGATTTCCTGCCGCTGCCGGTGAATGCCATGGCCCAGCAGCATCAGTTGATTGCCGACACCGCGCTGCGCCTGGCGCTGGCGGCCATTGAAGAACAGCACTACGAACCCGGCGTGCATGCCATCGGCCGTACGTTCAAGCAGCGGATTCACTCGGAGTAAGCGGTGTGGAGCTGATCGACAGCCACACCCATCTGGATTTTCCGGACTTCGATACGGACCGCCGCGAAGTCCTGAGCCGCAGTCGCCGCCTGGGCGTGCGCAGGATGGTGGTGCTCGGGGTCTATCAGCAGAATTGGCAACGGTTGTGGGACCTGGTGCAAACCGACGCGGATTTATTCGCCGCCTTCGGCCTGCACCCGGTGTATCTCGACGACCATCGCCCCGCCGACCTGACGGAACTGGGCGACTGGCTGACCCGCCTGAACGGCCACCGGCAACTGTGCGCGGTGGGCGAAATCGGCCTGGATTATTTCCTCGAACAGCTGGACCGCGAACGCCAGCAAAGCCTGTTTGAAGCGCAACTGAAGCTGGCGGTGGACTTCCAACTGCCGGCGCTGCTGCATGTGCGCCGCAGCCACGCTGCCGTGATCGCCACTCTCAAGCGCATTCGGCTGCCACGGGGCGGAATCATCCACGCATTTGCCGGCAGCCAGGAAGAGGCCCGCGAGTACATCAAGCTCGGCTTCAAACTGGGCCTGGGCGGCGCGGCCACGTGGCCGCAAGCCCTGCGCATGCACAAGGTGATCGCCCGGCTGCCGCTGGAAAGCGTGGTACTGGAAACCGACTCACCGGACATGGCCCCCGTGATGTACCCCGGCCAGCGCAACAGCCCCGAACACCTGCCAGACATCTGCGCCGCCCTGGCGGAGCGCATGGGCATCAGCTCCTCAGCGCTGGCCGAGGCGAGCACCCGCAATGCCTGCGAGCTGTTCAACTGGTAGGCGCCCATCCCCGATGCATGCCTGGCCATGCCTCACACTCGAAAGGCCCCGATCAACTGCTTCAGCTCGATCACTTGCAAGGACAACTGCCGGCTGGCCTCTTCAGTCTGGTGCGCGCCCTGCGCTGCATGTTCACCGGCGCGATTGATCTCGACGATGTTCTGATCGATGTCATGGGCCACGGCAGTCTGCTGTTCGACGGCGGCGGCAATCTGCTGGTTCTGGTCGACGATCATGCCTACCGCGCCGAGGATGTTTTCGAGGGCCTGCTGGACTTTTTCCGACTGCCCCACCGTGCCATTGGCCATCTCGTGGCTGGTGCCCATGGCCTTCACCGCAGCGCCGACACCGCTGTGGAGCTTGGCAATCATCTGCTCGATTTCCTCGGTGGAGTGCTGGGTGCGCCGGGCCAAAGTGCGCACCTCATCGGCCACCACGGCGAAACCGCGTCCTTGCTCACCGGCGCGCGCGGCCTCGATGGCGGCATTCAACGCCAGCAGATTGGTCTGTTCAGCAATGCTCTTGATCACTCCCAGCACGCGACTGATGGATTGGCTGTCGATAGCCAATTGGTTGATGACCCGTACCGATTGATCGATCTCCGAAGCCAACGCCGCGATACTGCCTTGCTGGGACTGCACCAGGCCGCGTCCGCTGACGGTTTCATCGTTGACGCTGTGGGCGCTGCTGACCGCCGCCGCCGCGCTGCGCGCCACTTCCTGGGCAGTGGATGACATCTGGTTCATGGCGGTCGCCACTTGCTCGATCTGGCTGCGTTGGCCGGACACGGCTTGGTTGCTGCTGGCCGAGACTGACTCCACTTGTCCGGCCTGGTGTTCGACCTGGTTGACGGTGTGCCCTACCCGCTCGATCAGGTCATGGATTTTGGCCACGGTGGCGTTGAACACCTGGCCCAAATCCCCCAGTTCGTCGCGGCTGTGGGCGATGATGGTGACGGTCATGTCACCGGCCGCCACCTTGTCCATCGTCGCCCCCAGGCGGCGCAAGGTGGTGCGGGTGGAGGCGTAGAAACCGGCATACAAATAGAAGATCAGCAAAAACACCGACGCCAGTGCCGCCACCAATCCGATCATGTGCGTGCGGTTTTCCGACAGGCGTTGCTCCAGTTGCTGCTCGAGAAAGGTCAGGGTGGCTTCGTCGAGCTGATAGGTCTTGGCCATCAACGTGCTGACGTCGTCGTAGAAGTCTTGCCATGGGGCGTCGAGGGTTTCGGCCATGACGACCTGCTCTTCGAACAACTCACTGCCTTGCTTGAGGCTGGCCTTGCTCGCGTCCGCCAGGCTCGCCAACGCTGCGTGGGCGGGCTTGCTGGAGCCGAGGGCATCCTGCAGTTTCAGGCCGTATTCCGCCTGGAGCTTTTCCAGTTGCTGCAGCAGCTCGTCAAAACGAGTGCTGGACGACGAATTGAGAAAACCCTGGCCCAACGAATAAGCCCCCATGGCCCGGCCTTCCCCCAGGGTCTGGGTGACTTGCGGGGTGACGCTGGTGATCAGTTCACTGAGTTGGCGCAGGTCGTCCTGAGGGTCACGGCTCAAACCCGACTGGCTGGCGATGATCTGGCTGAGCATCTGCGCCTTGTTGAGGAGTTTGCCGATCAGCGCGCTTTTGCTGAGCAGTGAAGTTTCCTGTTGCTGGGCCTTGAAGGCGGCGATCATTTCATCGCGCTTGGCTTCGAAGGCGGCGGCCTGCTCAGGGTCGGCGGACAGGGCGTGGAAGCTTTGCAGGCGCTGCAGCAGGCTGTCTTCGAGGGCGGTGATTTTGTTTTCGATATCACCGGCCTTGCCTGATTGGCCGAGGGTTGCGTTGATCTGTACCTGGTTGTTCAGGGTTTCCAGGTCGCGGCGCAGGGCCAGGCTGCTGCCCAGCAGGTCGAGGCTTTGCAGCTCGATGCGAGTGCCCTGGAATTCTCGCCAGGAATCGCGCACCAGGTAGTAGTTGGTGGCCAGCATCGGCAACAGGAACAGCACGCTGATAAGGCTGAACTTCATGCCGAAGGTCAGGCGGTTCATGAACGCGACGGCGGGATAGAGCAAGCTCTTCACAGGTGAACTCCCTTTTCTTTTATTTTTATTGAGGGCGCAGGGCGGCGGCAGATAGCCACTATTTGGCGCTCTGTCTGTATAGCTCAATTCGAAAAGGAGGTTTGTAACTTAAGGTTAACGAGGTAGGAGCGAGCTTGCCCGCTCCTACAGGGAGGCAAATCAGGGCAGCACGGTCCAGATGGCAAAGCCGGCGTACCACAGCACGGCGGCACGCAGCAGCAACTCCCAGATACGATCAAGGCTGTTGATGCCCTCGGCGCCTACCACCGGTGGCGGGATCTCCGCGGCCACCAGGCCCACCTTCTCCACCAGTTGCGCAGCACTGATGTCCCAGCTCAGCAGCTCATGCAGCATCACCCGGCCGACCGCCACAAAGTTGCCGACCAGGGCGAAACTCGCCGCCAGCAAACGTACCGGCAACCAGTCGAAGGCATGGCGCAATTGCCCGGCACGCTCGGCCACCAGTGGGTTCTTGCTGTTCTCGGTCGCCAGCGCCAGCAGACGGTAGGCCAGGGCGGCCACCGGTCCGAGGAGGAAGTACCAGAAAATCACCGCGAAGAAGCTTTGGTAGGCCTGCCACAACAGATGGCCCTGGACCCGCTCCAGCAACTGCTCACCACTGTCGGCACTGATGCTCAAGTCACGTTCGGCCACATGTTCGGCCGCTTGCAGGTCACCCCGGCGCCAGGCATCACGGAACGGGCCCAATCCGGCCAGGAGATCGCCACGGCCCAGGCTGTAGATCACCACCAGCAGGTGCACCGGCAGCGCCAACAGGCCATAGGCCACTGGCTCCAGCACCAGCAACAACAACGCAAGCAAGGCCACCGGCAGCAGCACCAGCAATGTGAGGATCAGCCACGGCTGCTTGCCCAGGCTGGCGCTCGACTCCAGCTTGGCCAGTTCCCGCAACCAACCGCCATCACGTTGTATTCGGTGACGCAGGGCCGAGAACTTCTCGATCCATACCGCCAGCACCAACACCAGAAAACTCATTGTGCGTGTCCTCCATCCTGCAAGGCGCTGCGAAAGCGCGCCCAATCAAATTCGGGTCCGGGGTCGGTCTTGCGTCCCGGGGCGATATCGCTATGGCCACAAATGCGCTGGCGGGTAATGCCCGTGTACGCCGCCAGTAACTGGCGCGTCAGGGCGATCAGGGATTGATACTGGGCATCGGTGAAGGGCAGGTCATCAGTGCCCTCCAACTCGATCCCCAGGGAAAAGTCGTTACACGTCTCACGCCCCTCGAAGCTCGATACCCCGGCATGCCAGGCCCGGTCCCGGCACGAGACAAACTGCGTCACCGCGCCATCACGCTCAATCAGAAAATGCGCAGAAACCCGTAGGTCGGCAATACCTTCAAAGTAGGGGTGTTCCGTGACATCCAGGCGATTCTGGAAAAACTCGTGCACCTTGCCGGTGGCGAATTGCGCCGGTGGCAGGCTGATGTTGTGCACCACCAACAGGGAAATCTCGCCACCGGGGCGCTCGTTGAAGTTGGGCGAGGGGCAATGGCGAATGCCCTGGCACCAACCGCTGGCGGGGTCCAACTGCATACTGGTTCCTTGAACGAGGCTGGGGTGACTCAGTATGCCGCGTTCCGCTGTCTGGTTGCGATCACTTGGCGCGATGAAGTTGGCGCAGGTTGCCAATCACCGAAGCCAGGGCGCGGTCGAACAACAGCGCATCATCCAGGGTTCGCACCGCGCCGCGCTTGAACTCCAGGGCCAGTTCAAGCGGATTTTTTTCCAATACCTTGAGGCCGGTTCGATTGACGAAAATACAGGTATTGCCCGGCGCAATAATCGCCGTCAGCTTGCAACGCAGGGTGTTTTCGGCGTCTTCCTGAAATTCCACCCAGCAACCGATCCGCAGTTGGCGAACCTTGAGCAGGTCGGGATCATCTTCCGGCAGGCTCGCCTCGATGGCCGGTGCCGCGGGACTGAGGACGAATGCCTCGCGCACCTCGACTTGCGACAGCGACGGTTGTTCCTCGGCACTGCCCCGGAACGATTGGACATGCAGGGTTTGCAAGCGGGTGAAAAATTCCCGGGTAATGAAGGGATCGAATGCCGCGCCGCTCAACCCATCGCGCAAGGCTTTCAGCAAGCCTGGCAACTGCTCCAGCAGGTGCCGGCCGGCTTCGGTGTCTTCGCTGAGGCCGACACTCCAGATCAACTCGTCCATGGTGCGCAACCCGGCCAGCCATTGTGGCGAGTGCTCGCCATGCTTCAGGCACGCCAGCAACAGCACCTGGCTCCAGGCCTGTTGCAGGAACTGCACCACGACCTCGGGCAGTACTTTGCCCAGCAACCGCAGATTGAGGGCTTCGGCTACACGCTGACGAGCGATTTCGGTACGGGCGCGCCCTTCTTCCGCATCGCGGGTACGTTGCTCCAGCAATTCGCTGCGGCGTCGCTCGTCATGGGTAAACGCGGTGAACTCGGTCAGTAACTGGGAAAAGATTGCCGGATCATCCACAAAATCGTTCAGCAACCGCTGCACCACCTGCTCGATGTGCAGGTACAGGCTGTCGCGCTGATAATCGTCGCGCTGGCTCCAGCCCATGGCCGCCGAAGCGATTTCATTGAGCAAGCGTCGCGCCGGGTGATTGGTGCGGCTGAAAAAACTCTTGTCCAGCACCGCCACTTTCAGCATCGGGATCTGCAGGCGGGCGATCAGCGCCTTGAGGGACTCGGGCACCGTACCGTCATTGAGGATGAACTCGAACAGCATGGCGATCAGGTTGATCACATCCTCGTCCGCATCCTCCACCACCCGCGACTTGCCGCTCTTGACGCTGACCCGGGTCAGCAGTTGTTCAAGCTGGTTGCGCAGGTCGAAATCATCCTCGACCTCAGGCTCAGGCACATATTGCTGCAAATGGGAGAGCAGGCGCAGCAAGTCACGGGTGGAGATGGGCTGGGTCTCGGCGCTGGCTTCCAGCGTGGGTGCCACGCTGCCGCGCACTGCCGACAGCAATTCCTGCAACGCCGCGAAAACTTCCTGGCCGCTGTCGTCTGCCGGGTGTCCGGCAATCGGCGGGGTGTCTTCAGGCAACTCGGCCGTGGCGACGGCGCGCCGCGATGGCACGGCCTTGAGTTCGGGCAATACGCCAGTGGCGATCAGCAACTGATTGGCTTCGCCGTACAACAGATCAGCGTCACTGAGCACGTATTTCTCAAACAGCTTGAGAATGATCAGCTTGACCCGGATTTCCACGCCAAGGCTGCGTCCTGCTTGCAGAAAAAACGCGCACAGCATTGCCGGGCCCAGGGGGTTGTCCCGATCATCCAGGCGTTTGTCGAGCAAGGCATTCAGCCGGGCTGTCAATTGCCCAAGGGCGAGCCCGTCACGGCGCAGCACCTTGCCCAGCATGGCCTCGAGCGCGACGGCTTTTTCCAGCTCATCGCCCGAGACCCCGGGCGCCGCGGTGTAGGACACCACCGGAATCAGTTGCAGCTCACCGCGCTCCACGTTGCCAAGATTGGCAAACGCTTCGTAGAGTTGCTCCATGAAGCCACGCTCGAAATTCTTGCGCTTGAGGCGCAGGTCGCGCATGGCCTCAAAGAAAATACCGTGGTCGACGTTACTGCGGGTCTTGTCGGCCATTTCGAACAGGGTGTCGTCGGCGTTATCAAACAGCTCCTGCAGTCCCTGCCTGAGTTGCTGCGCCGCCTTGTCACGGACCTGGAGCAACACCACCGGCAGGCGGGCGAGCGGCGATGGCGTCGCCCGTGCCTTATTGATCGGCACCACCTTCCCGTCATTGTGCATCCTGGCCTCCTGAAACGGCGGTATTCGATTGTGTGAAGGATCGGTGCAGCAACGGCGCGAAGCACGCCGGGGCACTGCGAAAATCGGGCTATCACCGTGACGTCAAAGCTATGACGCCAATTGCAAGGCGCGAGATTATCTTGCAAATGAGGGTTGTTGCGCCAGCGAACTCTGTGATTGCCGTGTAAATGAACATCGCGCACCGCACCCGTGGTGCCAGTTGCCTTGGGTTCAGGCCCGCCCTGCCCCTATAATCCAGGCACTTTGTTTGTGGAGCCTGTTATGCCCAATCTTCGTCTAGCCGACCTGACCGCCGAAATCGAAGCCAACGTGCGTCGCGCACTGCTGGAAGACATCGGCAGCGGGGATATCACCGCACAACTGATCCCCGCCGAACGCCTGGCCAAGGCCACGATCATCACGCGCGACGCCGCCGTCATCAGCGGCACGGCCTGGGTGGAAGCGGTGTTTCGCCAATTGGACCCACGCGTCGCGGTGCATTGGCAGGTGCGCGACGGCGAACGTGTCAGCCCCA
This sequence comes from Pseudomonas sp. C6002, assembly GCF_013385805.1. Lineage (NCBI taxonomy): Bacteria > Pseudomonadati > Pseudomonadota > Gammaproteobacteria > Pseudomonadales > Pseudomonadaceae > Pseudomonas > Pseudomonas sp. C6002. The sequence continues at coordinate 111,406 of NZ_JACAPH010000017.1, read as the reverse complement.
ACCAGGCGCTGTTTCACCTCGAAGGCCCGGCCCGCTCGCTGCTCAGTGGCGAGCGTTGCGCGCTGAATTTCCTGCAACTGTTGTCAGGCGTTGCCACCCGCGCCCAATACCTGGCGGACTTTGTCGCGTCCACCCAGGTCAAGCTGCTGGATACCCGCAAGACCCTGCCCGGCCTGCGCCTGGCGCAAAAATATGCAGTGACCTGCGGTGGTTGCCATAACCACCGCATCGGCCTGTATGACGCGTTCCTGATCAAGGAAAACCATATCGCAGCCTGCGGCGGCATTGCCCAGGCCATCAGCGCCGCCCACAAGATCGCCCCGGGCAAGCCGGTGGAAATCGAAGTGGAAAGCCTGGAGGAACTGCGTGAGGCACTGGCGGCGGGCGCCGACATCATCATGCTGGATGAGCTGAGCCTGGATGACATGCGCGAAGCGGTGCGCCTGAACAACGGCAAAGCCAAGCTGGAGGCCAGTGGCGGGATCAACGAAAGCACCCTGCTGCCCATCGCTGAAACCGGCGTGGACTACATCTCCATCGGGGCGATGACCAAGGATGTGAAGGCGGTGGATTTGTCGATGCGGCTTAGTCTCTGAAACGCCCTTGAATGTAAGCGCCTGCTTTTGTGGCGAGGGAGCTTGCTCCCGCTGGAGTGCGCAGCGCTCCCAAGGTTTTTGGGGTCGCTTGGCAACCCAGCGGGAGCAAGCTCCCTCGCCACATCAAACTTGTGTCAGATCGCGAGATTGTTCATCCCGCAATACTCGTTCCAGTCGACACCCAACACCTCGGCCGCTTCCTTGTGCAAAGCCAGGCGCGCCGCCTCGAACGCTTCGGGGGTGGAGGTGTACTTCAGCGTCAGTTCCCATGGCTGCAGGCCCTGGGCCTCGGCCTCATCCTCAAACGCCCATTGGATCTGGTCCCTTTGATCATCGGCGCTCAGGTCCTTGATCTCATCCAGCAGTTCCGGCGACTCCGCGACGTACTTTTTGAGGGCTGCTTCGTGCCGCGCTTCCTGGGTCATTTCTTGTGTGGTCATGTCGTTCTCTTAGATCGAGGAATGGGGATGCATCTGGGTCATCAAGGTCGCGCAGATACAAAAGAACAGGCATGAATACCGGTTCGTCTGGCCTTCAGAACCATTCTGGGATCATCTGAAAACTGTGTTGCCTTTGTGCCCGAGACAGGAATCGAACCTGCGACCTTCTACACGTAAGTCAGACTATCAAATAACGTCCGTGCTAGTGGCGGAAAATATGCCAAGCAAGCATGAGCAGATCGGTCCGTCGCTTAAAATGTGTCAGGCTCATGCATCGAGCAACTGGCCTCTGAACCTTGTCAGCGCCACTTCGATGGAATACTCAGGTGAGGTCGAAATACCTGGGAGTACGACGCGCCATACTCGTTACCACGTCACGGGGAAAACTCTGAGCATCCCAAATCGTTCACGGCGAGCGAATAACGATTAAGGAAGTAGAGATTCGTCGATGACGTTCCTCACGCGTTTTGGCTCGTTAACTCGAAACGCAACGAACTATTTATGAAATCGGACTGTCTGGGTGGGATTTCACTTGGTCGTTCAGCCTGGCCTTACCCAATAATTTGAGGGCCAACGAAGGTCACTATCATGAGCATATGGTACTGACGCTAAGGGGCGATGTGCGTTACCCGGAGAGTTTCAAGTACCCGGAAATCGAGTGCCAGGTATACACAGATCCTCAATTGATGCAGGACGCAGTCCCGCCGAAAGGGATAGGGTCTATGGCTGCGAGCGGGAAAAAGTTGATTGCGTACATAGCCGTCCCGTGCGAGCGCTTTGCTGCCTTGGTAAGAGCGGCCGAGCACTTGCAGGCTTTAGAGTTGAACGCAACACCGTTGCGTTACAGGCGTGCGCTGGTGATGTCGATTCATTCGGGGACAGTACCCGAGCCCGACTAGTCATCTGATGGATTCAACTGTGCGAGTTTCTCAGCAGCTTTAGGCTGCATTCGCTTGCGCCAATCAATACCAAGAGCCCATAGACGTCGCGGATTTTCGAATGCGCGGGAGACTTGACGCATCAATCGTAACCTATCAAATCCTTAGGCGTAGCTTCTAGTACGCCCCCCTTTACGTCAAAAATGAAAAAATTACGTGAAAAAATGACGTAGGAAAAGGTAAAATGCCGAAACTATGACATAGCCGGTTCACAAAACGCGTGGGAAACGATGAAGCCATTTGATGCAAAATACTGCTATTCCTTTCCAGCGGTGCGAGGGATACAGGCTGGTCGCCCTTTCTATATAGCCACTTGTCCTATGCGCATCATTCCGAAAATTTTCAGCTTTGATGAGACAGAGGTTCCACCAGAGCTTAGGGCCCAACGCACGCTGAACAAGACCCGCATACCTGAAATGGTTCGATATCTTCTCGACAATCCTGATGACTATGTTTTTTCAGCCCTAACCGCATCCATAGCTGTAGAAATCGCGTTTGAGGAATACCCCGATTCGCAAAACTTGGGAACTCTCCGTGTGCCGATGGATGCTCAAATATTAATTAACGACGGACAACATCGTCGTAAAGCAATTGAACAAGCTCTTCAGGAGCGCCCTGAATTAGGGCAAGACAACATTCCCGTACTTTTCTTTGTCGACGAAGGATTGCAACGTAGCCAACAAATGTTTGCAGATTTGAACAAGCATGCAATAAAACCTAGTCCCTCATTGGCGACACTCTACGATCACCGAGATCCGTCGTCTGAGCTAGCTCGCTTTCTTGCGAAAACGACTGAGCCGTTTGTTGGCCTCACAGAAATGGAACGGTCTAGCGTTTCAGCGCTCTCTAGTAAACTATTCACTTTGAGTAGCATAAAACAGGCGACACGCTCACTTTTGGGAAAAGGGCCGAAAGATGGGTACAGCGAAGATGAAGCAGCACTCGCTACAAAATTCTGGAAAACGTTATGTTCCCATATGCCAGACTGGCAGATGGCGATGCGTAAAGATATTTCACCAGCACATCTTCGACAAGAATACGTACATGCCCATGCAGTAGGCTTGCACGCACTAGGGTTGCTGGGCCGTAGTTTAATTGATAGCAACCCTAGAACTTGGGAAAATGATCTAGCAGAAATACGCAATGTTGACTGGCGTAAAACTAACCCGGAGTGGTTACGCCGAACGATGATGCACGGAAAGTTGAGCAAGTCTACTTCAGCTATTCGTCTCACCTGCAACGCACTAAAAAATGCATTGTCTCTTCCTCTTTCGACGGAAGAGATAACGCTTGAAGAACAGGCATTAAAAAATGAATAAGTTGGCTCTAGCTTACGACCTGGCGGATTACGAGGATTTTATAAATCAAGAAGAATTTGCCGGAAAACCGCTTGCAGAATCTATCAGCGAAATCCAACGAATGTATTGCATGGACTCTAGGCCATGGATCATCGGCTACAGTGGGGGTAAGGACTCCTCTGCGGTAGTGACGCTTGTATATCTCGCTTTGCTCGGGCTGCCAGTTGAATTACGCACTAAACAGGTTTTCGTAATTACATCAGATACACTTGTTGAGACACCAGTTGTCGTAGATTTGATAAAAAGCAGTATGCTACTTATTGAGCAATCAGCGAAAAGAGATCTTTTGCCAATAACTCAGCATACTGTGAGTCCAGAGTCTGATGATACATTTTGGGTGAACCTTCTTGGCAAAGGCTATCCTGCACCAAGCCGTAGCTTTCGGTGGTGCACGGAGCGTATGAAAATTGATCCGGTAAGTGACTTCATCCGACAAAAAATTAGTCAATTTGATGAAGTGATAGTCCTCCTTGGTGCCCGAAGCGACGAGAGTGCGTCCAGGGCACAGGTAATCGCTAAACATAAAATTGACGGTTCTAGGCTAGCGCGTCATACGACTTTGGCAAATGCCTTTATCTATACACCAATTGACTGCTGGAATACGGAAGAGGTTTGGAAGCTTCTTCGAGGAGCCTTTCGCTATTCGGACAATGATATTGACGAATGGGAAACACCATGGGGCGGGAATAACCGTCCGCTATGGACTCTATACATGCACTCCTCAGGCCAAGGCGAATGCCCGCTGGTTATCGATGAGAGTACTCCTTCATGCGGTAATTCTCGCTTTGGTTGCTGGACATGTACAGTAGTCACCAAAGATCGCGCTATGGAAAATCTCATTCAAAATGGTGAGGACTGGATGTTGCCATTATTGAAGTTTAGAGACGTTTTAGCGAAAACTACTGAGCCAGATCAGAAAGATACTTATCGTAATTACAAGCGTCGAAATGGTAAGGTTTCTTATCAATACGCGAAAGAGGGCGAGGACTTAGGCGCCGAACGCAAGCATATTCCTGGCCCCTACTGGTTAAAATATCGAAAACAGTGGATTAAAGAGCTTTTAGTCCTTGAGAAAGCCTTGAACGATGATGGCCATGTAATCAGCCTCATTACTGAACCAGAGCTGCATGCAATTCGCCAGCAATGGCTTAGAGATCCCAACGAGCCAGATTGGACGGATGAGCTGCCAGAAATTTATCGCAGTGTATATGGACGAGATCTAAATTGGATCGTTGACGACCAATCTCGTTTTGACACCTATGACGCGCAGTTGCTTCGCGAGGTATCCGAGAAATTTGATACTAGTAGTGAAATGGTTATGAAGCTTATTGAGCTTGAAGTGTCTATGGAAGGATTAAGTCGGCGTCATGGGATTTTCGACAAAATCGACAGTATTCTAAAAAAAGATTGGGGCTCTCTTGAGCAAATTGAAGAGAACCAAGTGTTACTCCAGAAGAGACATCAAAAGGACATTCACGCACTGGATATAAGTGAAATAGAAAACGAATTAAAAAATATTCAAGATCAACTCGCCAAAGCAGACTTACACGCCAGCTCAGACTCTAGGGTAATGTAAAATGATTATACAGAAATTGACCCTAGAAAATTTTAGAGTATTTCAAGGCGTACATGAAATTGATCTAGAGCCTAGAAGCAGCGAAACTAACGCGAAACCTATTGTGTTATTTGGCGGGCTTAACGGTGCAGGTAAAACCTCAATACTAACAGCCGTCCGCCTCGCCCTGTATGGAAGAATGGCTTTTGAAGGTATGCACCAAAATCAAGACTACGTAGATAAGCTAAGCTCTTTTGTACATAATGGTAATAGTTCAATAGAGCAACCTAGGCACGCCTCAATTTCATTGGTTTTTACCTATAATAAAGATGGTGAACAATCAATTTTCAAAGTCACCCGTGCTTGGAGTAGAGGCGAGAGGGATAAACTTACTCTTTCTCAAGATAACCAAATACTCACCGAATTGAATTACGAACAATGCCAAGGCTTCTTAAATGAGTTGATACCTAACGGCATTGCCGATCTGTTTTTCTTCGATGGAGAAAAAATCGCATCTCTAGCTGAGGACGAATCCGGTCGCGTTTTACAAGCAGCCGTACGTCGCCTGCTAGGTCTGGACTTGATCACAAAATTAAGAAACGATCTTTCGATATATTTGAAACGACAAACTACAGAAATTTCTGCTATTGAGCATCAGGATAAAATTCGAGAGTTAGAGGACGAAAGCACTAGGCTAAGTCAGAGTGCCGAAAATTTCAGATATGCTGCTGATTTAGCAAAAATCTCGTTGGAGATTATTTCGAAGGAAATTAGAAAACAAGAAAACCTTTTAGCCACACAAGGTGGCGCCTTTGCTTCTAGCAAAGCTCAAGAACAGGTGCGTGTGGACGAGCTGCTAAAAGAAAAGATTCAGCTTGAAAAGACAATACGCCATGAGTTAGAGGGAACCTTACCATTTGCTCTAGCCCCAACTGCGCTAAGTTGTCTACTCAAACACTTAGACATGGAATCAGATGTAAAGAAGCGGAACATTTTCTCTACAGAGCTACGAAATTTCATCAACGGACTGAACCAAAACAAAGATTTAAACGCGCTTTTAGTAAAGCCAACCTTAATGGAAGCTGTAGAAAACGAGTTTGCACGTTATTTGCGCACCCAGCCAGAGGGGACGTTAATACTTGATATTTCTGAACGTGAGCTGGGTGTTCTCCATCGAACCATTGACTCTGAAAGTTCTGCTTCATGGCAACGTTTCATTGATGCTCGCACAGCACTCGAACAGACAGAGAATGCTCTGGAGCAAGCTTCTAGCAATATTCAACGCGCACCTGACGATGAGCAACTTATTGGCGCTATTCAACATATCCGCGAACTTGATAAAAAATATCAAAAAGCGTTAAACGAATACAAAGAGCTACTGGTTAAGTCGCGTAAAGCCTTATTGGATAAATTAGACTGTGCAAAGAAGCTACAGAAACTGCACGACAAAGGAAGGTCACAGCATAACTCTACTACTGCTGTAGACAACGCTGAGCGGACTTTAACTCTATTAGATAGCTACGCAGTAGAACTAACAATCGCGCGGGTAAAGAAGCTTGAAAAGATGTTTGTAGCAGCGTACCAACGTTTGGCTCGTAAGGACGACCTTAAAATTAGCGCACGAATCAACCCGTCGACCTTTGATGTCGAGCTGATAGATGATGAGGGCGCTGCCGTAAATCGCGGTTCTCTGTCCGCCGGTGAAAAACAAATTTACGCAGTGGCCATTTTAGATGCATTAGCTAAAACATCAGGCCGGCAACTTCCAGTCATTATCGATACACCACTTGGGCGACTGGACTCTCGTCACAGAGATAAACTTATCGAAAATTATTTTCCATCAGCAAGCCATCAAGTTGTAATACTGTCTACTGACACAGAAGTAACGAAAAACTATTATTTAAATAAGCTTTCAAAATTTACTTCGCATAGTTACCAAATTAATTTTGATGGTATTACCAAGTCCGCCAAATTAAGCCCTGGTTATTTTTGGTCTAGTTCTCCCTCGGAGGTTATTTGATGTTGCCTAACAGAATGCAGCTAAATATCGAGACTGAAGAACAGCTAAAACGACTTAAAGGATATACCAGCATTACGCCCAATGTGGCGGCAAGACTGGCATTTTTCCGATCTATAGAAACGGATTTTCTGTATGAGCCAGACGATGTAAAACTCGATGGCTCACTTGTATTAGATAAGGTCACTTGGCTGGGTGAAACAGCCTTGGTTACCGAGCTGTTGCTGCAACTGCGATATCCCGATTATGATCAGAGACTTCTAGTCAAAGCGTGGGCCGCACATGTCAACGACGGAATATCGGCTCTCCGAACTCATAGAAACCTGCGGAGCTTAGCTGGCGCACTTTAGCGATCGGAGTCCCAATTGTTAAGGTTTTGACGGTTTTGCATGCCACCAAAACCTTAACTGATTAGCCGAGCGGCAATTTAATTATTCACTCGCAGAAATCAGCTTCAACTGCCAGAAAGCCATATCCTTCATCTTTACGACCTTTTTGTTGCCGTCAATGTACAAGCTGTAATGCTTATCTAACTTGCGAGTAACTTCCATCAGCCTTTCTTGCTCTTGCCTGTCGTCTTTGTTGAATATTGCCCTTATATCGCTTGTCTTTATTTCTGCAACCCTGTGGATTACCCAAGTAAGAATATAGGAGGCGTAATTATTGTCACCCGTTTTGAAGTGCGTTAGTTCTTGGGTCGAAAGTATTAATCCTACTCCATACTCTCGGCCTTCTTTTAAAATTTTGCGCAAGCTCTGAAAGTCTTCCTTCATAAAATTATCAGCTTCATCTACTAAAATCATCTTCGTAATTTGACGATGATCCCCGCAAACGCTAGGCTTTCCAAATTTTTGCATCTGTGAGTAAAACAGATCAAGGGTTAACGCTACTACAAGATTTTGAATCTGTGGGGTATAACCTGCAAGTTCGATTACTACGACACCATCCAGCAAATCATATAGCGACCCTGCACGATCCGATACAGATTCAAATATTTCATATGAGACCAAACTGTCGAGTGCCGCATAAAGCGAATCATGTTCAACCTTATCCGAGGATACGAACAGCTCCCACACGTCAGCTATGGTGGGAGCAGACTTAGCCCAGGAGCTGGAGTCTAACGCACTGATTCCCTTCTTTTCGTATGCATCCAGAATGAGTTTCTTTAATTTAAGTTGCTGTTTCTGACCAAGACCAAACGCTTTCGCCATGGTCTCGGAAAAACCAGTTGCAGTATGTACGGGCAGCTTGGGCATATCTCCATATAAGCTTAAAGGATTATAAGGAAGCCTATCCAACTTAAATGCTTTGGCGTTATTCGCTTTAACAAATGCCTGATCAACATAATCAGATTTATAATCAAAGATTAGCAAGCCAATACTAGCAGAATTGACATTGGATGTTTGGTTAGCAACAAGTTGTGTGATAATTGATTTGGTAAACTGAGTCTTACCAGTTCCCATTGTCCCAATTATGCCGGTATTAGTATTCATGAATTTTGCGGTATTAGTAGGCTCCCAGTATATAGGCTCCTGACGAAGTACATCGTGACCAAACAAAATCCGCAAATCAACTTGCTCATTAGTTTGAGCTATACTGTATAGCGGTGAGCCGGTGGCCGAGGTTACAGTCTTCGGGGGTATCGGTGAGTCTTGAGCGATTCCCTCATCTGAAGGAAGCACATAATTTTTATGACTGAATCTCTTTAGCAAGTATTCTGACGGAATTCCTAATTTATCAATTAGGTTTTTTATCGCTACTGGAGTATCAGCGGAAATCAGGGCGGAAAGAAGCGAATACGGTAACTCAACTTCCAAAATGTTAGCAGAAGTTAGCGTATATTTAGGCTCAACGCAGCTATCGCTGTCGATGTGTGCTAATACTATTCCATCGATGTAATTAGGGAGATTGTCAATCTTGTACTCCCCCTTCAGCCACCACTCCCGCCGACTCAGAAGCGGATCCATATTTTTATCAGTGATAACATTGTAGAGCTTGAATTTTTCAACCTGAATTAAAATTTGTCGAACGAAGAGCGCCCGGTACAGACTACTCGCTAAAGTACCGGGGCCAAGTACTTCGTCTTGCAAATATCTTTTAAGTTCTTTTGCCTGTTGTTCTGCGTACGAAAAATTAGGCCTAGCTCCCGTCTTTACCTCTAGTGGCAATAGAAATAGGGAGTCATTTTTGAAACCCACAAAAAGCACGTCGTCTGAAATTGCGCCGCTTTTGTAGCCTTTAAGATGTCTAGTAAAATCACTATCAGTCATTTTGAGGCCAACATTGCCAGATACTCTGATCATCTCAGCTACGGATAAGGGCACCCAGCAGATATCAGACTGACTCAACATCGCATTAACAAACTTATAAGCGCCGATGATACCCTGCTTTTCTTTCCGGTCTTTGGCATTGGAGGTCATCATTTTCAACAGCCATTCACCATTGAATGCGTTGAATTCAGATAAGAGACGATCACTCCCAACGTTATCACTAACTTTGAGCAAGCGTTGAAATAAGTCGATTTGTTTCGTTACTGTTATTGCGTCATATCCGGCACTGCTTGTATATTGATCAGAATAATGAATTAACACTACATCTTTTTGACTGGTAAAAAAATCGAGAGTTACTTTAGGATCGATTATAGTGGTCCACAAAGCACTGTCGTAGGAGCGCGTTAGAAGTTTTTTAAAATTTGCGCTAACAGCTAATCCTATCCCGGTACCGAGATATTGTGCATTTGGCTGTCGCGAGGGCTGCCATAATGAGCCAATAAGGTTAGAAATTCTTAACGATTGTACTTCGGTGCAATCTACATTTCTTAAACCAAACGCGGTGAAGTATGCATCGTTCATGGTTTCAGCGGCTTCTCCGCTGATCAACCCCTGGCATAAAACCCCACTTAGTGCAGTTTCAATGTTTACTGGATGGCATTCTACAGGAACACTATTACTGAAAAACGCAAGATGAGCATAATGTAAATTTTCTCCTTCATCTTTAGGGAAGGTAAACTTACTGTAGGTCAAACGACTACGGAGCTGATCAATAAGTGTATCCGCATCTGCTCTTAAAGCACTGGTACTCAAACCAAGCCAATGCTTAGCTTCTTCGTAACTACTAATTTCTGAGAACAGATCAAAATTATTTTCTATAAGACTATCGTCGTAGAAATTTACATGAATTGATCCTATTGACCCTTTTTCAGATCTAAAGTGATCAACTAGCCCTAGGAATATCTCTTCGGCCCTTGCTTGGTTGATTGCATTGATAATTAGGGAGCTATTTACACCAGACGTAAAAAGGCGAGAATACGCATTAGAAAATTCAGCTAATTTATCTTTAACTAGACGCCTTACATAGCTATGACTAACTTTCCTTTGCGGTATCAGATCCAGCCAAAACCTATTTTCTTTTACTGGAATTAAATTTGCGAATTCCGAATCTGAGTGATATGTATATGGAAGTAAACCAGAAGCGACTAGTCTATCCAATGTGACATCTGGAAGACTGTAAAATGAATTTGATCCTAGATCTGCTCTCTCTGACCGTATTGCTCCAACCAGTTGATGGTGATATGCCAAAACTAACGGGTGTATAGGCGAGAGACGTTCTTTACCATCAACATTATGTATGCCGATTTGCAGCAGATTTCGCTGATTTCTGGATAGCACTTGATTGAGGGGAATCGACCTCAGTTCATTCTCAAAGGCGTCTAGAACTTCTTTAACCAAAAAACAGTAGTCTTCACCCCATGCAACAAGACTTGGTAACGTTTTTCTCTGCCTATAATAGCTGTACAAATTCTCGTAAGTTTTAAGCAATGAGGGGTAATGTGAAGCAAGGTCCGCTATGCTTAGATTAAAACCATTACTAGCATGCAATAAATTTTGATCTATCAGATCAGCTTCGTAATCTAATAACTGTTGGCGCGTCCCTACGATGCTGTGTTCAATATTATCGAGAACTACCTTATTTTTCAGGCGATTATATTCTGCATTCTCATCATCAAGAAGAGACTTCGTAATTCTCTCTAAATCAAATAGTAATGGAATATTGACTCCGTCTTCAGCGCCTGGTCCCTCGACATTCACGTCCAATCGATGAGTACCGCTACACAAACTGAACCGGATCATTTCACTCTGGTTAGCCAATTGATCGAAATCGATCAGATGAAACTGCTGACAGTCAACATCCGCCGCATCTTCGTTGAGGGTGTACACGCTGTCGCCGCTTGGTGCTAACCTTAGAGAATTCTCTTCCAGCTGAAGAGTAATTTGGTTTTTTTGAGGTTCTATACGAAAAGCATTTTTAATTTCATCCAGATAGAAACGCCCAGCTTCTAGTATGAGACAACGAAATCTGTATTCTTCAGACCTATTATCCCGTTTAAGCTCTATTGAAAAGAAACATGGTGCGTGGGAGAAGGGAATATGGGCTTTTACCCTGGAGTATTTTCCTCCTGCCCTACTGACTTCAATTTCAACATCTTTCTGTAATTGTTTATTATGAGCAATCCGGATTTGATTTTTTTCGAGGTCGTTGCCAGCAAATACTAATTCTAGCAGTACTTCATTTTTCCCAGCCACAGGTTGTATCAATAAGCTGATTTCTTTTTGACCAGCTTTAGTACTGCTCTTGTTACGTTGTTCAAGCGTAGCGTCAAAAACTGAAGCCCTTTCGAATATCAGCTTCTGTAATTTATTTGCTTTTATTTCTTCCAAGTAATCATTGTATGGTAGCTGTTGCCAGTCTTTTTTATCTTCAAAGTGTTCTTTAATAAATTTCGGACTAAATTGCTTAAGCACTCCGTCGAGTTGGTCTCCAAAGTGCATTAGATTAAAATCTATTTGTTTGCGTAACTCACGATTTTCATCAAGACGATTTTTAACTTGATATGGTTGAATCGACATATTTTCGATGACAGGGTCGTTTAACAAACCTAGTTCTGAAAAATCAAGTACACCGCCGTTCAGTGTCTCAAATAACGGCGAGAACCCGAAGACCGTTGCACCTTCTTCAAGAATCACAGCAAGTTGGTTATCAAGTAAGCATCGTAGTAGCGCCGCTTTATTACTTGAAATATCAATCAATTTGCCCAATTCTTTCTCTAGGGTCTTGGGGTGCCATATCGCTCCGGGACCAGCAAGATCCATAGCGCTATTGATTAATGTATCCAGCATACTATTATGGATAAACAGCATTGAGCTGCGCGCAAAGGGCTCACTCCGACCAGCAATACAATCTCTAAGGTGGGAAATATAATTTTCGGTGTAGGCATCGGCGCCGCTGCCATGTAACACCGGGATCAATTGAGTTCCAGCACAGTCAATGTACGCGAGCTTTTGCCCTTCAAACTCGATTCGATCTAAACTGGTTTTATTTAGCAGTTCGTGGTAAAGAGCCAAAGAGTTATCGGAGTCTGGAGACTTGAACTGATACCTGCAACCAGGTTGGATATCAGCGCTAACCCATTCAAGAAAGCATTTTACCATATATGCTTCATACTGTTTTTCGGACATATACGGCGTCTCCACTATCACTCATTCGCTCAATGTTGCCCATGCGTTCGTAAAACGATACGAGAACTTGCTGGGATTGATTATCCAAATAAAATCCGCGCCTTTCAAACTCACGAATCAACTCATGCAGCCTAAGCTTTTCATTTGCCCCTATTGAAAGGTTTGTCAATAGAAGCAGCATATCTGGGTTGATAACTAATACCTTTCCAGCTCGGCCCCGAGCCTGGACAAAATGACTGCATAACTGAGTCTCTAAAGCAGCGATATATTTTTTGTTTACAGTGCCTCTATCGGTATTCTCAACGTGAAACTGCTCTATAGCTACATCTTGTAATTGTGCGAAGGCAGTTTTTACGCACTTACATTTGTCTCGCGGCTGTAGTTTTCTTTCGAAAATGAAAGATTGCAAGTAAACATTCAATGTGTTCAGTAGTTCGGACTGATCGGGATATTCGATTGCTTCTGAGTATACTTGCCACAGAGGGCGCTTTTCTTGGCCTTGCTGAAGTACTTCTAAAGCTGAGAGTATGGGGAACAACCATCCGCAAGTTGAAGAGAACACCCGATACCCGTTGTTTCTAATCTTCACACGTTCAGAACTAGCTTTTTCAGAATCAAGAATAAAATACAACGGTTTACTTTGTGGCGTGCCATCCCGCCAGCTTCTGACGTTTAAAGCTAGTTGCGCACAGTAGGTGAAGGAGTACAACTTAAGAGTATTCGAAAGTTCATCAAGCAAGTATTTCGGATGCGCAGCAAGAAAACTCATATCATCTTGGAACGCTTCTGAGATGTACGGTAAATAAGCGCGTTCACGCGGAAACTTATCTGCGAAATCGCATGTCAGATTTTTATCCAACACTTCTAACATTGCTGATTCTAAAAAGTTTAATGTGCCAGATAAATTCTCTGTACATCTATATTTTCCAAGCAGGTTTGAGAACAATGTCGCCATACGCCAATTTGCTGCACCAAATTCGCTTTTTAGATTGCCTGAATATGGCGCCTTAAATAGCAAAAACAGAGGAGATACTTTAAAAATATCTTCGTCTGTAAAATACATTCGCTCTAGAACCTGCCAGAAATCTGGCTCATCCATCAATGAACTGATCTTACTCTTGCAACCTTCCTGAAACTGTTGGAAGCTGTAATCACTTACTTGTTTACCTAATATATTACCAAGAACCAAACCTGTTACTACTTCCCAATCAAAATCATTGCCTTTATTCCTCAAGGGCAGATAGCTGTCTAGTTTATTTACTTTCGGGGCCACGAGATCCTTCGGGATAGGGTACATTATAATTCACCCCTTATTTCAAATCTTCCATCTTCATGACTAGCAAAATAAGTTTTATTCCCTTCATAAAACTTAAGAACTGACGTTGACTTTGCAATCGTCGTTATATGACCAACCACCTCATCCAGGAACACAACTGCACTCTTGTCATATTTATTAGGACGGTACCCGGAGTTAAGCTTACATATGAGTTCATAAAAATTTAAATTTATTTGAATTGGAGGTAATATCTGATTGGAAATTTTTAACCTAGCATTGAAGTACGTATTTTTTTCTTTTATGGATTTATCTATTGATTCGAAATCCACTTTTACTTTGATAGACGCAGACAATTTTACGGAGCCAAATGCGCCTAGAAATATTTCATCTTTTGCCATCCTAAGCTCTGGCGCACGCCTATTTGCATAACGTTGTATTCCCGTCATAAGCTCATTATTGTAAAATCGCTTCAGCGCAGTCTGTGACTCAGAGCTTCCATCATAGTCGTTATGTAGCTTCCAGACTTTTGAGTAGCGGGTAAGCAAGTTTTCGTCAAACTCGCCTTTATACTTTTGATGGTAACCATTTCCTAGGCTCTCGTTACGCATCAAGCTAAACAGTCTGATTAATGATGCAGCTGCTCCACGCGACTCATTTCCACGAGTCAAAGAAATATTAAACTCTTTCAATTCAAGTAGAAATACATCTAGCTCCTCGTCGGGCAAACCGAGTTCGTAGCGTAGTACAAACTGATCAAGTGATTGAGTGTGTATTCTGACCGGATCAAAATCTTCAAGTCTCCCAACCAAGTCGTTACCATTGCTTTCAAACAGATTATCAAATATATAACCAGGGCCTAAAAGCAGATGGTGCAAAAAATCCAATAATGCACGAGTAGTAATAAATTGATCTTTAATTAGCCGCGCTTTAAATAAATACGTAATTATTACGTCTTGCACACCACCTAATGCGAGTAGCTTGAAATTAGCAAGCAGCATCTGATCAGTTGCTCTTTTTTCGTCTTCAGTAGCCAAGCAATAAAATGGATTCTCACTGTCCGAACGAGTCAAATTTCTCATTAGCTCCTTCGCGAAGCTAGAGCTAGCGTAACCGTCTTCGGTAAAATTAAATTTCGGGTATTTTTCAAAGTCGAGAAAATATAGGTTGTCTACCTTCCTCTCCTCACTAGCTAAAAAAACATCCATTTTTTCTCGCAGGCACGCATGACGCGATGCACCTTCCTTCGCGAAATTAGCTAACATCCCAATATTAATACCTACGACAAGCGGCTGGGAACTACTTACGTTCGTATCGAAAACTTGATCTAAAGCGTCAATCGCTGATTGGTGTGGAGCAAAGCTATGAGTGGCATCCATATGAAAGGAGCACTTATCTTTGTACTCATTGTAGTATCGCGTTAATATTTCCGACTTACCGTCACCGCTGCTACCACAAAGAAATATAATTTCATTACTTTTGAGTGAACAAAGTAATTGGGCAAAGTCAGTTTCAATTTGTTGTTTTACGTAAAGCTTTTCTTTTAACCCATCAAAACAGTCGTTCTGCCTTTTACTCACGGTACTAACTGAAAACGGGGAAGATTTAGCGAGAACGCCCAGCGCTTTTCTTAATGTCATTGTCGTCATCAGCGGCTCTTGCTCCTTGATCGATATTTTCTCGAAAGCCGAAAGCGCATAAAATGTGCATGTGCTAGCAGATCCGAGCATTTCCGCGTGCATGTCCTCCAATCATAGCAATTTGCCAACTACTAGTGGTCTCGGTTTTCTAGCGGTATCGGTTTTCCGATTTCGTGTCGGAGCGAGCTTGTCGATAACAACAACATGTTTCTCCGCTTTCTTGGGCTTAGCACTGGTGCTCGGGCGACATTACCCTGAACGCCTAGGCGCTCGGAGACAGGCCTACAGCTTGTTGACGACCTCTCTAGCTACGCTAGCTTAGGACGGTTTGCTGCTACTTGCTTAGCTCTCTTTTCAGCGCCTGATCGATCGGCTTGGCTGCTTTCTGTTCCATTTTTTCGCGTATCCCCCTCAATCATCCATAGCACAGGTATCAGCCCGATCTTTAGTGGGGGCTCGATCGCAAGGCCAAAATTCCAGCAGGGCGGCCTGGTTAGCTCCATATGCATTCAACATACAGCTACCACTCCGTTGTGACCAATGAGGGAAATGTGAGAAGCTTTATTCCCTATTTCCTAGTTAGCTCAGTCATGACAATTCTCAAACATCTACTAGTCTATGTGGCTATTTCATTTTCTTGCTGTTCGTATGCTGGCGGCGAAAATACCTCTCCCCATACAGATGCGACGATAGAAGATGCCGCTCTAAAAAAAGCTGAGATTGCAATCCAGACACCCAAAATCGACGAAAAAAATACATTTATAGCCCCTTTAGCTTCGGATGATATGAAGCAGGTAGATGCAAAGCTTGAAAAGTTGACTTCTAAACTTGACGAAAACTCGATCAAGCCCTATATCCCCCTATACGCGGCTCTCGCTATCTCACTAATTGGAGCATTGGTTACCATATTCACGCAATCAAGGCTATTTTCGCATAATGCCGAATCACAGAACAAAAAATCTGGATATGACGCCAAGTCCAAACTTCTGGAGTATCGATACAAACAGATAAATGATTTCTACGGCCCATTATTAGTTTTAATCAAACAAAGTTACAATCTTAGCCGACAATTACATGAATTATTGATAGCCGATAACGCACAAATTTATTACTACTTCAACGACCCGCAAAACAACAACAAGGCGTCTCTCTACACTCGACAGTCAGATCCGAAGGGCGCTCCATTCAGACTTATCAGTAGCCTGCCATATTTACGTAAAAATCATGCTAGCTGCCTTCCGTACGTAAAACTTATACTAGACACCGGGTCTAGAATTGCAACATTAATAGAGGATAAATCCGGCTTTGCGGATCCGTCAAATGAACCTCTTATGCTTTGTTTCGCAGAGTATTTGTCTCATCGTTTAGCCCTGAACGATGCGTACGAGCAAGCATTGCTTCCTGAGGAAAACCATGCGCGATTACACAATGCTGTTTATCCGCGTAAGCTGGAAGAGTTGGTTCGCGGTGACTATGAAAAAATTGTTGGAGAGATTTCGGAATGGCCAAAAATAATTGATGCTCTTATTGATGGTAAAACGCTATGAGAGATAAAAATTCCGGGGCAGACCAGGAAACAATAGACTTTTACAATTACAATTCAGATAAATATGATCAAGCCACGTACAACTTAAAACTTGAGATTCCTTGGATGGAGTTCACGTCTCGAATAAAACCGAACGGGCGAATTCTAGATATAGGATGTGGGTCGGGTCGTGATATGGGTCATTTCATTAATCTTGGATACTATGTAGAGGGAGTAGAACCATCTAGAGAAATGGCAAAATTAGCTAGATATCGCACGGGGGCAATTGTTCACGAAATCGCTGCTGAACAAATAGACTTCAACAACCAATTTGATGGAGCCTGGGCCTGTGCATCACTTCTACATGTCAGCAAATCAAGCTTTGCGAAAACCTATAACTTGATAATGAGATCACTTAAACAGTCAGGTGTATTTTATTTCTCTCTAAAGCTTGGAGTTGGGACTATTCGAAAAGAGGATGGCAGGTTATTTACTAATTACAACCATGATGAAATCGAAGAGTTAGTTATCACCCGATCTGACACAAAGTCACTTTTCACGTGGGAAAGTACTGACGCCCTCCAGAGTAGAAACACAAAATGGCTAAATTTTATAGTCGTCAAAAATTAATGCAGGGTTTACCGCCTTATTTTCCCGCACTCCGTCGATACCCTGTCTGAGAGCGCGAGCCTTCATGGCGCATCGGCCTAGTACCTGATCGCCACAGCTCTCGCCAACGTCTCACAGGTCGTCGTGGATCTTGCCATAGCAACAAACACAGCCCCTTTCCAGCCTGGAATGCTTGATCAAGCTGAGCATTAATTGATCATCCTTGGCAGAAGCCCGCTTTGATTCGGTTAGCCATGCGTAGTAGCCGCGGGGATGAAACCTGAAAGATGAATGCCTAGCGACCTTTCAACTCCTCCAGCTCCTCCCTGACCTTCCCCAGCAAAATGTCAGCGTCGGTCTCGCTACCATAGGCCAGCGTGAAAAGCGTCAGGGGATGAACGTCCAGCAATTCAGCCAGCTCTTCAACACGAGCCCATGACGGCACTTTTGCCCCACTCTCAAGCCTGCTGATGTTGGATTGCGCGACCCCAAGCGCATCCTGAGGCAAGTGACGAGCGTCACGTACGGCCATCAATGCACGACCAAAGGTATGTTTCTGCTTCATTTTTTCCCTTGGCAAATACCAGCCATAGGGCCACAATGCTGCGAAACGAGCCATGCCCTATAGGGCATATTTTCTGGAATATTATATGTTTGAGACCTTTCCGGAATCGCGCATTCCCTCTCCTCCCTTTTTTGATGGGAACACCATCGAATGGGATTTCGTGACACTGTCCCTGGATTTGCCTTGGTTCTATGTGTCCTGGGGATTTCGGTCTTCAACCAAACCCTGCGAAGCAAAAGTCGACGTAAGGTTTATCTCATCGATTTCGCTGCTGAGACTGCATCTTGAGGAGAGCGACCCTGAGTACTTCGTACAGGACATCCAGTTGGTGTCCCCTGGATGGCTTAACCAATCAGAACGCACGCAGATGGAGCCGCTTGTAAGACTCATCTCTTATAAGAAGCAATACCCTGGCGTAATCAAAACTATGTTTGCCTATGAAGTTGCGGGCGGTATCCGCTATCCAATCGGGCTAGATTGGGAAAGCCTGCAATCAGCAACGACCATCTTCGACCACCACCAGTTGCAAAATTTCTGAGTTGAGTATCACGCATGAACGCACAGCTGGATAAAATTTTATGCGCAAGATACCCAACACTATTGCTAGCCAATACCAGGCATAACGATGATCAATTTTTCTTCGAGTGCGGTAGCGGATGGTTCGAAGTCATCAATGCTACGCTCGCCGTGATAAATAAGAGGTCAACCACAAACAACCTTGGTGTGACTGTAGATCAAGTTAAAGAAAAATTTGGCGCCCTTCGTATTTATTGTGCTCAGGCAGACGACTATATAACAACGGCAGCTGAAATCGCGGAGCAAATTTCCGAGTTAATTTGCGAGATCTGCGGAAATGAGGGATCAATTATCACCGTCAAGGGTTGGAATCTAACCCGCTGTGAAGTTCACCGACTGACAACTGCGTCCGATCCAGCTGCCGCTACTATGGTGTCTAGTGAATACTCTGCTAATTTAGCAGAAGCGATTGAGTCCATATTGAGCTTGTTCAGCTCCAATCCACGATGGGCTTTGGAGTGGCTAAAAAAATCCGCTTTCATCTTTGGTCACAATAAGCCATACGAAATGTTGCAAACCTGTGAAGGGTGCAAAGTGCTCATTAGCTTCATCGGTAAGTTGGAACATGGGGTTCTCCCCTAGTCTCGCTATCCGCCTTAACGAGGTGAATTGTGCAAAAACGTTTAGTGATGGCTAACACTCCGAATTTGATGGAGTACCTTCGTGATGAACTGCGGTATGAGTTCAGTCACGGCAAAGTCCCATTCCATAAGTTGCGAAATCTAATCTCATCACCTCGCCTTCTGGATGTATACGTCAAGAACGCTCCTATAGATTTCTTAACAAAGGCAGGGAGCACGTATCTTGATGAGCACACTATGTTGGCAGACAGGCATCAAAAAACCTATGCAGTTTCCATGAGAAAATGGAGTGAAATTGAAAGCGCTATTGAAATGGTCTCTGATTTCGAACCATTAGATAAATCAATCACGAACATACAGGTTTGGCCATTCGAACCGGCATTGTTAGACGTAGTGCAGTTCCGCATTGCTGTCGCGTTAAGTTTTACCCGCGCTGAGCTTATGTATGAATATCGCACCAGCGGAGCATTGGATTCATTGTTGGAGTCATACGGTATCTTCGTAGAGGAGCCGCTATATTAGACTCAGTCCTCGCGAATCCATTCGTGGTGCCTTAGATAAGGTGTCGACAGGTCAGAGATGCACGCAAATGATCGTGATGTGGAACCACGTGCCCACCATCGGATTTTTCGGTCGGATCAACGCGCTCCCGTGTACGGCCTATGCTGATAGCAATATCCAACACCTGCTGACGCATAGTTGAGATGTCGCCCCCCTATGAAGGGGATAATGCCCGGTAAGGGAGCAATCGCTATGCGTTCGCAGGCTTCTTCATGACCAAGGCCCTGCCTTATTCGCTTTAGCCTTACACGTAGTCTTGGAGGAATAGATGTCTAAAGAAAATCCGCAGGGTAAATCTGGAGAGGCATTGCCTATGCAGTCATCCGAAGCAGTGGATCAAGCTCTCCCATCCGTTCTGCCAGCACGTTCGAAGCCAACACTCGAAGCTCTTCTACGGGACACCCCTGTGGACAATCGAGACGATCAGTGGGAGCAAATGCGATCGGTGGGTCTGGAATTCCGATATGTCGATGAACCAGACCGTTCATACACACTACCTGAGCACTATTTGAAATCCCCATAAAAAAAGCCCTTCAGGGCCTTTTCATTATTCCTGCGACATTACTTCATGAGCCATGACTCAACGGTTGAAGCGCCATGCTCTGCCTTCCACTCTTTCAAAATCTTGTGATTTCCGCCCTTCGTTTCCACCACCTTCCCCGTAACAGGACTCTTGTATACCTTCAACTGGCGCGGCTTGCGGCTGCCCAATTTAGCTTCTGATGCTGGGGCACGACGAGCTGCCTGTGGATCAATCAGGTTGATGACATCCCGCAGACTGTATCCGTGCTCTGCGAGCAAAGCACGAAGCTTCGATTCGAATTCAATCTCTTTCTTTAGACCGGCATCACCCTTGAGCGCTTCGAGCGCGCTGAGTTGCTCTGCAAGGTGCTTTTCAAGTTGGCGATACTCTGCGAGTTTAGACATGACTCACTTCGTATGTAATATCGATGATGAAATCACTGACCTCAAACCATGCGTGGGTCGCTCCGTCTTTCAGCTTTGGGTGACGTGTACCGCAGACGCACTCCCCTTCATACTGAAGCGTTTCCCAAACTACTCGCCCCAAAATGTCGGAAGCGACCCCGCACGCGCCTGAGGGAAATCCGTTAAAGGTTGAGCCCTTTGCATCAACGACGCTAATGAGCCCAACCCTGCACGCAAGGGCCACCTTCTCAAGCTCTGTCCTGATTGCATTCATGGTCTAATCCGTGTTCGAGCCCTTTGGCTTCGAGCCAAGTTCTTTAGACCTGATCAAGGCACCCAAATTTGGCACGACCTTGGCGTCGAGGTGATCCTGCATTTGCTGGCTCAGATGGTGCTCGCTGGGAATACTAATGCCCTCTTGCTTCGCCCATTCCCGCAAAACGCCCAGCAATACCATGCTGACGGTCTGACCATCATCCATGTACTGGAGCAGGAAAGCCTTTAGTCTCCCCCGTCCTTCATCGGAATGCAGGTCAAGACCTCCGGGCACATCATGTAGCCGATGCGCGATGACGTTGCGATACTGGAGGAAGCGATCCAACTTGTCGTCGAAGGTGGGATGCAGGTCTACCCGCTTCCGCAGCGCATTGAGCAGTTGTCCCAAAGTGGCTTTTGAATGTCGCTCAAGTAGGATCTGAAGCTGTTCCACAGTTTGCAGTAGCTCGCCGTGCAATGGAAACGTTAGGCAGCTGCTCAACAGACGCTCAACACCCTGCCCCGTGATCACCGCAAGGCCCAATGTCTTCAGCACATCGTCCTGCACAGGCTTATAGCCCGATTGCGCTTCATCTTTCATGATCAAGTCAGTCCTTGATGTGCTGGAAGCCAAAGCGGCAGCGTCTACGGCCTCAGCCCCACAGATGCGGGACTTGGGCGAGAATTTCCTGTAATCAGGATTACTCTGCGTAGTGCTCCCATTTTCGGATTGCTGCTCTTGCTTCTACCTGGTCGACGCCGCTTATCAATGAATCAGCAAAGGCCAAATGGGCATCCATGTAGCGGTTAAAATCTTTCTCCGGAACACCATTTTTTTATCCCCATTTTTTCGAACCACTTGTAACGTAGTCCGATGATCGACTTGCTCACCGCTTCCCATGTCCGAAGCTACCCGGCAGGCGTGCCCACGAGTCGAGCATATCAACACGCTTTGGCGCCTTCCTCTCCTTCGTAGCAACAGGCTTCACCGGCACTTTTACTTTAAATTTCGCTCCTGCAAACTCTTCCACACTTACCTTAAAGCTCATATGCGTATTGGGAGGTTTCCCGCTCCTTGCGAAGACGGTTCCCACCGGCCCCATTTTGCTTGTTAGCCCAAGGCGTTCACAGATCCATGCTGAAACGAACAGCTTGAAGTCACGACCTTCGAATACGTTCACCAATGCACCAAGAAGGGTGTAATCGCCATGCTTCTCCGAATGCTCTATACAGTACTTAAGCGCCTGGCTATACAGGTAGGACATGAGAACCTTCTTTTCGTCGAGAAGTGTTCGTACAGTGCCTTTGCTCAGGGCTACGATTTGTTTATATGAGTCCTTCATACTGCTTCCAGCTCCTGCCGTTCGTGTATTGAAGTCAATTAAACCTAAAAAGCAGGGTTTTGAATCGTCCATCGTTTCGTAGGCAAACCATAACTCAATTTTTGCCAGAAGCCATCAGGGCTGATGGTCCGCTTTTGGCCGATTCTTGCCTGCCATGAGAGCAGAAAACGGCCAACCCGTGTCTTATCCACTCACCTGACCGAAACGATGTACTTCGGGAGAATGATCCATGGGTGTGTATGACTCTGCACCTCGGAGACATGATGGATTATTCTAAAAAGGTGCTCCTGCCCCCGACGATACTGGAACTTCATCATCGGGGGCGCTGTGGGTGTTGGTATGCGTGCGGGGTTCAATCCCATAATCGTCATAAGCCTTGAGCTAGGCTGATGTGGTCACTACTGAATTTGCCAATCACCCTCAAGAAGCTCATGCATGGAAGACCTTCCAAACTTCTTAGCCACCACTGCTGATTCGTCGGAGGACACCATTACTCGGGAGTCTCTTTACGAACAGGCTTGGTCTATACCTATGACCAAAATAGCTGAGCGGTATGGCGTTTCCTCCAGTTACCTAGCACGGATTTTCACCAACCTTAATATACCCCGCCCTCCGGTGGGATATTGGGCCCAAGTGGCTGTAGGGAAGCGTAAAACGCCGCCGGCACTCCCTGAGGCCCAACCAGGTGCGCTCGTTGCCTGGAGCAGGAATGGAGCGCCTGAGCAAATCTCCCGATCTCTTCCAAAAGGCCCTGTAAGGAGCCGCGGTAAGCTGGCTGATCGCCTTGCACTACTTCCTCGTCGGCATCCGCTGTTGATAGACATCGAGGAGCATTTTAAGAAAGCCCACGAAACAGATGAAGGCTATCTTCGTCCATCGAAACGCTCCATGGCAGACTTGATAGTAAGCCGCTCGGGAGTAAGCCATGCCGTCGACTTTGCTAATCAGCTGTACTTGGCGTTCATGGGAAAAGGCTTTGCGGTTGCACTGTCCGATCCAACCTCGCTTATGGGTCGCGCTTCCGTAGACCATCGAGAGCAAGAGTCTAAGAGGTACGTGCACCCTGCCCTATGGCGACCCCAACGGCCTACGGTGGTTCACATAGGGACGGTCGTCTTTGGCCTTTCCATCTATGAGATCAGCGAATACGTTCACGTTAAGCGACCGGATAAAAAATACATCAGGGTGGTGGATCTGCCGGTGACTAAACGGCGTTCCGATTACCGAGATGGTTGGATGATGAGCGCGGATATGCCGACGGGTAGACTTTGCTTGCAGGTGTATTCACCGTACTACGGCGTGGACTGGATTCAACGCTGGACTGAGAGCAAGCCTGGAGACTTGATCAGCAAAATTCCAAGCGTAGTGAAGTCACTGAAAGCCGAAGCTCCCATTCTCGCGGGTAAGGTTGAGATCGAGCGAGTGCGGAGCGAACAGGAACGCCATCGGCATGAGTTGCAGATGGAAGAATGGAGAAGAAAGGAAGCCGAGAAGCGTCGGCTGAAGGCGATTCAGGACAGCCGATATAGTCTTGAAGCGGTCATTCAGACCTGGGCGAAGGTGAACAGCATTCGCTCCTTCTTCGACGACATAGCGCTCAGCGCCGACCGTCTTGGTCCGGAGCAGCGACAAAGCGTCTTAGATCGGTTGGAAAAAGCGAAGGATCTGATCGGTGACTTGGACGCGCTCAAGCATTTTGAGGGTTGGGAACCTCCGGAACTCTAGGAGTTTCCATGACTGGTTTGTACGCGGGAGTGTCATGCCCTGCGCGCGTGAATGATATTTCAGGATCCTTCCGTGTTCATCGACGACTTTTCGACTGGAAAATCCCTCTTCTATAAAGCACCCGAGAGAAATGGGTTCTACGCTCCACCTCCTAAGCCCCGGCCCCCCAGAGTTAGGGCAAATCAGGAGAAAATGAAATGCATGGACTGACCCAGATCCACATTCAGAATTTTCGGGCGTGTAAAAACGTTTCTTTATCCCTAGGCAGCTTCACCCCTCTAGTGGGACAAAATAACGTTGGCAAATCCACGGTACTAGACGCAATCCGTATAGTTCTGGCGCCGAAAGCGTTCGCAAAAAATGACGCTTCTGACCCTGCGTTGCCAATAGTCCTCAGCGCCTGTATTTCCGGAATTACTCCGGAATTGATCGAGTTAATTCCAGAGCCAAGACACCGCCTAGCTATTGAACCCTATTGCGTTAATGGAGAGCTATGGATCCGCACCACCGGCACTGGCACCTCAAAGCCGGTTCAGGAGGTTTGGCAACCTGATGATAAGGATCCCAATGGCATTCCTACAACCTGGCGCTCATACCCGACAGGACTGCCGTCAGTTGTTTCTGCTCTGCTTCCTGAAGCTCTTCATATTCAAGCCATGGACGATGTGCCGGAGGATTTAGGAAAAGGAAAAGCTGGCAGCACTATTCGCGGGCTGCTTGATGAAATCATGACGCCAATCCTCACAGCACATGTCGAAGTCACACAAGCCTTGGAAGCAGTTCGACGCATATTGACGGTTGATGGCGATCAGAGATCTCCTGTTTTGGCAGGCTTTGACAATAGCGCTACCGCTGCCCTCGGAGAGTTCTTCCCGGGATTGCGCTTGGATTTAGATGTCCCCTCAATCGATGTAAAAGAATTCTTTAAATCGGGAGACCTACACGTTACCGACGAGGCTTCCGGTGACCGTCGACGATTTGATCAGGTGGGAAGTGGCGCACAACGAGCAATTCAGATGGCGCTTATCCGGTTGCTGACGGATTTGCGTCAAGCCACTGCCCAGGGAATTTCTAGGCGGATGCTGCTGATTGATGAGCCGGAACTTTTCTTACACCCACAAGGTGTCCGCAAGCTTCGAGAAGCGCTTAAACAACTTTCGGTGGTGGGCTTTCAGGTTGTGTTCACTACCCACTCTCCCCTAATGCTTAGCAGGGATAACGCTCCAGATACAGTCATCGTTCGTAGGCATCCCGTTGATGGCTCTGTCGTCCGCGCGCAGTTACGCGAAGCTGTAGCTGCTGCAATGGAGGAGGCTCAGGCTCAATCGCGGACTCTTTTCGAGTTAGGCAACGTTGCTGACATCTACTTCGCAGAGAAGGTAATTCTTTGTGAAGGTAAAACCGATCAGCGTCTGCTGCCGTTGGTGTACGAAAGGCTTTATGGATCGAGGCCAGAACTTGATCGCATCTGTTTCGTGGCGCTAGGCAGTTGCTCCAGCATCCCTAAAGGCGTTTCGGTGCTCTCAGCTATGGGTATCACCTGTGGAGTAATAGCAGACTTGGATTTTGCTTTCACACACGCCAGGAGTGGTGCCGAGTCTTGGTTATCAAAAGACGGTGAGGATATGGCCAAAGCAAGAAACGTGTTGGCCAGAATTGGAGAAGAGCAAGGTGTGCCGCTGGGTGGGAACGGTCTGCCCGTTAATGCTGGTGGATTGAGAGCGGCGGATACCTGGGCGCTTTTCGCACAGGACGCGGATGGCCTCAAATTAGCGGAGGCAGTTCACCAAGAGCTTCTGGCCCGAACTACGTGGGTATGGCCTATCGGCTGTATCGAGGATGTATTCGGTATTCACGAAAAAGGTGAAGAAGCCATTCTTGAACAAGAGGATTTTCTACGTGGCGCTGATGGTGCATCAACTGAGGCGAGGGCGCCGTTGCTGAAGGCCTGCTTGGAATGGTTGAGAGCAATTTGATCGGCTAATGAGTGAATTTAAGGAGGCCACGTATCGGAGGCTTTACCAATAGAAGCATGCGCCACCCTGCTCAAAATAGGACCTAGGCGGGCGCGGTGCCTGTCCTGAGAGCCTTGGGTAATTGCACAGATTGCCCACCCGTTTGTATTCGACCTGACCAATCATTTGCATTAGATTTGAGTAGCATGATTCGCGTACATGACGGGGTAGAAAACGACCCAATATAAACGGTGGCTATAGTCAGAGATCGGCCAAAAGCAGCCCCGCGAGACTGCTGCGAACTCAGGGGCTTTAGCCAGCCCCTATATGCCAAACGAACGACTTGAGCTGCTTGTTGAGTTCCGCAGTGTCCATTTGTTGGACGCTGCTCTGACATAGGATCCGATTGCTTCATCAACGTTACGCTGCGCCAGGTACTCTCTTGAATTGGCTTTGGCCAAATGCTGCTTGATCGTAAAATTGTTCTGTACTTAAAAGTAATTTATTACTTTTACTATCAATTGTGAAGGGCATATGTTCAAGAAAAGCATAGCGCTCTATCAACAGCTTGAAATTCCAGTATGTATCTTGAGGACTGGTGCAGTAGCAGTTTATAGCTAGAAGCTGAGTAATGTCATAGCTCAAGAAGGACCTCAGAATATTGCTGTACATTTTTTCGTTTTTTACAAGCCCACAGTCTTTAATGGTGCTCTCATTGAAGCTTACTCCAATATGACTATCAGGCACATTTGTTGAAATGAATTTTAATGTTTGATACAAAACCCTGAAGTAGTGGCCACACAAGCCGTTTTTCTCTTCGAGGGCATTTTTGGCTCCTGCTAAATCTGAGGCTGGCCTTTCAAAAACAGCCTCCCTGACAATATCGATGTCCGATCTACCGTTAGTCCATCTGCCTGTTGATGCTGATATTTTCTCCAATGCTTTATTGTGTTGATCTAGCAACGAAAAGAAGGTGCCTTCGAATTGCTGTTTTATTTGCGTTTTCGATTGTTCGGTTAGTGCCGATTCGGATTTTTCTTGAGCTAACGCTGAACGCTCTAGTTCTTTCCTAGTAGACTCAAGTTCCTTGCTTTGCAGGACAATTGTTAGCAGGAGGGCAATTAGCCCAAGAAAGCTTAGCAAGGGGTTCAGCGTACCGCCTATAAAGTCGCCAAAAGTTCCCCAGTCGGCGTTCTGGCTGCTAAAACCCCCATTAAATTCCATAAAATAAAATGCGAAAACAACACCTACAACTCCTGTTGCAAAGGCTAGTATCCATACTAACCATTTGAACAACAGCGCGGGTGTCAGAGCTTCAAATTTTTGTTCTAGATTCAGACGCGTCATATTTCCTCTTTAGACATAACGAGCAAGCTAAGGATCGACTTCATACGACTCAAGCGAACGAAGGAAGTAAGGTAAACCAATTGTTAAATTGATTACCAAAATACGGGCAAAACATTCGACGTAACTACTGTAATACCACTTTTCTTTCCATTGCAGCTTTCACAAAGCATTTGTAAATTAGTTGGATCATTTACTCCATTTAGAGCGATAGGAACTATATGGTCAACTGCAAGCTTTCCATAAACATGATACAAAGATGTCAAGTCTGACTTGCAAATTGCACAAAGACCTTTCTCTCTACAAAATAGCGCTCGCTCTAACCATTTAGGCCAGTATGTACATCTAGGAGTTCTTTTTTCCAAGCTCATAGCAATCTTTAGATTGAAGGCCTTCATTGCTTCACGATCAGCGAAAAGCAGTGTGAAAACCTCCGTAACAATCAAAGACGTTAGACCATCCAACGCTACATCTTCTAAATACTCTGATAAATATTCATACATATATTCCTCTATAAGATCCTGTGTGACTGATACTGTTTCTCCAGTTTCATCATCTCGAAAGTGCTCTTCGATATATTGCGTAAGTGTTAGATATTGGATTTCGTGCGAGTCAAGCATAGAAAATATGGGACGCACATCATCGTAATCCCATCCACCACCACGAAAGTACAAATTCAAATCATCACGAACTACATAATCTATGTAATCATGCAAAATAGAAAATTTTTTTTTGGCTTGGCGACTTGGTTTTCCAAATCGCTCGCTATATCTAATGGCTCAACCGAAAATTCACCTTCGAAAATAGCTTTGCGTACTTTGTCAGCGTAGGAATATGACTCGCTAAAATTAAAAGCATGACAGTTTTGAAGAATGTTAATCATCTTCTACACCATTTAAATATTTAATAGATGACGCGATTTTTGGGATACGCCACTTGTACATAATACTGTTCCTTATTCATGTCTAACTGCTTGACCGGCCTGTGTTTCGTGTTTGCACGTGCGATTTAGAGGGGCGGTAAAAAATTGACTTCTGCGCACATTACGGAGTCATTTGCATCATGTCTACGGTGTGATTCTGGTTGGCTCCTATCTGTCGCTATCGTCAGCTTTGGGTCGGCAACAGCCCTTCGCGACAGGCACGAATCGGCCAGAAGCGAACTCTCACGATGAGCCGCTGTCGGCCAATAGCTGCCTGTAGTGGTTGGAATCCTAAGACTTCTCCTTAGGGGAACCGCCAGCAGTGAAAGTTCGCAAACCGCCTTGATCATTAGCAGTTCGCGGTGCTTCGAATGAGAGCGCTAGATAGCGGCACTAGTCCATCATTAGGTCGGATTTCTTCAATCTCTAATTCGACACGCTGGAAGATTTTTTGCCCGACGACTTGATGATTTCAATCTGCCGCCATCGCCTCGCCCCCTAACCTGCAAGGGGCGTATGCGGATCCGTGTGATTTAGAGCTAAATATGGAACCAAAATCAGATGTACAACCAAAAGCCACCCAAGAAGGAAGAGGCTTATTAACGCGAACAGAAGCAGGGTTTAGATGGAATTAGGGCCGGAGAAATCTTTCCTAGTGGCTGTAAGGTAATGAAAATATTCGTTCGCGGTGACATATATGTTACTTATTCGACTTCGGGAAGCCCTTAGGTATTGATAATATCTGGCAGTATATCGTCCAGTTCATCAAAATCCTTGAAGTAAAGTAATTCTGGAAATTGAGTTTCGCTCTCATACTCATCAAAGTGAAATCTGGCATACCAATCTTCGGCCAAAAACGTATGTGGCCGATATTTAAGATGAGTGCAAAGATTTGGAAAGCGTTCGGAGAAATAATGGGCCTGATCTTGAGTAACTAACTCGTAAGCGACGATAATGCAGTCTCGATAATTACGCAGCATATAGCTCAGCATATTTTTCATAATTTTCATGTACAGAGTGGGAGATGACTCTATCTTGGTTTCTTTGCAGTGCTCGTGATTTTTCTTGTACCAAATATCGATCGGCTCTGTATCCTTCCCCAGCAAATACTTAGCCAAAATTCTAAAGTACTCATAATGCTGATTAACCAAGTACTGAATGGTAGTGCTAGACCTTTCGCTATCATGCTTACGTCGGCACATTAATACCAACGGGCCGAGGGTATTATAGAGCATCAAGCTTTTTTCGATGGCATTTTCGATAATGGTCCAGTTTTTCTCCTTTTGATACTCATACACAAAACGCTGAGTCCCCCGAATGCTACAGCCATCGTAACGCCTGATATTTACGATAACCGTTTTTGTTTTACCAGCAAACGCACCCTGCCTATTGAGGCTGTCAATATTTGCCCAAAAAGAGTATCTTGTCTTCAAGCAGACCATTATCACAAAAACAGGAACTGGAAGGGAAAGCCAATAATTCAAAGTTGAACGCTTGACGCCTCTTAAGACGATTCGACCATCTTTGAATTTCAGTTCTTTTGTACTCTTGAGCTGAATAGCGATCATGTCCCCGCGCAAAAGTCCGTCATCCTCGACTATCTCGACATAGAGGTCGACACCGTAATCTCGCTCACTAATCTCCCGAACAACCCAACTTTCAGGGAGTGTATCTTTAATTATGGTTAGTGAGCGCTTCTCTGATACATGCTGCTCTACTCGCTTGGGTAAATCCACGTAAACCGCCCCAATATTGATGTGGAGATTTTAAGTTGCATCATCAAATTTTTAGGTGCCACAGCTATACGAACTTCGATACAACTGATTTTGCAACCTCTCCATCATGACACAATCAACTTTAGTAATCCAATATACATATATTACTGCACTGGGCACCTGAGAAAGCCAAGCCCAAACAAAGAGAACCCGACTGGTTTTGAAAGCCGCTCTGATAAAGCGGTTTTTTCCGTTCTCATTTCGTTCTGAACCTTTTCAGAATCGATCTGAATCTGCTCTGTAAACGTTATGAACGAGTGGTAAACCCGCTCATCTAATGGTCATTAATAATTATTGTTGAGCTGTTGCAGCAAGGAATCATTTGCTTGATTGATCAAAGTCATCAAGAAGCCGCTACCTTCCCTGTCAGGATGAATCCTCTGAGAAAGCAGTTTAACTTTTTTCTTAAGTTCTTCTTTGGAAGGTATCTCCTTGAATCCTAACACATCCAATGGATTAAAATGACTGGCTTGCGGGAAGTTGCCGAATTGACTGCTGAATTTTAGATTGTTGTTTTCATTCAGTACTTTCTGATGTTCAAATCTCAAAGCCGCAAGCTCTGCTTGTAAGCGGCCAATTTCCGAGTTTGTATTTTGCTTCGCTATTTCTACTGCCCCGTTCGCAGTGAAGGCAGATACATACATCAGAAAAATATAACCTTGCTCCTGATAGTGGCCCTTTTCCCATTCCGTGTTCTGGTTAGCGAATACAGCCAAAAATTCATCATCCTTCTTGAAAATAGCAAAGTGATAGAACTGCACTCCAATCTCCTGGTGATCTGCTTTTGGATTTTGACTCCATCCCTGAGCGCGATACTTGGCGTCGGTAACGGATCAGCCTTTTCCTACTAACGTTTTCGCGGGCAAGTCGTGTCACGTGCCACTATGTCACTTGGCCATCAATCCCGGCAAGGCCATATTGTGCTTGGTGACCTAGCAGCTGCTGCTCGGTCCGTTTAAGAGAGCGGCAGAGCAAGGTAACGAACTGGCGAAGACAAAAATTTCGCCAGCTCAGTGATAGAGGGTAAACCTGCGCCGCTCAGCGTCTTTGGCGAGAAGGCACCTGCTCGTAAAAGCATCATGGTAAAGCCGACCACTCTGAGCCCACGTCCAACCCGCTGCCCCATCGCAACAAGATTGAGGTCGCTCCGTGTCCGGTCTGCAATGGCAAAATTCTAAGCATGTCATGAAGCGTCACATTGCCGAGTATCACCGGCCTGAGCCAAAGATCCACACGCATGCACCTCGACTCACTGGATTCAAGAAGCCTTCCTGGCCTGTCCTGCCCGTCTCATTAACTCTTGCACCTGCACCAGCGAAAGCTGCTCTCGAATCCTTGTGCCCTCGCTGTGGCGGTGATGGTGGTGTGAGAGGTGGATGCACAAAATGTGATGGCACCGGATGGGTGTCGCTCGCAATGGAGCATCACGCTGTCTATCGGCCAGACGACGGCTTGGTGAGAACTCCCGCGTATCGAATTCCGCCTATATCGGCCTAATCGGCGGCGCTCATTTCAGAGAGATCGATCGTCGGATCGGCACCATTCCTTCACACGACGATTACAGTGATGAAAGCTGATGGGATGGGCTTTGACGATGGCAGCTCTGGATTGTTTGCTCCAAAGCTGTAGCGTAGCGATTGAATTCAGCCGCCGCGTATTTGAGAAATCGCTCATCGACGATGATGCCGTTGAAAGGGTTTACCTCTACTCCCTCAGTTCTCTCAATTGCTTTGACTAACCTTTTCTCAAATTCGGTCTTCTTCTCTTTTTTGCAGAAAGTTTTCTGATAATCAGTGGCTATCCCATCATTGTGGATCATTATGTTTCTAATCATTGTGAGATGATCAATATCATCTATGTCTCTGGCATCAAATCCTTTCTTTAGTATGGCGTGAGCTTTTTCAATCGGGCCCTTGCATTTCAACTCATCGCTAAAACTGGCGAGCCTTATCATCAAATCAAGGCAGCCACTTATGCGATGCTCGAACAAACCGAACATCGTGAGGTAGGCAGAACGGCGTGTTAGGTCAGCTATCAATGATTTGTATTCGAGTTTAACTTCGTCATCGTCATATCCGACACACGACCCACATGAATAGTATGTTCGAGTGCGTGGATAGCTTTCTCCATTCTCATCATACGCCTCCTCTTCAAAGTCGCCTTCTTTCACTGCGCCAGGTTCATCTGCTGCATTTAGTGCCAGTTGCACATTCTTTTCGGCCTGTTCGGCAAGCATTTTCATAATTGAAATAGATGAGGTCAATTCGAAGAGCTTGACGCTAAACATAAAATCCAAGATTGCCATGGTTATTCCTCTTGGAATTTTCAAAAATCGTAAAACGGGGCAGACGCTTTCGAACATTCGGAATCGGTTCAGAACCAAATCTGAAAGCGTTCAGAACGTGGTATGCGGCTTGTTCCTACGATGTGCTTGCTTCGGCCTGGTGGTGCGTCGTGGGGCTTGATTTGCGTGTGTTCTTAATAAACATCGCGGTCCCACCGTGGCGTATATCGATCTCGAACAGCTCTGACGTGCGAATGAGATCGCCCAGCGTCCGATGGCCGTAATTGACTGCTGAGAACGAGCTGTTATTGCGGATGAATTCACCGACCTGACTGAGATGCGACCACCCGGCATCGTCTGCGGTTTTCTCTGCTGCTGTCCTCAGCAATCGGACAAGGGACGTGTCGCTGCGCAGCTCGTTCCGGGTTCGCTTAGTGGATTGTGGTGGTTCTCCCTCGGCAGCTTTCTCCTGATCTTCGCTCATCAGGTTCTCTGTGTAGATAAACTGAGAGCAGGCATCCACGAACGGCTTAGGAGTCTTCTTCTCGCCAAACCCATACACTGGCAGGCCGCTTTCAAGCAGTCGCAGCACAAGCGGGGTGAAGTCGCTGTCGCTGGTCATGAGTGCGAAGGCATCGACGTTCTTGCTGTATAGCAAGTCCATTGCGTCAATGATCATTGCAGAGTCAGTAGCGTTCTTGCCTTTTGTGAAAGCGAACTGCTGCATGGGTCGAATAGCGTAGGGGTGGACCTTCTCGACCCAGCCTGCAAGGTGCGGAGAACTCCAATTGCCGTGAGCGTGCCTGATGTTCACCATGCCATATTTGGCAAGCTCATCGAGCACACCGCCGATAGCGGCGTGACTTACGTTGTCGCAGTCAATCAGCAGTGCTATCCGTTTCGACTCCACGATGAATCCTTATCAGTCTCGATGAGTCGCCACTATGTCATCAGGCCAGCAAGGCTTCAAGACACAGTGCTGGCCTGTGATGCGGCTGGAGTCAGGACACTCACGCCAGATATTTCATTTTTTATAGTCCATGTGTAGGGTCGTCGTAAGCGGTTTTTTTTCCCATTCGCTGCTCTGGCCCTCAGGTCAACGCAAGCCAGCTTCGGGTCGATTGCTGCCCTTCGTTTCAGGCCGCTATCGGCCGATTGTGTTGAAAAAATCGACACCGCCAAATAGGCAATGCACTGAGCGGTGAAAACGTCATTTTGTACGCTGCTATGTAAAATCCGAGTCCTGATCCTTCTGCGCGTACTGAGGATTTCAATCTCGGACGCGTTCTTTTCTGATCCGAAAACCGAAGCCGACTTTTTCAACACAATCGGCCAGAACCGGACATCCACTAAGTGTGGTCCACGATGAATGCACCGATCCCAAAAAATATGCGACTTTCTATCTGAAGTTAATGATCGGAATTGTCAAGATCATAAAATCTAATTTTTACAACGCACCTCAAGCATTACCATAATGCACTAGAATTCGTGATATTTTTCCGAATCTGCGCATTCAAAATTAAGGAATATGTATGCCACCACTACCTGCGTACCAAGTACCTTCAAATTTTAGCGAAAAGCAAATTGAAGCAGATGTAGCCATATTTTTTGGAATGTGCAGTCTTGGGGATGACGAACCGTCATTTCGGTTGTTGGATGTTGACGAACAAATTTTTGGCGCTGATAAGAAATTTGATGGTGTCATCCCAATATTCATGCAATTCAAAAAATCCACTGGTTTACTATCACCAAAAGCATGCCCTGTCTCCAAAAGAAAAGGCCGAAGCCGCTTGGAAGATATACGCGAGTGGCGCGAAGCCCAAGGGTTTGATGAGCCGCGCTCGCTCTGTTTCAAAATTCATGACAAAGCTAAAACAGCAACTGAGTTTCAGCACAATGTTTTACTTTCATACGAATGCCCACCCAGTACGCGAGCCATTTACGTGGCTCCGCTATCTTTAGATAGCACAACATACTATGAGCAACTGACAGAATCGGCCAGAGGTACGATGTGGCCATATCATCACCACTTTAGCTATGAAGTTAGAACCGGGAGGGGATTAGTATATTATTTTGAAGTTCCATTTTTGAGGGCTCATATTTCTATTCCACCCCATGAGCGAGTGGAGGATGCGAACCATTATTACTCATACTCAGAAACCGCAACAAATGTGTCTTGGCATTCTCCGCTTCTTATCAACGATGGTCCATCGAGGCTATCTGATTATTTGAGGCGCATGATCAGAGATACCTTGCTGGGACCCGAGATCGAGACATCACTTGAAAGTACTGCAAAAAACGTTGTTAGGATTGCTGAGAGTTATGGGTTTGGCGACCAGTCCGGAAGGTTTGAAAATCCTCTGGAGATCTTGCAGGAACATGGAAGATGGATTAACAAATCATTCGGCATAAAACAGTTTTTATTTTGTTACAGTAAAGCTGACCGATACAAACTGGCCGCTTATCAGTGATATCGCTGATTGCAGTTGGGATCATCGCGGTCAACGCTTATAGTCGCAGATCCAGATCACTGACTAAAACACCGGGGACGGATGAGCACTAGAGGCGGAATGTCCGCTATAGGTTCAAGCTGTGTAAAAACGCACTGAATACGTCGAAAGCTGAGAGTTACGGGTGTTACCTGCGAAACAAGCAAACGGAACAGCGAATTGCCCTAGTCAGCGACATCGGCGTTCGTAAATGCTGTTTGGGCTGCGCCAGCGCCCCAAACAGCATTTACGAACGATCAAGCGGCTGGATTCATGCCCTGATCGCTTCAAGCAATCCTGAAATGCCGAAGATGCTCATTGTTCGTTTGAGGTTGTAGGCGAACACATGAAGGCTCATCTCGGTGCTTACCCTCGGCAGGGTTTTGGTCAGGAGTGGGTACTTCCCATCAGTATTTGAATTCCAAAAGGGTGTTCAACGGTTTGCCGGCGACGCCTCATCATCATTGGATCACTTTAAGCCGCCCCTGCATCGCATCGACTACAACTTCATGTTCCCAGCGCTTTACCCGGCGTACCCTACCCGTCGTGCATTGCTTGTGCAGTGCGCAGGACTGGCAAACAGAGAAGTAGTAACAATGCAATAATATGCCGCCTTCCATCGACGAATGCCGCCTGGTTAGTAACTCCCCCGCAGGGCATCGATGCTCGTCCGACGCAATAAGATAGATGAAGTCCTGCTTACCGAATCGACCTTCAACTTTGCTGCCTGAGGTCAGGGGTTTCGGTACGAAGGTAGTGTTGGCGGCTTGCTCGCACGCAAAAATTTCCAGACCTTAGTAGCCTCAGTCGGCCACCACCGTTAGCGATTCAGCCTCGATTTCTTCACGCGCTTGGTTCGCCATATCGCTCAGTTGCTCACGATCATTACCAACGTTGGTCACCTCATGGGCAATGAACAGATGGTATCTGTCGTCAACAGCAGTTTGTACGTTGTAGCCAACCGTTCCAGTGCCTCGGCTGCTCGTGGCCATTGATCACGCATATGGGCCTGTGAGGGAGATCTGCTGGTCTGGATCTTCGTGGAGCTGCGCCTCGATTTTCCTTGAGTTTTTACATCTGCTTTTTTCAGCGTTTCTATCTTTTCTTGCAGCCGCTCTGCTTTGGCCTTGGCCACTTCGGGCGTTGCCCGATCCGCTGATCGCCGCCAGATATCGCTCAATGCTCTGCTTGATCTGCTGCATGCGAGCCGTCACCTTGCCCTGAGTGAAATTTCGGTCGCGATTATTGACAGATTTGAATTTGCCGCCGTCGATGGCGATGATCGACTGGGAGAAGAGATTGAGGTTGGGGCAAAGAACTACGAACTGGCGGCATACGCTGCGAAGGGCTTTGCCGTTGCCCTTGCGAAAGTCGGCAAATGGTTTTGAAGTCCGGGGCTAAGCGAAAGGTGAGCCACATCAACTCGACGTTGCGCTCGGCCTCTCGCTCAAGCCGGCGGCTGGACTGAATCCGATAGAGATAGCCGTAGATATAGATCTTCAGCAAGATCGCTGGATGATAGGCCGGACGCCCCGTTGCAGCAGGATCAACACCTTCAAACTCAAGTGCACCCAGGTCGAGTTAATCAACGAAACCATCGACGACTCGCACTGGATTTTCTTAGGCAACGTAATCGTCCAGTCACTCCGGTAGCAAAGTGACTTGCGTCCGAGCTTCACCTTCAATGAATCGCTTCATTATCATCCCCGCCACGATCTAGACGATCTGAAGGTTAGACAGTCGCAGGCTTTTTCACACAGCGTAAGTCGCTAGTTGCCTGTTACGCCAGAGAGCGAAAAACTGTCCAACGGTACGCTTTTTTCCAACATCCCAATGGCGGTTAACCGACATCTGAAAATTATATTCGATGGGCCGACTTACTGCTGGTTACGTCTTCTGGTCCCAGACCAGCTGCGCGTAGAAGGCGGGTTTATTGGGCTTAATCTCATGACCTTACGGTGCGGTATCGAGAAGAACTTTAGGCACTTGCACGCGCCCGCGATGCGTTCAATGGTCGCCTTCGGAAACACGTGCTGGTTGATCGTGAATTTGCGCGGGTTGCCTGACGGGTCGGCTCGTATTTCACATCCATGCGCTTCGTACTAAGCCGCAAGGGGATCATTTGGTGCAGTAAAAGATATTGAAGATGCAGTGCTCGGTTGGTCGTTTTGATTACCATTACCTTCGCGGCTCGCTTAAAGGCAGCTGCGGTTACGACCAGCATAATGCATGCGACGTATTCAATTTTTTGGTAGTTACGGTATCGCCCTGCAAGTTCGGCAAGGATCAAGGACTGGGAACCCAGCCTATATCCTGGCTCTTAGCTGAGTAGGATCGTTGAGACCACGAGACCGTTCGTCGGCAAACAAGATAAATATCAATTAAAAAATTCAATTAATGCTTACGCAGCTAAAAGCTTGAACATCTATATATCCGATAAGTATGTCAACAACACAAACAAGTGCCCTTTTTAGGCGATTTTTGTCAACACCAAAAACATTGTATACAAAACGACTAAAGTACTCGAAACATACGCAGTTGAAATCAGAAAAAAACTGGGTCTATTATGACGCAACGGTAAACGCAATAAAGCAATCACAAATAAGCCAGAGTTCCTTTTATGAAAAAAAAGATGCTCAAAGGCGTACTTTGTGCTAGACCAGTATTAAATCCATCCTCTTCAGAGGATCGTGACTATTCCGCTATTACCCCGGATTGGTTTTATCCAACACCAACAATAAAAATTAAAGAGTTACCAATATTACGCCTCAATGACGGTTCACTTTGGAAAGAGGGTGTAGGTTTTTTAATAAGCCGCCTGTACGACTTAAACTTCAATCGCACCGGCATATCGTTGCCTACGGTGTCACGAAAAGCGGATGACTTGGCTTTCTACATGAAAGCACTAGACGAACTGCAAATTGAGTACAGCGCGGACGAACGGTTCAGAATAAATAGACCAACGTATGCATTCACTAGCTTACTTAAAGATCGTGTTGAATCTGGACAACTTTCAGATTCTAGTGCTCCAAGGATTCTGAGTACAGTACAGGAATTTCATCGATGGTATGATTTTCAGTTTCGAGCACAACGCATGTACCCCCTGTGGGAGGAGTTGACTCGAACTAGAACAGAAACGGATGATAAAGGTGTTCTAGTAGCTTTAACATATACCACAACAGACCTAATGGAGAGTATAAGAAAAGCAAAATCGCCACGTGACCCCAACTTTATTATTGACGATGGAAAGCTTAAACCCTTAACGGAGGAACAACAAAAAATAACCATAGGCGCTCTCTACGAATCCAAAAATACGGAAATGATTCTCGGTTTTTTAATATCTTTATCTTCATCTGCACGAATTCAAACCGCATATACTTTACGTGCGCAAAGCTTCTCCAGGAAAATTTCGGAAAAGCAAGAATTCGTTAGAGTACATACTGGCAAATCGACGGGTGTAGATACCAAGCGGAATAAATCTCACTACCTCGACATTCCATCGTGGCTATACAAAAAAATTCACGTTTATATCAGTAGCGAAAGGTATTTAATTCGCGCAGAAAAAAGCCTAATGAAAAATGTTGATAGATATGTTTTTTATACTGAGGAAGGGAATCCATACTACAGCTCGCGAGAGGACTCTGTTTCTGAAAGCAGAGATGGTTCAGCTATTAGAGTTTATATGACAGAGCAACTGTTTCCGAGAATCGCCCGGCTAGGACACAGCTTTCGGTTCAGATTTCATGATCTACGAGCGAGTTACTGCATGAACCGACTTGATGAGGGACTAGAAAGTGTTGAGCGTGGGGAAGCCACGCTGGACGGTGTACTTCGAGGCATACAGGACGCCATGGGTCATTCCGACATCAAAACAACTTATCGATACCTAGACTATAGAAGTTTTAACCCAATTATCAATTCAGTTAACAAAGCATGGACTGGGAAGCTTTTAGCTGACATCGTAAGGAGGCTTGATGAACAACATCCAGCTGATTAATCCATGCCGCACTATCATATCTTTGGAAGAACTAATAGAAACTAAAGATTTAACACCATATCTCGACGAGATAGAAAAAGTAGCGATATATACCGAAAAAAACAAAAGCTATATAAACTTTGGCTGTTACGCATACCTAAAGCGACAATCTGTAAACGATTGCACATATGTAGATCCTTCTACACTGGATCCAGCAAGGGTGGTCCTATTACAAAATCTGCTAGACGATATCGCAAATGATCTGCGGACGGGAAAAAAACGTATTATATCAGTGTGGAGTTCAGACCTAAATTATCTGAGTTCATTTTTCTATTGGCTGGATTCAGAAGCCCCAAGTAATTCGCTTACTAACGAGCATGAACTAAACTTGCGGTACGCTGAATACACAACACATCTACTACAGCTTAAAGCACAGAATAATAATTTAGATGACTTTACATCAAGACGACAACATGCCGCTAGGAAATTTTTTAGGCTTGCGTCTACTAACCCAAAGTTTTCATTAGGCCAGGGCGTCCCAATCATCGCTCGTACTGGAGGGCGTCCCACTCCCCCGCCAAAGGAAAAGGCGGTAACTGAAAACCTTGCAATGGCTTATCAGCTATTCAATCAACTGACCGATTTTGTATTAGGGTTTGCCCCATATCCGTTTACATTGATTCTACCGAAAGAATCGGTTTACGTCTTGCCCTGTAACACTTGGGCCCTCACAAAGGCTCGCCTGGCTCATCGAGCGCTTATGGAACACCCAAATTGGCGGTGGGATTATGAGACCGGACAATTAAATACTTTGGAATATGTAGCAGGTAAATACGGGTATCAAAGATCCAAGGCAAAAACTGAGATAGCTAAATCCGCGAAGCATTTAAAAGAAGCAAACGAAGATCCGCACCATCGTAGGAGACTCATTCTTGCCACTTGGGCTCAAACTGGCTTTCAGATACTAATGCTATCAACTACAGGAATGGATCTAGAGTCTTTCAGAAACTTGCCTTGGTCTGACGACATAATTTCAGTACCGAGTGATCGCCAAGGGTTCCGAGTATATAAAGCTAGAGCTAAAAAGCATGTTTACTTTGAAATTCAATCAGCATTTGTTCCAATGTTTAACAAATACCTAAAACTACGAACCTTTATTCTTAATGGCAAATCTAGTGAGTACCTCTTTTTTAGAATTCATAATAATACAACACTGAGGATCGATGACCAATTCCTCCAGACATACCATGATCGAATCAGCCATATGCTTGATAGGTCGCTACCCCGCATTACGGCGATTGAATACAGAAAATATAAGTCTAATTGGATTCTGGACAATAAAGGTTTAGAAGTCGCAAGTCTTGTTTCGCAGAATACCCCTAGAGTATTTAGCAATCGGTATTCTTCGTCCGCTAGAGGAATTCGTCTAAAAGAATTTACAAAATTCTACAGCTTTCTTACTGAGTTATCCGACACTGCAATACATAGTTCACTAAACACGCCATCAGGAGGTTGCGTAGATGGTCAAAAACCGACAGACATAGGATCGAATGCCGGCGTTGAAAAAGACTGCAATACCTTTTGGGGGTGTCTGTTCTGTACTCATTACGGGCTGCACGCAGACGCAGAGGACTTGTACAAGCTAAAGAGCATAGTTTATGTAATCGAAATTATAAGAGATAACACTCAAGATTTCACTACGGCGCTTTTAGAAACAATGGAGAGAGCTAAATTCTATATAAATCTTATCCTTGAGGAAAATTCAGAACTAAATGAAGTAAATGTTGAAATTGATAGAAAACTCATTGGCGGTTCACTTTATTCATACTGGCAGGCTTATATTGACCTATGGGCACTTACTGGGAAAATTAAATAATCATGGTTATACAACATCGCCAAAAAATGTTGGTCGCGCTGACACGGCCGTCTTTACTCCCCAGTACGACTATTTATGAAAAGACGCCCGTAGTCATCGCCATAAATGGCAGATCGATATCTACATTCGGTGACTGGCAATGGGACTATCGAACTTACGTTGCTTCTAATAAAGGCGAAGGGATATTATACTTTAACAAAGAGCCTTACCTATCGAACCCAGGAGTTCTCCAAGACATAAAATATCTTCTTTGGGTTTTGATTTGTCGGAATTACGAGATGAAGAAAACTCATTCCGTCAGCGCATATCTTAACTGGAACTCCGTGCTTCACCACCTTTCCAACTACTGCGTGGAAGAAAATGTAAGCATAGCTACTTGTTTATCACACGAACTGATTTTTGAAAAATTCATCAAACAATCTTGCCCGAAATCACGAAAAAGCGTAGCTGTAACTATCTTCAAAACTCTTTTCTCACTCCACAGTGAAGTTATCGGCTGCAAATTATTTGACATTTACCATTCCAACTTTGGAGTGCTCATTGAACCGTCCCAAGAAGAGCAAACACTCGTTATACCAAGCAGACTTCTGAGCCATTGTATTAATACCTCAAAAGCTTTCATTTCAGATTTTTTAACACACGTAGAGGGTTTAAAAAAGCTCACATTGATACTGCATCGTGAGTCAGCGAAATATTCAGGTGTAGTAGTCCCCTTAAGTAAATCAAAAATCCCCACCACCCGCGTGCAGAAATTAATTGCTGAATATGGATTAGGAAACCTCTCGGATCATCATAATTGGAGCAGCGCTACACAGTTCAGCCGCTACCTATCAGAGGTGCAGTTTGCTAGTAAAACCCTAATCCATGCCTATTCAGGAATGCGAGATGATGAGGCATATAGTTTATTACCGGGGTGCCTAAGTGACCAAGAAGTAGATGGCGTTAAGGGATATTGGCTGCACGGTTACACCACAAAGGGGTACGGTCGGAGAGAGCCTGCTGCATGGGTAACATCTGTGGATGTTATTCAGGCTATCGCAGCATGTGAACATATATGCAGCTGGATTCGGCGGGCGTGCACTATTAAAAATGACATACCACTTTTCTCAAACGTTAGCCATTTCGCCTTCTCGATTTCACACAATAGAACAAAGGTAAACGAAGGAAAAAATAAGTTGGCAAAC
Source organism: Pseudomonas sp. C6002 (assembly GCF_013385805.1). Lineage (NCBI taxonomy): Bacteria > Pseudomonadati > Pseudomonadota > Gammaproteobacteria > Pseudomonadales > Pseudomonadaceae > Pseudomonas > Pseudomonas sp. C6002. The sequence continues at coordinate 69,601 of NZ_JACAPH010000017.1, read as the reverse complement.
CTGACTCACATTACTTTTAACAGAATATTTGACTCAGCCGACTTTATCATCACCGAAGAAGACGCAATCGAGATCCAATTCATAGAGTATGCTAGAAACTGGGATGCCGAAACCTCATATGTAACTGGCTCTTATTGGAACTTTAACACCCACCAGTTCCGCCGATCTCTAGCATATTATGGTATCGAAACCGGTTTAGTGCGCTATTCCTCGCTACATGAGCAGTTACAACATATTCGCATGCGCATGACAACGCACTACTCTAAAGGTGGAACTAACGCGAATGCGCTTGTCGGAAGCTCAAAATTGCATTTTAAACATGAGCTTAACCGGGTTACATCCATAGTTAAAGGTTTAGATTACGTTAAAACTATTTTGCTCTCCGATGAAACGTTGGTAGGCGGTCATGGCAGACACGTAGAAAGAAATATAAAACCTCTGGGAAAAGTGCACATACTAGAGAATCGGGGTCAAACCGTGGACCACGTGCGAGCAGGGCTCATTGCGTTTACCCCACGCGCTTCGGGGGGTTGTCTAAACCCAAATCCTTGCCACCTTCATCTTATACATCCATTGTCCGCCCGTACGGGTTGTGCTCAAGCTGCTCTAATCCCATCGCGAGTACGCCTAGCAGTTTCTAACTTCAAAAATCATGTAGCAACGTTGCAACCCAACTCACCTGAATTCAATACCGCAATTCGAGAGTTGGAAATTACTACTGACCAACTTAGACGACAAAATATTGAAATCGAATGAAAACACTTATTAATATAACTGATTGTTTTTTGGCGCTACAACGCCTATTAACAGGTCGCCCCATCCGTATAAAAGGGCCATACAAAATAAACAATGATACTGTCGCACTTGAGGCTGGGCATCCACGTGGCTCGATAAAAAAGTACAATCCAACCCATGACTTACTTATTCAAACCATATCCGAGCATTATGGGAAGAAATTCAAAACCAATGATAAAGCTCAGCAAAAAATTAGCGATGCTAAAGAAAAAATTAAATCATTGGAGAAAGAAATCAACGAAGCGCTTGGCCGTGAAGCAATGTACATCAAATATACATTGGAGCTGGAAGCAGCACTTCGTAAAGCGGGTAATGTAACGCCGATACGATAAGGGGTTACTTTATTCAAGAGCCCATTGAACTTCTGTCATAACGGATGGTGCCGCTTACCGGAATCGAACTGGTGACCTTTTCATTACGAATGAATTGCTCTACCAACTGAGCTAAAGCGGCTCACGCCCGTGTGCATGCCATTATTACCAATTCCTTCCACGCCACGTCAACACACGAATGCAAAACTGGGCACTTTCAGTGTTCACGGGCTGTGTTCAGACTTTAGTACAAAACCACACCTGCCATTCTAAAGGGCGTCTCAGCCTAAAGGAAAGCCATGAGTCCTGGTTGCGCCCGGCCCCCCCTGACTTTGGTGCATGCGAATGCGAATGCGTAGATTCGGAAAATTATGCCCCGCTCGCAAAAATAATCTTAATGTCGATGATGATTCAGTCAAGTGAGGCGCTAATGTAGGTCGGGACATTGATGCCGTTGAGTTTCTTCCCGATGGAAAAGCACATTCTTGGACGTCCAAACCTGCATATTTCATACAAACTAAAATGCAGAGGCTGAAAGCACCTAGCCCTTATAAATTAATGACTTAGTTCGGCATATTTCTACGTAACTAACAAGTAACCTAAGCGTTACGAGTGCGCTGCTCTACCGGCTGAGCTACACGGGCGGTGGGCTAAAGCTAGCACTGCCTTGGACGTCCGGCAACTCACTGCATTTCGAGGGCAATCACACCTTGCACCCAAAAGCGTGGCTGCAGGTGACCGTTGCCCAGACCCATGTAGTGCTCGCTGCGCTCCGTGAGTCGGGGCACGTCACGAATCGCGACGAACACCAGCAAGCCCACGGCCACGACGCTCGCGGCCATCCACACCCTGTACAACGCCGGCATCGGGGCGACCGATGGAACGCGCCACACATGCAATCCCATCAGCCAGCCAACCACCAGCGCCAGCCAGAGTTGCGACACCGGCATCACGATTACCCCATCCACCTGTGCCTGGGCCAGTGCACCGATCAGCGAGGCAAACAGGCACAGGCGCAGCAGGTCCACGGGCGCCAAGGACAACGCACGCTCACGCAACACGCCCAAGGTTGACCAACCCGCCCACGCAACCAACGCGATCACGCAGAGCGTCGACGGTACGCCCCATTCGCTGGCCCACTGCAGAATCGCCTGGTGAGGGTGAGCGGCAATGTCATTGGCGATGTCGGCAAAATGCATCGGCCCGAAACCCAGCCAGGGCCGCTCGATAATCATGCTCCAGGCCTGCCACCATATCGGCCCACGCCCCGAGAGGCTGGTGGTCAGTCGGTCTACGGCACCATTGGAAATTACAATCCCCAAGTACCCTGCCAGCACCGTGAAGACCAACCAATACAACACTAACCCACAGGCCAGTGCTGCCAACTGCCAGCCCAGCCAACGACGCCCCTGCGGCCCCAGGAACATCAGTACGCAGCCGGCAGCGCCCATACCGAGCCAGGTGCCGCGGGTACCGCCACCGATCGCGATCAGCCACCAGACACACAGCAGGGCGAACACTGCGCCCCGCGCTGGACGAGCGACGTTTGAAACCAGCAAGGGAAGCGCCAGCAGGGGCAGGGTGAAGGTCTGGAACTGACCGTAGAAACGTTTATTGGAGAACCCGGACAACAGCAAATCGGTATTCACGATTGCTTCGCCGCTGGTGAAGGCGAGGACCCCGGCGTGCAGATATTGAATACTTTTAACCATGCACAGCAGCAATACGAACAGGACCAATACACGATCCAGGGACTCATCCCCATTGCGCCTGGCCCGGCTGAAAGCCACAGCAGTGGCGCAACAACTGATGAGCAGCGCCAGCTCGGTCAACGCCCAGAGCGGCTGGTGGGCCAACAGGGCCGAAACCAGCCCCGCGCCCCCGATCAGCGACACCCCGAGCGCTGTCGACCTGTCTACGCATCGCTCTGCCTGCGGCAAGCACAGCCCATACACCACCGCACACAGCGCCACCCATATCTGCACCGCACGTTGCCAGTCATGACTACTGAAAGGCGCGCAGATCGCCAGCATCAGCAGACACATAACCACGATGAGGAATATGTTCCCCCGCTGCTGGACAGACGACGTCATCGGCGACCTCTACTTCCTTGTGATGGGCGTAGAGCGGTTTACACACACGCTCTTCCTTGCTGCGTAAACAGTAGACGACCTGATGATCACGCGCCGCCGGAAGCACAACCTTTAGCGGCGTATTGGTCTTCTGCCGTGGTGGTGCACTTCCAGCCGGTTGTGGCGCTACGGGTCAAGGTGATGATCTTGCCCAGGACCGGCGCGGGTGCATCGAGGATTTCACAGGCAATCGTGCCAGCACCGGTGGCGATGTCGCCGGTCACGTCAATCTTGCAGTTGGCCGTTGGGCTGGTCCCGCCAATCAACGCCAGGGTCGGTGGCGTCCCCTGGTTCAGCGTGTCTTCAAAGCCCGCCTTCAACGCGGAGACTTCGGCCAGCCCTGCGGTGAACTTGGCCTTGGCCTGGTGCTTGGTGTACATGGGCAGGCCGATGGTGGCCAAAATGCCGATGATTGCCACGACGATCAACAATTCGATCAAGGTAAAACCTTTCTGACGCATCACATTCACTCTCCAGAATAAAACCTTTCGCGAGGCGCATCCTGCACCCCGTCTCGGCAACCGCGCCAGTGTACTCACCCCCGCGCAACCAATGCTGAACAAGACGCACAAACTGACATTTTTTCGCTCACGGCGAGCCTGCCCGAATCCGTCACCTGACTAAGCTATAAATCTTCCACTGTCTGTGTGCGGAACCGTGAAATGAATGATGTTTCAGCGATCTATGCCTGGGAAGGCGTCAACCGCAAAGGGCGCAAGGTATCCGGAGAAACCCGCGGTCACAATCCCGCCCTGATCAAGGCACTGCTGCGCCAGCAAGGTATCAATCCTGGGCGCGTACGCAAGAAATTCGCCGGTTGGCCGAGCCTCGCCCTGCCGGTCAAACCGGCAGAGATCGCCCTCTTCACCCGCCAATTGGCGACGCTGCTGAAGGCTGGTATCGCACTTTTACAGGCGCTGGATATCATCGCCGAGGGCTTCGACAACCGGCATATGCGGGAGCTGGTACAAGGCTTGAAGCAGGAGATCGCCGCCGGCAGCAGCCTGGCTGTCGCCTTGCAGAAATACCCACGCTACTTCGATGATCTGTACTGCAACCTGGTTGCGGCGGGTGAACAGGCGGGCGCACTCGAAGCGCTGCTGGAAAGGGTGGCCATTCACCTGGAAAAAAGCGAACAGCTGAAAGCCAGAATCAAGAAGGCCATGACCTATCCCGTGACGGTACTGGCAGTCGCCACCGCTGTCAGCGCAATCCTGCTGATTCACGTGGTGCCGCAGTTTCAGGGGTTGTTTGCCGGCGTCGATGCACAACTGCCGGGCTTTACCCTGGGCGTCATCAGCCTGTCGGAGTTCATGCAGCAAAGCTGGTGGATGCTGATCCTGGCCGCGGGTGCCGGTTTCGCAGGAATGCGCAAAGCCTATCGCTCGTCCACAGGCTTTCGCCACTGGCTCGATGCCAGTTTGTTGAAAGCTCCCGTGGCAGGCACACTGCTGAAAAAATCGGCGGTCGCCCGCTATGCTCGCACGCTCTCGACCACCTTTGCGGCGGGCGTTCCATTGGTGCAGGCATTGGATTCCGTGGCCGGCGCCACGGGTAACGGGCAGTTCAAACAGGCAATCAATCGTATGCGGCACGACGTTGCAACCGGAATCCAGCTGAATGAATCCATGGCCATAAGCGGCCTGTTTCCAGGCATGGCGATCCAGATGACGGCTATCGGCGAGGAGTCGGGCACCCTCGATAACATGCTGGAAAAAGTCGCCTGCCACTACGAGGCTGACGTCGATAACCTGGTGGACAACCTTACCAGCCTCATGGAGCCGCTGATCATGGTGGTACTGGGTGGCATCGTCGGGGCATTGGTGCTGGCCATGTACCTGCCGATCTTTCAACTCGGTACAGCCTTTTGAGCACGCCATTGACTGAGGTCCTCGTTTATCAGCCGTGGGTGTTTGTGTCAGGCGCGTTGCTGCTGGGCATGATTGTCGGCAGTTTTATCAACGTGCTGGTATGGCGCCTGCCGAAGATGCTGGAGCGCGAATGGCGAGCCCAGGCCCATGAGGTCCTTGGCCTTCCCGCCGAGCCCATCGCGGCTCCCTATAACCTGATGCGCCCCAACTCCTGTTGCCCACACTGCAGCCACCCGATTCGCCCCTGGGAGAATATTCCGCTGCTCAGTTATGTACTGCTCAAGGGACGTTGCTCAAGTTGCCATCAACCTATTGGCGCGCGTTATCCCATCACCGAACTGGCGTGCGGGCTGATCTCGGCGGTTGTCGCCTGGCATTTCGGTTTTGGCTGGGCAGCCGGAGCGGTGTTGTTGTTGAGTTGGGGCTTGCTGGCGATGAGCCTGATCGATGCAGACCACCAACTGCTGCCGGATGTGCTGGTGCTGCCGTTGCTGTGGCTGGGGTTGATCCTCAACAGCTTTGGCGTTTTTGTGTCATTGCACGATGCGCTGTGGGGCGCGGTAGCCGGTTACATGAGCCTGTGGTCGGTGTTCTGGGTGTTCAAGCTGATTACCGGCAAGGACGGCATGGGGCACGGGGATTTCAAGCTGCTGGCCATGCTCGGGGCCTGGGGCGGCTGGCAGATCCTGCCGATGACGCTGTTGCTGTCTTCCCTGGTGGGTGTGATGGGAGGCCTGATTCTATTGCGCCTGCGCAAAGCCCAGGCATCCACTCCAATGCCTTTTGGTCCGTATCTGGCAATTGCCGGCTGGATTGCATTGCTCTGGGGTGGTCAAATAACCGACTTCTATTTGCAGTCTGTCGGTTTCAGATGACCACTTCTGTCGCAACACCCTGGATTCTTGGCCTCACTGGCGGCATCGGCAGTGGCAAAAGCGCGGCCGCCGAACACTTCGTCCGGCTTGGCGTGGACTTGATTGACGCCGACCACGCCGCGCGCTGGGTAGTCGAACCCGGGCGCCCTGCCCTGGCGCAGATTGCCGGGCATTTCGGTGCGGATGTGCTGCAGCCTGACGGGCAACTGGACCGCGGCGCGTTGCGCAAGCTGATCTTCGAAGTGCCCGACGAGCGCCGCTGGCTGGAGGCGTTGCTGCACCCGCTGATCGCCGAGGAGATTCGCAGCCACCTGGCGCGTGCACAATCGCCTTACGCGATCCTGGTGTCACCGCTGCTGATCGAGTCCGGCCAGTACACCATGACCCAGCGGGTGCTGGTGATCGACGTGCCGCAATCGTTGCAGATACAGCGTACCCTGCAACGCGATGGCATCAGCGAAGCGCAGGTGCAGGCGATTCTCAAGGCCCAGGCCACCCGTGAAGACCGCCTGCGCCATGCCGATGACGTGCTGGTCAATGACCAGGACCTGGCCCGGCTGCACGCCGAGGTCGAGCGACTGCACCACTTTTACCTTACTTTGCGTGGAGGCCGATCATGAGCCAACCCCTGAACGTCGAATGCCCAACCTGCGGCGCACCTGTGGAATGGAAAGCAGAAAACGTCAACCGTCCCTTCTGTTCGGACCGTTGCAAACTGATCGACCTGGGCGCCTGGGCGTCCGAGGAACACAAGATCCCGGTCAGCCCGGACGCCGAGGACGACCTGTTCTCCGAAGACTTTCAGCCCAAACACTAAGGCCGCATAAAGCCATAGTCCTGCTGGTCGTCGAGATTCTCTGCAAGGTACTGCAGCTCGTCGGCCAGGTCTTCAAAACTGCGCACGCCCTTGCTCTGCTGCACCACCGCACTGAGCATGGCGCGCAGGGTCAAGCCCGGGTCAAAGCCGATTTCCTGCGCCGCGTCCTGGCTTCTGCGTAACTCCTGCCGTGCCCACTCGTACACACTCATGATTCCGTGCTCCTGGAAATTTTGCAGAGCATGCGACCACTTGCGCGTGCGGCATTTGACCTGGATCAAGGCCGCGGATCGTCATCCTTCCAGGGCGCCGAGAGGTAGCGAGTGCGGTTGAATGTCTCCAGCCACTCGGGGCAGAACACCACCAGGGCGCTGATCACCATGCCGTTGATAAAGGCCTCGGGGAAAATGATCAGCCACAAGTAGCCGACAAAATCCTCGATCCATTCCGGCATCGCAAAACGGCCATCGAACCACAGCAGCCCCAGGCCTGCCAGCAGGCACAACAAGGCCGACAGTGCGGCGGCGAAAAAGCCCGAACAGAAGATATACACAAAGGGATTGCGTGGCCTCGCCCGCTCCACCAACAGCGCACAGCCTTCGGTGACCAGCACCGGCAACAGGATCAGCAGCATGCCGTTGATCCCCACGGCGGCCAGGTCCTGGCGGCCGAGCAACACCAGGCCGATTTGCGCGGCAAAGCCTCCGACGATCGCCAGGGGCCAATCGAGCAACAAGGTCACGGCGGTCATGCCGACGAAGTGGTAGGACACCCCAGTGTCGAAATCCCGGCGCACCAACCACAACATGAACAGTGCGAATACGGTGCCGAACAGCAAGTGCTGGCGTCGGCGGTCGGCAAACAGCTCGACCCACGGCGAACGCAGGAGCGCCCACATCACCACCGGCGCATACAGCAGCCAGCCGATGCTGAGGGTTTCCGGCGCCAGCACCGCTGCGCTGATCACGGCTGCACCTGCTCCAGGGCCTGGCGCAGTTCAGCGGCGGAATCGTATTCGTGCTGCGCCACCAGCGTCCCGTGATCCAGTTGCAGCCACAGCACTTTATCCACAGGTGCGGGATAGCGCGGGCTTACACGGGCATCGCGGTCGAGCATGACGCGATAGTTGTAGGCCTGCATCGCCGGCACCGCGAACATCTTCGCGATCAGCCGGGGCATGCGCTGGATATCGGCGAGAAACACCGCATGCCGAGCCTCCAGGTAACCCTTGGGCTGGCCTTGCAGCGCCGCATCGACGATCTTGGCGGCGTCCATGCTGCGCGCTACGAGCAAGGTTTGCGCCTGGTCATCCAGGGTGTAGGCCTGGTCGAACTGATCAAGCAACGTCCAGGGTGCAACGCGCTCACCCACTTCGACGGCGTGGGCCCACACGGGCAAAAGACTCAAGAACAGCACCACAAAACACTTCACTGCATACTCCTCATGCCACGGGACGCTGTCGAGTGGCCAGTCTACACCGACCTTTTGACGCGGGACTTCCTGCGGTCATCATTTGGACGCTAAGCTGGTGACATGGATGACTCAGATTACTTGCGCCTGCTCACCGTAGCGGCCGAACAAGCCAATGCTTTCCTGTCCAATGCCCGCAAATGGGAGCGTGAGCGTTGGGTCTGCCAGCGCCTGTTGCAAGGCTTGAACGTGCCCTATCGCGCCGAAGAATTCCACGCCGCCGGGCAAGAACCGCCGGACGTGCTGTTTCGCGACGCCAGTTTCGAAGTGTTTTTCGTACTCGATGAAGGCCGGCGCCTGAACGATGAATGGCGCGACGAACTGCTGCGGCGGCGCAGCGCGTTTTCCCTGAGCCAACTGGTTCGGCGAGAAGCCAAGCCCCGGCGCATTCCCGCCCACGAATTCCTGTTGCGCCTGGCGCCCACCCTGCGCAAGAAGGCCCACAACTATAAAGAGCGCGGGATGGACCTGGGGGAGCTGGACCTCATCGCCTTCGCCAGCCTCAAGCGCGAAGTACTGGACCTCAACAGTCACTTCCCTCCTCCCACCGAGTACCTGCGCCAGGGCTGGCGCTCGCTGTCCCTCGTGGGGCCGACCTTCGCCCGCGTACTGTTCGCGCACCCGGACGCGCCGGACTTCTTGCGCAACAATCTGGGGCGCAGCATAGTGTTTGATGTGGGCATCAGCCTGTGATCGGGTTGGCGACTATGCTTCAGGCAATGCCGCCAATCACCCGACTGTAACGTGGCGCCCTTCAGCAACGTCTACCTGACGAGGCCTTTATGACCAGCCGCCTGAACCCCGACGACCAACAGCATGTCGAAGAGTACCTGCAACTGTCCCAGAACCAAGTCGAGCGCAAGCCTTTCCGGCCCTGGCTGCTCCTTGCCGTGGTGCTGGTTGCAGTGATCGGCCTGGGTTTGCTGAGCCGCCTTTTGAGTTACCTGACGCTATGAGCTGCCTGGCGCTCGTTCGGGTAACTGCACCGATTTCCTTTAGCCTTGCGAGATATCCCCATGACCCATCGTATTATTATCGTCGGCGGCGGCGCCGGCGGCCTGGAGTTGGCTACCCGCCTGGGTAAGACTCTGGGCAAGCGCGGCATCGCCAGCGTCACCCTGGTGGATGCCAACCTCACCCACATCTGGAAACCCTTGCTCCACGAGGTGGCGGCCGGCTCGCTGAACTCTTCGGAAGACGAACTCAATTATGTTGCCCAAGCAAAATGGAACCACTTCGAGTTCCAGCTGGGGCGCATGAGCGGGCTTGATCGCGAGCAGAAAAAAATCCAGCTGGCCGCCACCCTCGACGAGGAAGGCCGGGAACTGGTGCCCGCGCGCGTGCTGGGCTACGACAGCCTGGTGATCGCCGTCGGCAGCACCACCAATGACTTCGGCACCGAAGGCGCGGCGCAACACTGCCTGTTCCTCGACACCCGCAAGCAGGCTGAGCGTTTCCACCAGCAATTGCTCAATCACTATCTGCGCGCCCATGCCGGGCAGACGGACGTGGTAGAGCAGATCAGCGTCGCCATTGTCGGCGCCGGTGCCACCGGCGTCGAGCTGGCCGCCGAGCTGCATAACGCCGCACATGAACTGGCCGCCTATGGCCTGGACAAGATCAAGCCGGAAAACATGCACATCACCCTGATCGAAGCCGGCCCACGGGTGTTGCCTGCCCTGCCGGAGCGTATTGGCGGGCCCGTACATAAAACCCTGGAGAAACTCGGGGTGACCGTCCTGACCAACTCCGCCGTCAGTGAAGTGACGGCCGACGCCCTGATCACCAGCAGCGGCCAGGTAATCCCGGCCAGTCTCAAGGTCTGGGCCGCCGGGATTCGTGCGCCAGGCTTCCTCAAGGACATCGACGGCCTGGAAACCAACCGTATCAACCAACTGCAAGTGCTGCCGACCCTGCAAACCACCCGCGACGAGAACATCTTCGCCTTTGGTGACTGCGCGGCCTGCCCGCAACCCGGCACCGATCGCAATGTGCCGCCACGGGCCCAGGCAGCTCACCAGCAGGCATCGTTGCTGGCCAAGTCGCTGAAACTGCGAATCGAGGGCAAGGACCTGCCGTCGTACAAGTACACCGACTACGGCTCGCTGATCTCGCTGTCGCGCTTCTCGGCGGTGGGTAACTTGATGGGCAACCTGACGGGCAGCGTGATGCTGGAAGGCTGGCTGGCGCGGATGTTCTATGTGTCGCTGTATCGCATGCACCAGATGGCGCTGTATGGCTTCTTCCGCACGGCGATGCTGATGCTGGGGAGCAAGATCGGGCGAGGGACCGAGCCGCGCCTGAAACTGCACTGACAGCACGTTCCGGGATAGGACTCGGTGAGTGTGGGAGCGGGCTTGCTCGCGAAAGCGGTGGTTCAGTGCCAGATGCACTGGCTGACACACCGCTTTCGCGAGCAAGCCCGCTCCCACATTTGTTTTGTGGTGCGGACAGGATTCCGCGCACAAAAAAAATCCCCGCATCTTTCGATACGAGGATTTTTAATATGGTCGGGGTAAGGGGATTCGAACTCCTGACATCCTGCTCCCAAAGCAGGCGCGCTACCGGACTGCGCTATACCCCGGTAAAAAAAAGGCGACCTCTCAGTCGCCTTCTTCGATCAGCGCTTTTGGCCTCTGATCTTAAGATTCGATTCCAGCGTTAACTGGTCTCAAAAATGGTGGGTCGTGTGGGATTCGAACCTACGACCAATTGGTTAAAAGCCAACTGCTCTACCAACTGAGCTAACGACCCAAATATGGTCGGGGTAAGGGGATTCGAACTCCTGACATCCTGCTCCCAAAGCAGGCGCGCTACCGGACTGCGCTATACCCCGGTTTTGAAATTGGCTCCGTGACCAGGACTCGAACCTGGGACCCAATGATTAACAGTCATTTGCTCTACCGACTGAGCTATCACGGAACTACATATTTCAAAGTGTTACGTTGTTGCATGTTACCTTCTCTTCGACGCTTCCGTATCGCTACGTTAGTGTCTCTGAGGCGCGCTATTCTACAATCTTAAAAACCCCTGTCAACCCTTTAAATTGCTTTTAAGACAATGATTTGCGCTTCTTTCTGATTTCTCCTTGGGGAGAAGAAACCGTTGGGCTGACGTTGCTGCGGGGCGCACTTTACAAGCCTTTGCCTTACAGTTCAACGCCCTATCGAAAAAAAAGGCCCCGCAATGCGGGGCCTCTTCTTATAGCAGTACCGCTTGGGCTTAGTGGAAGACGATTTCGTCGTTCTCCACCGTCGCCTCGACGCTGGTGCCCGGCATAAAGCTGCCCGACAGGATCAGCTGCGCCAACGGGTTCTCGATCCAGCGCTGGATCGCACGTTTCAACGGCCGTGCGCCATAAACCGGGTCGTAACCAACCGCGATCAGCTTGTCCAACGCCTCGCGGCTCAGCACCAGGGACAACTCGCGCTCCGCCAGACGGCTGCGCAGGCGGCCCAACTGGATCTCGGTAATGCCCGCGATCTGATCCCGCGCCAGAGGCTCGAAGATCACCACTTCGTCGACCCGGTTGATGAACTCCGGCCGGAAGTGGCTGGTCAGCGCGTCCATTACGGCTGCACGCTGGGCCTCACGATCACCCACCAGCTCCTGAATCTGTACCGAGCCCAGGTTGGAGGTCATCACGATCACCGTATTGCGGAAGTCCACGGTGCGCCCGTGACTGTCCGTCAGGCGGCCATCTTCCAGCACTTGCAGCAACACGTTGAACACATCCGGGTGGGCCTTCTCGACCTCGTCCAGGAGGATCACCGAGTAAGGCTTGCGCCGTACCGCTTCGGTCAGGTAACCGCCTTCCTCGTACCCTACATAGCCTGGTGGCGCCCCGATCAGGCGAGCCACGGAATGTTTCTCCATGAACTCGGACATATCGATCCGCACCATCGCCTCTTCGGTATCAAAGAGGAATTCGGCCAGGGCCTTGCACAGCTCGGTCTTGCCCACGCCGGTCGGGCCGAGGAACATGAACGAGCCGCTCGGACGGTTCGGATCGGACAACCCCGCCCGCGAACGCCGCACCGCGTTGGACACCGCGACCACCGCCTCTTCCTGGCCGATGACGCGCTGGTGCAACAGGCTTTCCATCTTCAGCAGCTTGTCGCGCTCGCCTTCGAGCATTTTCGACACCGGGATACCGGTCCACTTCGAGACGACTTCGGCGATTTCTTCCTCGGTCACCTTACTGCGCAGCAGCTGGTTCTCAGGCTTGCCGTGCTGGTCGACCATCTGCAGGCTACGCTCCAGGTCCGGTATCACCCCGTACTGCAACTCGGCCATGCGGTTCAGGTCGCCTTTACGGCGGGCTGCTTCCAGTTCCTGACGGGACTGCTCGATCTTTTGCTGGATCTGCGCAGAACCCTGCACTTCGGCTTTTTCCGAGGTCCAGATTTCTTCGAGGTCCGAATACTCGCGTTCCAGGCGAACAATTTCTTCCTGGAGTTTTTCCAGGCGTTTCTTCGCCGGCTCGTCTTCTTCTTTCTTCAGGGCCTGGGATTCAACTTTCAGCTGAATCAGGCGCCGATCCAGACGGTCCAGCACTTCGGGCTTCGAATCGATCTCCATCCGAATGCGGCTGGCCGCTTCGTCGATCAAGTCGATGGCCTTGTCCGGCAACTGCCGATCAGTGATGTAGCGATGGCTCAGTTTCGCCGCCGCGATGATCGCACCGTCGGTGATCGCGACTTTATGGTGGACCTCATACCGCTCTTTCAAACCACGCAGGATCGCGATGGTGTCTTCTTCGCTCGGTTCTTCCACCAATACTTTCTGGAAGCGACGCTCAAGGGCCGCGTCCTTCTCGATGTACTGGCGGTATTCGTTCAGCGTGGTCGCACCCACGCAATGCAACTCGCCCCGCGCCAGTGCCGGCTTGAGCATGTTGCCCGCGTCCATCGAGCCTTCGCCTTTACCGGCGCCGACCATGGTGTGCAGTTCGTCGATAAACAGAATGATCTGCCCTTCCTGCTTCGACAGTTCGTTCAGCAGGGATTTGAGGCGCTCTTCGAACTCGCCACGGAACTTGGCGCCGGCAATCAGCGACCCCATGTCCAGGGACAGCAGGCGCTTGCCTTTAAGGCCGTCCGGCACTTCACCATTAATGATGCGCTGGGCCAGGCCTTCGGCAATCGCGGTTTTACCCACGCCAGGTTCACCGATCAGCACCGGGTTGTTCTTGGTGCGACGCTGCAGGACCTGGATGGTGCGACGAATTTCGTCGTCACGACCGATCACCGGGTCAAGCTTGCCTTCTTCGGCGCGCTTGGTCAGGTCGACGGTGTATTTGTCCAGGGCCTGGCGGGACTCCTCGTGGTTAGGGTCATTTACCGCCTCGCCGCCGCGCAGGTTGTTGATGGCGTTTTCCAGGGCTTTTTTGCTCACGCCCTGGCCCAGCAACAATTTGCCAAGTTTGCTGTTGTCGTCCATCGCGGCGAGCAGCACCACTTCACTGGAGATGAACTGGTCACCCTTTTGCTGCGCCAGTCGATCCGCCTGGTTAAGCAGACGCGCCAGATCCTGGGACATGTTCACGTCGCCAGTCGGGTTTTGGATTTTCGGCAGTTGGTCGAGCTCTTTGCTCAACTCCTTGCGCAGGCTGTTGACGTCGAAGCCCACCTGCATCAGCAAGGGTTTGATGGAACCGCCTTGCTGCTCCAGGAGCGCTTGCATCAAGTGCGCAGGCTCGATGGCCGGATGATCCAGGCCAACCGCCAGAGATTGGGCATCGGATAAAGCCAACTGCAATTTGCTGGTTAAACGATCAATACGCATTAGTCACCTTCCTTTTGAGCAGGCCGGAGCTATGAACAAACACATCCTGAATGAAGAAACCTGCCAGATACCCTTATAGATGGGGTGGATTCTGGAAGATTCAAGCGGGCGACCGCTGACTTGCGTCAGGATTGACCCAAGTCAAAGGAGTCTAGCGTTCAAGCCAGACAAGGGAGGCAAACCGACCGGTGCGCGGGCTGCGACGGTAGGAATAGAAGCGGGGATCCGTCACGGTGCACAAGCCACCACCGTACACGGCAGTGACGCCGCGGGCGGCAAGCCGCAGGCGAGCCAGTTGGTAAATGTCGGCCATGAACTTGCCCGGGTTCTGACTGGGCACGAACGCCTCAATCGTTTCCGGAAGTTGCTGCATAAAGGCTTCACGCACTTCCGGGCCGACTTCAAAGGCTTGCGGACCGATGGCCGGCCCCAGCCACACCAATACGTCGGCAGGCTCGGTATCCAGGCTTTCAACGGTCGCTTCCAATACGCCAGCGGCCAGGCCACGCCAGCCGGCATGGGCTGCCGCGACGCGGGTACCGGCGCGATTGCAAAACAAGGCAGGCAGGCAATCAGCCGTCATCGAAGTGCAGGCGATGCCGGGAGTGCTGGTCCAACTGCCATCGGCTTCGGCAGTCCGGCCGGGATCCGCCTCAACTACAACCACGCCGTGAACCTGGCGCAACCAGGCGGGCTGGATATTGAAGGCAGCGCAGAGACGACGGCGATTTTCGAGCACGGCATCGAGGCTGTCCTCGACATGATCGCCGAGATTTAGCTTGTCGAACGGCGCCACGCTGACGCCGCCCGCACGGGTGGTAACGCAGGCTTTCACCCCGGCCGGCGCGGGCCAGTCAGGAATCAGCCAGTCACTCATCCGATAAACGCCTCGCGATCCTGCTTGAGCAGCGACAACAACCAGACAAAATCGTCTGGGAGTGGCGATTCCCAGCTCATCCGTTTACCGCTCGTCGGATGATCCAGCTCCAGGAAGCGTGCATGCAGCGCCTGGCGCGGGAAGGTTTTCAGCGAATCAACCATGGTTGCACTGGCCGCCGGCGGAATGCGGAAGCGCCCACCGTAGGCCGGATCTCCGACCAACGGGAAGTTGATGTGCGCCATGTGCACCCGAATCTGGTGGGTACGACCGGTTTCCAGCTTTACCCGCACGTGAGTGTGGGAGCGGAAACGCTCAAGCACGCGGTAGTGGCTGACGGCTTGCTTGCCGCCTTCCATCACCGCCATGCGCTGGCGCTGCTGGCCGTGGCGGCCGATCGGGGCATTGATTTTGCCACCGGCGGTTACCACGCCGATCACGATGCATTCGTAGATCCGGCTGACGCTGCGGCTCTGCAGTTGTGTGACCAGCTGCGTCTGCGCCTGAATGGTCTTGGCTACCACCATGAGGCCGGTGGTGTCCTTGTCCAGGCGGTGCACGATGCCGCAGCGCGGGACATTGATGATGTCCGGCACGTGGTGCAACAAGGCATTGAGCAGCGTGCCATCAGCGTGCCCGGCGGCCGGGTGAACCACCAGGCCGGCAGGTTTGTTGATCACCAGGATGTCGTCGTCTTCATAGACGATGTCCAGTTCAATGTCCTGGGCGATCCATTCTCCCTGGGCTTCCTGCTCGGCAGTCAGCTCAAGAATCGCACCACCATGGACTATGTCTCGCGGGCGGATAACCGCTCCATCCACAGTCAGGCGGCCGTCTTTGATCCAGGCGGAAAGGCGCGAGCGCGAGTGCTCAGCGAATAATTGTGCGGCGACTTGATCGAGGCGTTGGCCGCCCAATTCGGACGGCACCTCTGCGCGAAGTTCAATTTTATCGGACATGCTCAGACTAGGCGTGGCACAGCCTTTGGTTTCGGCTGCGCGCTTGTGGTTAAATACGGCGTCTTTTGCCCCGAGGCTTTCCAAGGGGCGCTCATCATAACAGGACGGCCCCGCCCAAGACAGCGGCCGTCATAGGGACGCAAGCCGCCATGCAAGTGAAACACCTGCTGCTGATCGCCATCCTCGCCATGACTGCTGCTTGCTCGTCAACAAAGGAAGTCGTCGACGAAAACCTGAGCGAGGTCGAGCTGTACCAACAAGCTCAGACCGACCTGAACAACCACAGCTACACCAGCGCCACGGCAAAACTGAAGGCACTGGAGTCGCGGTATCCGTTCGGGCGTTACGCCGACCAGGCCCAGCTCGAGCTGATCTACGCCAACTACAAGAACGCCGAGCCGGAAGCTGCCAAGTCCGCCGCCGAGCGTTTTATCCGCCTGCACCCGCAGCATCCGAACGTGGACTACGCCTACTACCTCAAGGGCCTGACCTCGTTTGACCAGGACGTTGGCCTGCTGGCGCGCTTCCTGCCGCTGGACATGACCAAGCGTGACCCGGGCGCTGCCCGCGACTCCTACAACGAGTTCGCCCAGTTGACCAGCCGCTACCCGAACAGCCGCTACGCGCCGGACGCCAAGCAGCGCATGATCTATCTGCGCAACCTGCTGGCTTCCTACGAGATCCACGTAGCCGACTACTACCTGACCCGCCAGGCGTATGTTGCTGCCGCCAACCGTGGCCGTTACGTAGTGGAAAACTTCCAGGAAACCCCATCGGTGGGTGACGGCCTGGCCGTGATGACCGAGGCTTACCAGCGCCTGCACCTGGACGCCCTGGCGGCCACCAGCCTGGAAACCCTGAAGCTCAACTACCCGGACCACCCAAGCCTGAAGGACGGCCAGTTCGTACCGCAGGTTGCCGAAGCGGACAACCGCTCGTGGTTGAGCAAGTACACCCTGGGCCTGATCGAGTCCCGTCCACCGCTGCCGCCGGGCGAAACCCGCGCCAACCAGGACATCATCAAGCAATACCAGGACGCCAAGGATTCGATTCCATCGGACCTCAAGCCGCGTGACGAAAACGGCGACATCATCGAAGAGCAAGGGCCTCAAGCCCTGGGCAATAACGAAGATCGCTCGTGGTTCAGCTACATGACTTTCGGCATCTTTGACTGATTGTTCGCCGCGATGCAAAAAGGGAGCTCTTCGGAGCTCCCTTTTTTATTGCGCTGCATAATTGCGCTGTGCGCCCATCACGTCCTTGGCTAAACTGCGGGATTCCTTGTCGAGAAGCTGCCCACCATGGTTCGTCTACTGTTCTGGATCGCCGTTATTGCTGCCGCGGTATGGTTTTGGCGCAAATTCAAAAGCCCGGCCGCCAAACAGCAGCGGCCCAGCGAACAGGGCCCGATCCAGATGGTTCGTTGCGCCCACTGTGGCCTTCACCTGCCACAGGATCGAGCCTTGAGCCTGCGCCAGGAATGGTATTGCACCCAGGCGCATCTGGAGCAAGGGCCGAAACCTATCCAGCGTTGATTCGGCCTGCCGGCGCATACGGGGCCGGATCAATGATCGGCTCATGTCCCAGCAACAAATCGGCAAACAGTTGGCAGGACGCCGGCGCCAGCACCAGGCCGTTGCGGTAATGCCCGCAGTTGAGCCACAGCCCGTCGAAACCTGGCACCTTGCCAATATACGGAATGCCCTCCGGCGAGCCGGGCCGCAAACCGGCCCAATGCCCCACCACTTCGGCATCGGCCAGGGCCGGAATCAACTCGACGGCAGAGGCTTTCAGGCTTTCCAGTGCAGAGTCGGTGGGCGTCTTGTCGAACCCCTCGTGCTCCAGCGTGCTACCAATCAGAATGTGCCCATCCCGCCGGGGAATCGCATAACGCCCCTTGGCCAGGACCATGCACGACAAGAAGTCCGACGCACACTTGTACAAGATCATCTGCCCCTTGACCGGCTCCACGGGCAACTCAAGCCCCAGGCGGCCCAGCAACTCACCGCTCCAGGCGCCGGCGGCCAGCACTACCTGATCGCCATGGATCGGCCCGAGCGCCGTATTCACCCCAACAACCTTGCCGCCCTGCTGAATAAACCCATCAACCGCACACTGCTCGTGAATCGTCACGCCCGGCAGGGCCAACAAGGCCGCCTTGAGGGATTTGACCAACCGCGGATTACGCACATTGGCCACATCCGCCATATAGATCGCCTGGGACAACCCGGCACCCAGCACCGGCACAGCGTCATGGGCAGCTGAAACATCCACCTTGCTCAGCGGGCGCCCTTCGCGGGCTGCCCAGGCAAGCGCCTCGGTTTCATCATCCAGGTCCAGCCAATACAGGCCGGTGGTGTGAACTTCCGGGTCAATGCCAGTAGCCGCGAACAGACGCTCTGCCAGTTGCGGGTAAAAATCCTGGGACCAGTGCGCCAGGGCCGTCACGGCCGGGCTGTAGCGCCACGGGTAGAGCGGGGAGACAATGCCGCCGCCGGCCCAGGAAGACTCCTGACCGACCGCCGAACGATCCAGCAGCACAACCGCTTGCCCTTGGGTCGCCAGGTTGAACGCCGTCAACAACCCGATTACCCCACCACCCACAACCACTACTTGCTGTTGCTTAGCCATTGTTCGATCCAGCCGATAAAAAGAAAAAGGCACGCCCGGCGCCCAATCGTCCAGCTTCCTCATCATTGCCCCCAGCACGCCTTGCGCGTCATATCAGGCGCGGCTCCCGGATTGCTTCGCGCACCGGTACTGCTCAGGCTGAAGGCGGCACAGGGATCGCCCGCCATCACCGAGTCAATTGCCGGCGTGGCAAGCAGAACGAAATCCTGAGGGTTCAATGCAGGGGTGATTCTATAGCGATCATTGCCGGCGATGACGCCAGTTGCATCAATAAAAGTGCCGTTCCTCGCGTAATAGCGCTCAAGGTACTGTGCCTGCTCACTCAGCAACCCGGCAATTTCCGCGCGATAGACCTTTTTCATATGGCTGAGATACCCGGGATAGGCGACGCCCGCCAGGAGTCCGACGATCGCCACGGCGATCATTAATTCGATCAGGGTGAAGCCTGTGCAATCCTTGCCCATCGTGCTGCTCACCTATTGAAGTTGTCGCCACATGATTCGTCGGAAACGCTCGCCGGGCCCGCTGCCCACACGGGCATACACAGACTCCAGGACCGAACGCGAGTGCCCACTGACGCCCACTGATGTCACGCGATAGACCGTGGCCTGGGCCTCTGCCGGGAGTTGAGCCAAACCCGTTCCCGGCCCCAGGTTTTGAATACCGTAGACGCCGTCTTTCATCCCTATCCAGGTCACAGTCGATACGGGATTCGTCCCCGGCCCCACTACCGAAACCGATTCGGCAGGTGGCGCGCACGCAGCCGTCGAGTGGCAAGGGCGCAGGGCGAAACCTGACGCCTGCACCAAAGACTCGCCAAGCCTGAGGCCGCTTTCGGCCTGCTGAAACGACTGGTTGCGCTGCCGAAGGCTGCCGGTAATTTTTTCTTGCGAGATTGCTCCCTGCATCGAAGACACTCCGAGGAGTGCCAACAACAGCAGGAATACCAGGCTGATCAGCAAAACCATGCCTGCCTGCCTCGAACGGGAGAGGTAATAACCCATGGGCACGCTACTCCAGGCGATTACGTAGTGCCGCGACCACGCTGTAGGCCTGGTCTTTCACCAACCCATTTGGATCCTGAAGTGTCAGCAGAATCCGCACGCTGCGGATGAGCGACTCATCGCCGGGGTTGGGGTCATATCGGCTGACAACCGTTGAGCCAGGCTTGTCGGCCACGCCGAAACTGATATCGAATGCCCCCACGTTATCCACCAGCACCGCTTTGCTCGGGGCCGCCAGCGTGCTGAACTTCAGCTGCCCGCCCTCAAAGGTGTAGGTCAGCTTGCGCAGTGGGAAGTGGATTTGCCCGGGCGTCGCTGCCGGCGGGCTTCCAACATAGGCGTGGGCAGAGCCGGTGCAATCGGAAAGCACCGTCCAGTCCGGCTTGCTGCCACCCTGCCCTACGTCGGCGGTCACCAGCGTCAGGGACCGGGAGCTGCCGGTGGTACTCCATCCAATGGGACGATCAAAACCTGCGGGAGCGTTGCTGATTGATGCAGCGGACAAGCAGCCAAACATGCCCGCCTGGCGTATTTCCTGAATCAGCTTGCCAAGGGCGAACCGTGCATCATCCTGCAACAGCGAAGCCGCACTCTGACTGGCATAAGTGGTTCGGGAGCTGAGTGCAATCTGGGTCACCCCCAGGATCAACATCAGGCCGAGGGCCAATGCCAGCAGCATCTCCACCAGGCTGAAACCGCATACTGGACCTCTCATGGCAACACCCTCGGGTCGACTGCAACCCGGCTGGTCAGGGTGAACGTTTCCCGGGTGCCTTGAGCCTTCGCTCCACGGGAGTCGTCCCAACTGATGCTGATGGTCACCTCTCGCTGATTGACCGCAACCGACCCCTTGGCGCTTTCCCCGGCGAACCCGACGATATTCGCTTCAAAGTCGTGCAGGTCCAGATCACGCACACTCGCGACCGAGGTGCTGGAGGGCGCGCGTTCACCCTGGCCCCAGGAGTAATCAGCACCCGAATTGGCGCGGATCCGGTCGAGCATGTCGTAGGCAATGAAACTGGCCTGACTGGTCATCCTGGAACTGTCGGTATATTTCAATGCATTGAGCTGAATGACTGCCGCCCCTAGCAGGCCGACAGCGAGGATCAGCACAGATACCAGGACCTCGATCAGCGTCATTCCGGCCTGGGTCGGTTGCGGGTGGGGCGTTACGGGGAAAGCGTTCATTACCATCGCCATCCATGTCGAAGGTCATCAGAAAGCAGCGCAAACCTGCTGTGCGACGCAAGACTAGCGCCGGTATTGCCTGAGCGCTGCCCCCCGGAACAAAGCGAAATACTTTGGACAGAATGGCCACCATTCGACCCGCCGGACTGGGCGCTATAACTATGTCTGCCATCCGGCACCGACTGAAAAAGCACACCGCGTCCACGGAGGGACGGCCCATGAAACAACGAGGTTTCTCGCTGATTGAACTGATACTCGGCCTGTTCCTGAGCGGCATCCTGGCCAATCTGGCAGTGCCGAGCCTCAAGGGGCTGCTCGAGTCGCAACGACGCCAGAGCGCCGCCGAATCCCTTGCCGGCGGACTGCGTTATGCCCGCACAGAAGCCATCGCACGCAATCGCACGGTGGTTATCCATGCATTGGACGATGACTGGAGCCGGGGTTGGAGGGTGATACTGGACCTGAACGGTCGCGGCCATCTGGACGACAAAAACCCGGTGCTGCTGGAGCGCCAGGACAGTGGGCAGATACCGATTGTGGGGAATACGCCGGTGAGAACCCAGATACGCTTCAGCAGCCTGGGTGAACCGCTGCTGTCAGCAGGGGCATTCAGCGCCGGCACCGTCCACGTGTGTGCGACGGACCAGCAACTGAGCCTGTATCAAATAGTGCTGGCCGCCAGCGGGCGTATCAGCCTGCGCAGTAACAAGACCGAGCAGGCTTTGTGCCGGGGATATGCCGGTACTCCGGGCCTCAGAGCAGCGAACGAACCCGCAGCTCCTTGGGCATGGAGAAAGTGATGTTCTCTTCACGGCCAGCCAGTTCATCAGCGCCCGTGGCGCCCCAGGCCTGCAGTTGCTGAATAACGCCACGCACCAGGACTTCCGGGGCCGAGGCTCCGGCAGTGATGCCAATGCGTTCGACACCGTCGAACCAGCTGCGCTGCATGTCTTCGGCACCATCGATCAGGTAGGCCGGGGTGGCCATGCGCTCGGCCAGTTCGCGCAGGCGGTTGGAGTTGGAGCTGTTGGGGCTCCCCACCACCAGCACAACATCGCATTCGTCGGCCAATTGCTTGACCGCATCCTGGCGGTTCTGGGTGGCGTAGCAGATGTCATCCTTGCGTGGACCGCCGATGGCCGGGAAGCGCGAGCGCAAGGCATCGATGACGCGGCTGGTGTCGTCCATGGACAAGGTGGTCTGGGTAACGAAAGCCAGCTTTTCAGGGTTGTGCACCTGCAATGCAGCGACGTCTTTTTCGTCTTCCACCAGGTAGATCGCACCACCATTGCTGCCATCGTACTGGCCCATGGTGCCTTCGACTTCCGGGTGGCCGGCGTGGCCGATCAGGATGCATTCACGACCATCACGGCTGTAGCGCGCGACCTCGATGTGCACCTTGGTCACCAGCGGGCAGGTGGCGTCGAACACTTTCAGGCCACGGCCTGCTGCTTCGGTGCGTACCGCCTGGGAAACGCCGTGAGCGCTGAAGATGACGATAACGTCGTCCGGCACCTGGTCCAGTTCTTCAACGAAGATGGCCCCGCGGCTGCGCAGGTCTTCGACCACAAACTTGTTGTGGACGACTTCATGGCGCACGTAAATCGGCGGCCCGAAAACTTCCAGGGCGCGGTTGACGATTTCAATCGCCCGGTCCACGCCGGCGCAGAAGCCACGGGGGTTGGCGAGTTTGATTTGCATGCTGTGCCTCGTGTCTTGCCCTGTAGGATCGAGCTTGTGTGGCGAGGGCGCTTGCTCCCGCTGGGCTGCGAAGCAGCCCCAACAAGCTCGCCCCTGCAGTAGGCCGATTTCGTTAGTTACAGCGCTTTAACGTCGATGATTTCAACATCAAAGGTCAAGGTTTTCCCGGCCAACGGGTGGTTGAAGTCGATGGTCACTTGCGCGTCATCAAAGGCTTTCACCACACCCGGCAGCTCGGTATTCGCCGCATCGTTGAAGATCACCAGCAAGCCTTCCGACAACTCCATGTCCTGGAACTGCGAACGCGGGATGATCTGCACGTTTTGCGGGTTGGGCTGGCCAAAGGCGTTTTCCGGCAGGATCTGCAGGTTGCGCTTGTCGCCGGCCTTGAAACCGAACAGTGCCGCTTCGAAACCCGGCAGCAGGTTGCCGTCGCCGACCTTGAAGGTCGCCGGGGCCTTGTCGAACGTGCTGTCGACCGTGTCGCCATTCTCCAGGCGCAATGCGAAATGCAAGGTGACTTCCGTGTTCTGGCCAATGCGTTGCTCAGCCAATACCTGTTCAGTCATGAACGGTCTCTCCGGTTTTCTTGCTTTTGAACATATCCAACGCCAGCATGATTGCACCGACGGTGATGGCGCTGTCGGCAAAGTTGAACGCCGGGAAGTACCAGCGGTTCTGCCAATGCACCAGAATAAAGTCGATCACATGGCCCAGGGCAATGCGGTCGTAGAGGTTGCCCAATGCGCCACCCAGCACCAGCGCCAACGCAACGGCCAGCCAGGTGTCGTTACGCCCCAGGCGCTTGAGCCAGACTACCAGCACGGCACTGACCACCACGGCGATCAGGGCAAACAGCCAGCGCTGCCAGCCGGAGCTGTCAGCCAGGAAGCTGAACGCAGCGCCGGTGTTGTAGGCCAGGGTCCAGCTGAAGTAGTCGGGAATCACCACGATCTGCTGGTACATCTCCAGGGCGCCTTCGAAGTGAGCCTTGCTGAGCTGGTCAATGACCAGCACCAGCACGCTCAACACGAGCAAGCCCAGGCGTCCAAAACGACTGGCTTCAGGCATAGTGACGAACCTCGCCAGCGCCAGAGATGTTGTCGACGCAACGACCGCAGATTTCCGGTTGCTCGGGGTTCACGCCGACATCTTCACGGCAGTGCCAGCAACGGGCGCACTTGGCGAAGGAGGACTTGACCACCTTGAGCTTGAGACCCGGGACTTCGGTCGCAACGGCATCTGCAGGCGCCTGGGCAAACGGCGCCAGGCTGGCGGTCGAGGTGATCAGGACGAAGCGCAGTTCGTTGCTCAGCTTGGCCAGGTCAGCGGTCAGGCCTTCCTCGGCAAACAGCGTGACCTCGGCCTGCAGGTTGCCGCCAACGGCCTTCGCCGCGCGCTGCACTTCCAGTTCCTTGTTCACGGCAACCTTGACGGCCATTACGCCTTCCCAGTACTCGCGGCCCAGCTCGAAGTCGGCCGGCAATTCGGTCAGGCCTTCGTACCAGGTGTTGAGCATCACGGACTCGTTACGCTCGCCCGGCAGGTATTCCCACAGTTCGTCGGCGGTGAATGCCAGGATCGGGGCGATCCAGCGCACCAGCGCTTCAGAGATATGGTACAGCGCGGTCTGCGCCGAACGGCGGGCCTTGCTGTTGGCGCCGGTGGTGTACTGGCGGTCCTTGATGATGTCGAGGTAGAAACCACCCAGCTCCTGCACGCAGAAGTTGTGGATCTTCGAGTAGACGTTCCAGAAGCGGTATTCGCCGTAGTGCTCTTGCAGCTCGCGCTGCAGCAACAGGGTACGGTCCACGGCCCAACGGTCCAGGGCGAGCATTTCCTCGGCCGGCAGGATGTCGGTGGCCGGGTTGAAACCGGTCAGGTTCGACAGCATGAAGCGTGCGGTATTACGGATCCGGCGGTAGGCATCGGCGCTGCGCTGCAGGATCTGCTCGGAAACGGCCATCTCGCCCGAGTAATCGGTAGAGGCAACCCACAGGCGCATGATGTCGGCGCCCAGGGTGTCGTTGACCTTTTGCGGCGCGATCACGTTGCCCAGGGACTTGGACATCTTGCGACCGTTCTCGTCGACGGTGAAACCGTGGGTCAGCAGCTCGCGGTACGGGGCGTGATCGTCGATCGCGCAACCGGTCAGCAACGAGGAGTGGAACCAGCCACGGTGTTGGTCCGAACCTTCCAGGTACAGGTCGGCACGCGGGCCGGTCTCGTGGCCCATCGGGTGCGAGCCGCGCAGTACGTGCCAGTGGGTGGTACCCGAGTCGAACCAGACGTCGAGGGTGTCGCTGATCTTGTCGTACAGCGGCGCTTCGTCGCCCAGCAACTCGGCGGCGTCCAGCTTGAACCAGGCTTCGATGCCCTCTTGTTCAACGCGCTGGGCAACCTCTTCCATCAGCTCGACGGTACGTGGGTGCAACTCGCCGCTTTCCTTGTTCAGGAAGAACGGAATCGGCACGCCCCAGTTGCGCTGGCGGGAGATGCACCAGTCCGGACGGTTGGCGATCATCGAGTGCAGGCGCGCCTGGCCCCAGGCCGGAACGAACTTGGTGTCTTCGATCGCCTTGATCGCACGCTTGCGCAGGGTTTCGCCGCGGATAGGCTCCTTGTCCATGCCGATAAACCACTGCGCAGTGGCGCGGTAGATCAGCGGGGTCTTGTGACGCCAGCAATGCATGTAGCTGTGGGTGATGGTTTCGGTGTGCAGCAGCGCACCGACTTCCGCCAGCTTGTCGACGATCGCCGGGTTGGCCTTGAAGATGAACTGGCCACCGAAGAATTCCAGGGACGGCACGTACACGCCGTTGCTTTGCACGGGATTGATGATGTCGTCGTTGACCAGGCCGTACTGCTTGCAGATCACGAAGTCGTCAACGCCATAGGCAGGCGAGCAGTGAACCACGCCGGTGCCGGCGCCCAGTTCAACGTACTCGGCCAGGTAGATTGGCGACAGGCGGTCGTAGAACGGGTGACGGAAGTTGATCAGTTCCAGCGCGGACCCGGTAGTGGTCGCGATCACCGAGCCTTGCAGGTTGTAGCGGGCCAGGCACGCCTCCACCAGCTCTTCAGCCAGCACCAGCAGTTTGTCACCGACGTCCACCAGGGCGTAGGTGAATTCCGGGTGCACGTTCAGCGCCTGGTTGGCCGGGATGGTCCACGGGGTGGTGGTCCAGATCACGATGGAGGCTGGCTTGGCCAGGCTCGCCAGGCCGAAGGCTTGCGCCAGTTTGGCTTCGTCGGCGATCGGGAAGGCCACGTCGATGGTCGAGGACTTCTTGTCTTCGTACTCGACTTCGGCTTCAGCCAGGGCCGAGCCGCAATCGAAGCACCAGTTCACGGGCTTGAGGCCCTTGAACACGAAACCGCCCTTGACGATTTCGGCCAAGGCGCGGATTTCACCGGCCTCGTTCTTGAAGTTCATGGTCTTGTACGGGTTGGCCCAGTCGCCCAACACCCCCAGGCGGATGAATTCGGACTTCTGCCCTTCGATCTGCTCGGTGGCGTAGGCACGGCACAGTTCGCGGGTTTTATCCGCGCCCAGGTTCTTGCCGTAGGTCACTTCGACCTTGTGTTCGATCGGCAGCCCGTGGCAGTCCCAGCCCGGGACATAAGGCGCGTCGAAACCCGAAAGGGTTTTCGAGCGGATGATCATGTCCTTGAGAATCTTGTTCAGCGCATGACCGATGTGAATCGTGCCGTTGGCATAAGGAGGGCCGTCGTGCAGGACGAATTTCGGACGATCCTTGCCAATCTCGCGCAACTTTCCGTACAGGCCAATACTGTCCCAGCGCTGCAGGATCTGCGGTTCGCGCTGTGGCAGGCCGGCCTTCATTGGGAAGGCGGTGTCCGGAAGGTTTAGCGTGGCTTTATAGTCGGTCATTTAAGGCTCTTCATTAGCGATGGGCGCTAGGTGCGGCTAGTGCACGGGCGGCGGCGACATCCGCATTGATCGCCGTTTTCAACGCCTCCAGGGAGGCGAAACGCTGCTCTTCACGCAGCTTTTGGTGGAAAGCCACCGTCAAACGCCGGTCATACAAATCACCGGCAAAATCCAAAAGGTGAACTTCCAGGTGGGCTTTGCCATCACCTGCAACCGTGGGCCTGACGCCTATGTTGGCGACTCCGGGCCACGATTGGCCGTCGATGTCGACACTCACCAGGTAAACCCCGGTCAGTGGCACACGACGGCGCTTGAGCTGCACGTTGGCGGTTGGCGTGCCCAGTTGGCGCGCCAGCTTCTGGCCGTGCAGCACCCGCCCGGCAATCCGGAACGGGCGACCGAGCAAACGCTCGGCCAAGGCGAAGTCGGCAGCGGCCAGGGCGTTACGCACCTGGGTACTGCTCACGCGCAGGCCGTCCAGTTCGACGGTTTGCGCGGCTTCGACGGTAAAACCCTGGGTGACGCCGGCCTGCTGCAGGAAATCGAAATCCCCTACCCGGTCGCAACCGAAACGGAAGTCGTCGCCGACCTCCAGATGCTGCACGCCGAGGCCGTCCACCAGGATACGGTCGACGAACTCGGCGGCGCTGAGGCTGCGCAAGCGCTGGTTGAAAGCCAGGCAGAGGACGCGGTCCACACCTTCTTCAGCCAGCAGTTGCAGCTTGTCCCGCAGGCGGGCCAGACGCGCCGGCGCCGTCTGCGGGGTAAAGAATTCGCGCGGCTGTGGTTCAAAAATCACCACGCAGCTGGGCACGCCCAACTCAACCGCACGCTCACGCAGGCGGGCCAGGATAGCCTGGTGGCCACGGTGAACACCGTCAAAGTTGCCAATAGTGGCGACGCAGCCCCGATGCTGGGGGCGCAGGTTGTGGAGACCTCGAACCAGCTGCATAACGCGCTTCTTGCTCATAAAGTGGTCGATTATAACCACACCCGGCCCCGGACGACAGGCAACAGCGCAGGCCATTTGCGCGAATCGATAAAACAACCGTCTTATCGACGAAAAGTCTCTAGCTCAGTGACTTGCGATTGAAATCCCGCAAGCGGAAGCCCATCAGCAGCAACATGCCGAAGTACACCAGCACACCAGCCGCCACCAACGCTCCCAGGCGCATGAAGCGCTCGAGCATATGGCCCTGCTCCCAGGCCGGCATGAAGTGCATCAGGCCCAGCAGTACCGCGGCCATCGTCCCCACCGCCACCACCAACTTGAGCGCAAACGAGCCCCAGCCCGCCTGAGGCTGGAACATTTTCTGTTTACGCAGCTGATAAAACAGCAGCCCGGCGTTGATGCAGGCCCCCACACTGATCGCCAGCGCCAGCCCGGCATGCTTCAGCGGACCGATGAACGCCAGGTTGAGCAGTTGGGTAACCACCAGGGTGAAGATCGCGATCTTTACCGGGGTACGGATGTTTTGTTGAGCATAAAAGCCGGGGGCCAGCACCTTGATCACGATAATGCCCAGCAGGCCGACGGAATAAGCGATCAGCGCACGCTGGGTCATCGAGGCGTCAAACGCAGTGAACTGGCCGTACTGGAACAGTGCGACGGTCAGCGGCTCGGCGAGCAACCCCAGGGCCACGGCACACGGCAGCACCAGCACGAAGCACAGGCGCAGGCCCCAATCGAGAATCCGCGAATATTCGTGGCGGTCTTTGCTGGCATAGGTACGCGACAGCGTTGGCAGCAGGATGGTGCCGAGTGCCACGCCGAGCACGCCGGACGGCAATTCCATCAGACGGTCGGCGTAGTACATCCACGACACCGAACCCGAGACCAGCAGCGAGGCGAAGGCGGTGTTGATGATCAGGGAAATCTGGCTGACGGAAACCCCGAGGATTGCCGGCAGCATGTTGCGCATCACCCGCCAGACGCCGGTGTCCTTGAGATTCAAACGCGGCAGCACGAGCATGCCGATTTTCTTCAGGTGCGGCAGCTGGTACAGCAGTTGTGCCAGGCCACCAGCCAGGACCGCCCAGCCGAGGGCCATCACAGGCGGATCGAAATACGGTGTCAGGAACAGCGCAAAAATAATCATGCTGACGTTAAGCAGGGTCGGCACGAAGGCCGGCACCGAGAAACGGTTCCAGGTATTGAGGATCGCCCCGGCCAGGGACGACAGGGAAATCAGCAATATATAAGGAAAGGTCACCCGCAACAGATCAGTGGTCAGGGCGAATTTTTCCGGTGTATTGGCAAAACCGGGGGCCGTGGCCCAGATCACCCAGGGCGCGGCGAGCATCCCGGCGATCGTCACCAGCGTCAGCACCAACGTCAGCAAACCCGAAACATAGGCAATGAAGGTGCGGGTCGCCTCCTCGCCTTGCTGGGCCTTGTACTCCGCCAGAATCGGCACGAATGCCTGGGAAAAAGCCCCCTCGGCGAAGATCCGCCGCAGCAGGTTGGGCAGTTTAAAGGCAATAAAGAAGGCATCCGTGGCCATGCTGGCGCCAAAAATACGCGCCAGCAGCGTGTCACGCACAAACCCCAGAACCCGGGAAATCATAGTGATAGAGCTGACAGCGGCCAACGATTTGAGCAGATTCATTGAAAGAGTTTTTGCCTATAGATAAAGAGCAGGCGAACAAACGGCCCACATATGCGATACTCCGCGCCTGCAACAAGCACAGAGCCAAAGCTCGCGAGTTTACAGGTCAAGCGCCGGAAATAAATCACCCGCCTCTTAAGATCGACCACTCAGCAGTTCGCATCACACGCCCTTGACAAGACTTCAACTCATCGGCATGATTCGCGGCCTATTTTGTTTGCTATTTCCTAAAAAGTCTTTCGAGGAGCTCGACGGTGGCCAACACACCTTCCGCCAAAAAACGTGCAAAACAGGCTGAGAAGCGTCGCAGCCACAACGCCAGCCTGCGTTCCATGGTTCGTACCTACATCAAGAATGTAGTTAAAGCCATTGACGCAAAAGACGCTGAAAAAGCTCAAGCTGCTTACGTTCTGGCTGTGCCAGTTATCGACCGTATGGCCGATAAAGGCATCATCCACAAGAACAAAGCTGCTCGCCATAAAGGTCGTCTGAATGGCCACATCAAGGCTCTGAACCTTGCTGCTGCAGCCTAAGCGATAAGCTTGTTAAAAAACCGACCCCAGGGTCGGTTTTTTATTGCCTGCGATTTGGGAAAGCCAAAAAAAGAGCCGGCATGCCGGCTCTGCTTCAGATTTATTGCGCTGTGGGCCACGGCAGGATCGGAATCGCCGTCACCGCATTCTGCGGGCTGCCTTCGATCAAGCGGTCGCTGTAGACCAGATACACCAGGGTATTGCGCTTCTTGTCGAGGAAACGCACCACCTGCATGGTCTTGAAGACCAGGGACGTGCGCTCCTTGAACACCTCATCCCCATCCTTCAGCTCGCCCTTGAAGCGAATCGCACCTACCTGGCGACAGGCAATCGACGCCTCGGCGCGATCCTCCGCCAGACCCAACCCACCCTTTACCCCGCCCGTCTTGGCGCGAGACAGGTAGCAGGTCACGCCATCCACCTTCGGGTCATCAAAGGCCTCGACCACGATCCGGTCATTGGGGCCGACAAACTTGAACACCGTCGACACCTGGCCAATCTCTTCGGCCGACGCCAGCAACGGCATCGCCAGCAGCAAACCGAGCAATCCCTTCATTACGCGCATCGAGACTTCCTTTTTACTTAAACCAGAATCAGGTTATCCCGGTGAACCAGCTCCGGCTCAGCCATGTAACCCAACAGACCGACAATCGCCTCAGACGACTGCCCGATGATTTTCTGCGCCTCAAGGGCGCTGTAGTTGGCAAGGCCACGGGCAATCTCACGACCATCCGGCGCCACACACACCACCATTTCGCCACGGCGGAAGCTGCCCTGGACCAGTTTTACACCCACCGGCAACAAGCTTTTGTTGCCTTGGGACAACGCTGAAACCGCACCAGCATCCAACACCAGGGTACCGCGCGTCTGAAGATGCCCCGCCAGCCACTGCTTGCGCGCCGCCAGCATTCCGCGCTCAGGCGACAGCAGCGTACCGATGCGCTCGCCCGCCTTGAGACGATCCAGCACCCGCTCAATCCGACCGCCAACGATGATGGTATGCGCGCCGGAACGCGCCGCCAGCCGTGCCGCACGCAGCTTGGTCTGCATGCCGCCACGCCCCAGGGCACCGCCGACACTGCCAGCCACCGCATCCAGCGCCGGATCATCGGCACGCGCTTCGTAAATCAGCTGGGCCTCAGGGTTATTGCGCGGGTCAGCGTCGAACATGCCGTCGCGATCCGTGAGGATCACCAGCAAATCAGCCTCAACCAGGTTGGCCACCAGCGCTGCCAGGGTGTCGTTGTCACCGAAGCGAATCTCGTCGGTCACCACGGTGTCATTCTCGTTGATCACCGGGATCACCTTGAGTTCAACCAGGGCGCGCAGGGTGCTGCGGGCATTCAGGTAGCGCTTGCGGTCGGACAAGTCGTCATGGGTCAGCAGAATCTGCGCCGTGTGGCGCCCGTGCTCGGCAAAGCTGGACTCCCAGGCCTGTACCAGGCCCATCTGACCAATGGCGGCGGCAGCCTGCAGCTCATGCATCGCGCTGGGTCGCGCGGTCCAGCCGAGGCGGCTCATGCCGGCGGCAACCGCCCCGGACGACACCAACACCAACTCGACGCCGGCCTCATGCAAGGCCACCATCTGGTCCACCCAGACACTCATGGCCGCACGATCCAGCCCCTTGCCATCCGCCGTCAGCAGCGCGCTACCGATCTTAACGACCCAACGCTGCGCACCTGTCACCTTGCTCCGCATCATCTTCAACCTTAGATAGAGGGCCGCGCGACCCAGCGCCGCCCATAACGTTATTCGTGACTACCGATTTCCAGATACCAAAACGCCGCTCGATTGAGCGGCGCTTAAGTTTACTGCAACGAATCAGTCGCGCACGTAAATGATTTCCGGACCATCTTCATCATCCACGTCTTCCTCGTCCCAATCATCGTCACCGATATCATGGACCGACTTGACGCCACTGCGACGCAGGGCACGCTGATCATCCAGCGCCTGCAACTGGGCACGAGCCTCGTCTTCGATGCGCTGATCCAGTTCAGCCAGCTCGGCCTTGTAGACAGGGTCGGCGGCCAGGCGATCGGCACGGTCTTCGAGGTAACGCATGATGTCGCGAGTCAGGCGCTCAGTGCCTTCTTTGGCAATGGCCGAGATCACGTAGACCGGACCGGTCCATTCCAGGCGATCAACGATCTCCTTGACGCGCTCTTCGTGCTCTTCCTCGAGGATCTGGTCGCACTTGTTCAGCACCAACCAGCGATCACGCTCAGCCAGGGACGGGCTGAACTTGGTCAGCTCGCTGACGATCACTTCAGCAGCGTCCGGTGCACTGGTGTCATCCAGCGGCGCCATGTCGACGAGGTGCAGCAGCAAACGGGTGCGGGACAAGTGCTTGAGGAAACGGATCCCCAGGCCTGCGCCGTCGGAAGCGCCTTCGATCAGGCCCGGAATGTCCGCAACCACGAAGCTTTTCCAGCGGTCAACGCTGACCACACCCAGGTTCGGCACCAGGGTAGTGAACGGGTAATCGGCGACTTTCGGCTTGGCAGCAGACACCGAGCGAATGAACGTACTTTTGCCGGCGTTCGGCAAGCCCAGCAGGCCCACGTCAGCCAGCACCTTCATTTCCAGCTTGAGGTCACGCTGCTCGCCTGGCTTGCCCGGCGTGGTCTGGCGTGGCGCACGGTTGGTACTGGACTTAAAACGGGTGTTACCCAGACCGTGCCAGCCGCCATGAGCCACCAGCAGGCGCTGACCGGCTTTGGTCAGGTCACCAATGACTTCCTGGGTTGCGGAGTCGATAACGGTGGTGCCGACCGGAACCCGCAGTACCAGTTCTTCGCCTTTTTTACCGGTGCAGTCAGTGCTGCCGCCGTTGGAGCCACGCTCGGCATCAAAGTGCCGGGTGTAACGGTAGTCCACCAGGGTGTTGAGGTTTTCGTCGGCGATCATGTAGACCGAGCCGCCATCACCGCCATCACCGCCGTTAGGACCACCGTTTTCGATGAATTTTTCCCGACGGAAACTCATGCAACCGTTACCGCCGTCGCCAGCTTTTACTCGGATCGAAACTTCATCAACAAACTTCATAACAAAACGCCTCTCGCCACACGGACGAGCTTAAGAAACCAAGACATAAGACTCTTGCAAAAATGAGCGCAGCGACCTCAAGCAACGACCGCAAACCCACTGCTTTCGCCCATCACAAACAGCTTTGCAAGAGACTCACCCCACAAACGAAAAAGCCCCGTCGCGAGACAGGGCTTTTCCAGCAACTACGTAATTATGCCGCGACGACTTCAGTCTTCGGGACAATGCTCACGTAACGGCGGTTGAAAGCGCCTTTTACTTCAAACTTGATCACGCCGTCGATTTTAGCGAACAGAGTGTGATCTTTACCCATGCCAACACCGTAACCGGCGTGGAATTGGGTGCCGCGCTGACGCACGATGATGTTGCCCGGAATGATAACCTGGCCGCCATACATCTTCACGCCAAGGCGTTTGGCTTCTGAGTCGCGACCGTTACGGGTACTACCACCAGCTTTTTTGTGTGCCATGAGTCAATTCTCCTAGTGAGGAATTAGGCTGAAATTAAGCCTGAATACCGGTGATTTTGATCTCGGTGTACCACTGGCGGTGGCCCATACGCTTCATGTGGTGCTTACGACGACGGAACTTGATGATGCGGACTTTATCGTGACGACCTTGGGAGATCACTTCAGCCACAACGGTAGCGCCTGCAACAACTGGAGCGCCGATGTTCACGTCATCGCCATTGGCGACCAACAGAACGCGATCAAAAGTAACGGATTCGCCAGTAGCGATTTCCAGCTTCTCGATCTTCAGGTATTCACCTGGGGCGACCTTGTATTGCTTGCCACCAGTAACAATTACTGCGTACGACATGGTATTTCTCCGATAATCCTGCTCACCCAGCGCTTTATAAGAAGAGGTATTGGCTGGCATGGCTGCATGGGATGGACGTCCCGAATGCAATTGCGTAAGGCAGGTGCTGCCCAGGAAGTTCAGGGTGCGCGATTGTACGCAAGCTATGGAGGTGTTGCAAGTAGCCGTCTATCGCGCCTTGACACTACGGGACGCGGGTCCTAGCATGCCGCGCAACCCTTCTGGAGCGACTGTCGCTGATGCAACCCCAAGCTTTCTACCGCGCGGTGGCGGACGATTTTAGCGCCGTCGACGGCATCATCAAGAAGCAGCTGACTTCTAAAGTGCCGCTGGTCTCCAAAATTGGCGACTACATTACGTCGGCCGGCGGTAAACGCCTGCGTCCTTTATTAGTGTTGCTGTGTGGCAAGGCCCTGGGCCGCGAAGGCGATGACCTGCGCCTGCTGGCCGCGACCATCGAGTTCCTGCACACCGCCACCCTGCTGCACGACGACGTGGTCGACATGTCCGGCATGCGCCGTGGTCGCGAGACGGCCAACGCGATGTGGGGCAATGCGCCGAGCGTGCTGGTGGGCGACTTCCTGTACTCGCGCTCGTTCGAAATGATGGTCGAGCTGGGCTCGATGCCGGTGATGAAGATTCTTTCACAGGCCACGCGCATCATCGCCGAAGGCGAAGTGTTGCAGCTGTCGAAGGTTCGCGACGCCAGCACCACCGAAGAAACCTACATGGAAGTGATTCGCGGCAAAACCGCGATGCTCTTCGAAGCCTCGACCCACAGCGCCGCCGCCCTGTGCGAAGCGACGCCCGAGCAGAGCGAAGCCCTGCGTACGTTCGGCGATCACCTGGGCGTGGCCTTCCAGCTCG
The DNA here is from genome assembly GCF_013385805.1 of Pseudomonas sp. C6002. NCBI lineage: Bacteria > Pseudomonadati > Pseudomonadota > Gammaproteobacteria > Pseudomonadales > Pseudomonadaceae > Pseudomonas > Pseudomonas sp. C6002. The sequence continues at coordinate 35,413 of NZ_JACAPH010000017.1, read as the reverse complement.
TGGACGACCTGCTGGACTATCGCGGCGACGCCGAAACCCTGGGCAAGAACGTCGGTGACGACCTGGCCGAGGGCAAGCCGACCTTGCCACTGATCTACACCATGCGCGAAGGCACGCCGGAACAGGCCGCCCTGGTGCGCAAGGCGATCCAGAAAGGCGGGATCGAAGACCTGGAAAGCATCCGCGAAGCCGTGGAAGCCTCGGGTTCCCTCGAATACACCGCGCAACTGGCCCGTGACTACGTGGCTCGCGCGATCCAATGCCTGGAAGCCCTTCCAGCCAGCGAATACCGGGACGCCCTGGTTGAGCTGAGTGAGTTCGCGGTCGCCCGTACTCACTGATTCTGCTCTGCTCCATGTAGGAGCTGGCTTGCCTGCGATTGCATCACCGCGGTGTAACAGACAAACCGAGGTGCCTGCATCGCAGGCAAGCCAGCTCCCGCAGCGTTCTCTGGCGTTGCTGCCCCCTGCCCGGCTAAAACCCTATACAATGTGCGCTTTTTAGCCATCCTGAAACCAAAGGAGCTTTAGTGAGCACGTTGCCACCCTGCCCGAAATGCAATTCCGAATACACCTACGAAGATGGCGCCCAGCTGATTTGCCCGGAATGCGCCCATGAGTGGGCCGTCGGCGGCGAAGCCGAGGCGGCCAGCGATGAATCCGTGAAGAAAGACTCTGTGGGCAACGTCCTGCAGGACGGCGACACCATCACCGTGATCAAGGACCTCAAGGTCAAGGGCACGTCCCTGGTGGTCAAGGTCGGCACCAAGGTCAAGAACATCCGCCTGTGCGATGGCGACCACGATATCGACTGCAAGATCGACGGTATCGGCCCGATGAAACTCAAGTCCGAGTTCGTCCGCAAGGTCTGACTATGCTGCCTCCATCCCGTGCCCTGCACGGGATGGCGCTTCACCCTCCCCGCGTCACTTCCGCACTGGCGGCAAAAGGCCAGGCCTTTTGATCAAAAACAATATCCACACAGAAAAGTCCGGAAATGGCCAATAGGGACTTGCTATTCTACGAATAAGAATTATTCTCATTGAAACCCATCAAGGAGATACTTCCCATGACTTATTTGATCGATGCCTGGCTGGACCGTCCACACCCTTACCTGCGAATCCTCCATCGGGAAACCGGGGAAGTCTGCGCGGTGCTGGAAGAAGAGGCGTTAAGCGAACTGCAGGATCAGGGCGACCTGGACGTCAATGGCCTGAGTTCCAGTGAGCCCGGGGTGCTGAAGGAAGTGGTGAGAAATCTGTTTCTGTTCTGCTATGCCCGAGCGTTGCGCCCGGTGACGGATCTCAATGGCAAGTTTCATCCATGAGCAACCGCGCAAAACACTGCAGGAGCGAGCAGGCTCGCTCCTGCAGGTAAGGTCTTACAGAACGTCGAGCAGCTCGACGTCAAATACCAGAACGCTGTGCGGCGGGATGCTGCCAACGCCTTGAGCGCCGTAAGCCAGTTCGCTCGGCACGTACAGGCGCCATTTGCTGCCGGCATTCATCAGTTGCAGGGCTTCGGTCCAGCCGGCGATCACGCCGCCAACCGGGAATTCCGCAGGCTGGCCGCGCTCGTAGGAGCTGTCGAACACAGTGCCGTCGATCAGGGTGCCGTGGTAGTGAGTCCGCACCTGGTCTTCACGGGTCGGCTTGGCGCCGCTACCTGCAGTCAGCACTTCAAATTGCAGGCCGGAAGCCAGGGTGGTGATGCCGTCACGCTTGGCGTTTTCAGCCAGGAAAGCCAGGCCTTCGCCAGCAGCAGCTTCAGCCTTTGCAGCGGCTTCGGCTTGCATGATTTCGCGGATGACCTTGAAGCTGGCGGCCATTTGCTCCTGGTCCACACGGCTAGGCTTGCCGGCAAAAGCGTCGGTCAGGCCAGCCAGGATCGCGTCCAGGCTCACGCCCGGTGGCGGGTTGTCGCGCAGCTGGTCGCCCAACTGACGGCCAATGCCGTAGCTCACGCGGGTTTCGTCGGTGGACAGATTAACTTCGGACATGGAAAGGCTCCGCTGTAGGACGACACAGGTGCCGTCCAAACTAAAAGGGCGAGCAGACTAGCACACAAGCCACGCCCTTGATGAGCCCCGCGCAGGAGAGCGCCAGGGGCTGATTAATGCTTGGTAACCTTGTCCAGGTAGCCCATGGCAAACGCCGACACCACGAAGGTCATGTGAATGATCACGTACCATTTCAGGTGCTCGGGATCGACGTTCTTGGCGTCCATGAACACCCGCAGCAGATGGATCGACGAAATCGCCACGATGGACGCCGCGACCTTCATCTTCAGCGACGAGGAGTCCATGGTCCCCAGCCAGTTGAGCTTCTCCTTGCTTTCGTCGATGTCCAGCTGGGAGACGAAGTTCTCGTAGCCGCTGATCATCACCATCACCAGCAGGCCGCCCACCAGGGCCATGTCGATCAACGACAGCAGCACCAGGATCACATCCGACTCGCTCATGGTGAACACGATGGGAATCACATGAAACACTTCCTGGAAGAACTTCAGGCCCAGCGCCAGCAGCCCCAGGGACAGCCCGAAATAGATCGGCGCCAACAGCCAGCGTGAGGCATACATTGCATTTTCGATAAAGCGTTCCATTGAATCTCACACAGCTTGGCTAAAAATGGCGGCGAGTATACCAGCCGCACCCAAACCCCAGAAACCGTCGAGAAAACTGATCTGTACGGCATCTGTTAAGGAATTTTTCTGCTAGTGTCGAGCTCATCAACTCGGCTCGATGATGTCGGACAGGAAAACTCAGATAATGGATGTGCGATCCCCTTTGGCCAGCCTTGGCCTGTGTGCGGCGTTGCTGATGGGCAGCGGTTGTTCCCCAAGCGATGAACACAAGCAAGCCAGTCTCGAAGAGAAAACCGCCAAGTTCGAACAATCCCTGGACGCCATCCAGGACCCCAAGCTCAAGGACGCCGTGTCCGAGCTCGGAGGCTCGCTGCTGTTGCTGGAACGGGCGCGCGCCAAGCTCGCCACCAAGCCCATCGAGGCCGAGTACAGCGAAGACGCCCTGGCGCTGCTCAAGCATTACCCTACGCCGCAGGCCCTGGTCGATACCTACATCAATGGCCTGTTTGTCCTGCGCAAGGCGTCCCATTCGGACTACCTGACGGACCTGCAGCCGATCTTCCCGTTCAACTTCAACATGCCCGACCAGTTCCCCTTCCCACACGGCCTGGAATGGCAGTCGGTGACCCTGAGCAACAACAAGGTCATCCCGTTCCAGCCGGAATGGTCGGAAACCGATCCGGGCATCCAGTTGAGCCCCACCAGTTCCAACCTGACCAACCCCGATGACCTGACGGTGACCTACCCGTTCGTCGAAGGCGTCGAGACGGAGAACAAAAGCCAGCCGCAGCCCGTCACCCTCAAGGGCAAGGTGGAAGTGATTGCCCCGCGTAAAGTCTTCACCTTCGACTTGTCGAAAAAGGACGTGGGCCGCAAGCGCACCGAAGAAAACGTCACCGTCACCCTGCTGGCCCTGGAAAAGAACTACGCCGAGATCGAACTGACCAACAGCGCCCCGCTGGCGCCGGAAGTCGCGGACGAATCGCCGAACCCGTTGCTGGTGCAGGCTCGTGACACCACCGGGCAATTTCTCTCGCGCTCGGGCTCGATCAACGAAAACGCCGCGCAACTGGCGTTCTACGAGAAGCAACTGGCCGAAATGCAGAAGCAGAAGGCCTGGTCCGACGCCTTCGAGAAACAGCTGGAAGACGAGCAGAAAGCCTTCGAGCTCAAGCAGAACAGCCACTACACCAAGGTGTACTTCAATGGCCTGATCGACAATGTGCAAGTCAGCGTACTCGACTTTTCCCAGGCCACGGTGACCCGCAAGGACCTGGACCTGCCCGTACGGCGCTTCGACAAGAACAGCCTGGAAAAAACCGTACAGCCGTTGCCGATGCCCGTCACCGTGTATGACGACCAGGCCGCGGATTGGCTCAAGGACGCCACCCTGTCCGAAGACCAACTGAAGAAAAGCGTCACCATCAACCAGTCGGTGGATGACGCCAGTGCGGCGCACGTTGAGTTCGATCACCCCTACACCTTCAACGACGACCTGCTGGGCGAGGACCGCGGCGGCGGCGATGCCCCGGTGACGTTCCTCACCGCCAACGACGAAGGCAAGCTTGGCGAGCCGATCGAACTGCCCGCCGAAGCCTACGAGGTCGACCCGGGGCGCGGCACCATCACCTATGACCTGAACCTGTTCCCTGAAAACCCGGGGTTTGCCGTCGGATCAATGCCGCTGTTCCTGGCGACCATCGAGAAAGGCAGCCTCACTGCCGGGCAACTGCCCAAGGGCCTGGAGCTGAAGGACAACGCGCTGATTGTCGACCAGAAGCTGTTCCCCTCTGACAGCTGGCGGTTCTATGCCAAGGACGCCAGCGGCAACTACCTGAAGGAAATTCTCGGCGTCAGCCACCGCGCCGAGGAATACGGCACGGCGCTGTTCGACGTGCATTACTTCTACGGCCAGCCGACGACATTGGAAACCTACCAGCGCACCGGCCTGGACACGGTGCAGTATGGGTTTGAGGTGAAGCTGGACAAACCCGAGGCGGCCCCTGCCCCCAAGCCATAGCCCCTCCCCCGCCCCCGTAGCAGCTGTCGAGCGCCAGCTGCTACGGGGGGAGTGCGGTCAGCGGATATCGCTTAGCACCGTCTGCCGCCCACCGTTGAGTTGTCGCAAGTGCGCCTGCAGGTGCAGGCACCAGATCTGCGGGTCGTCAGCCAGCTCGTACCCGTGCAGGGTCAGGCTTTCAACAATCGAATCGAGGATGGTTTGTGCCACGAAAGGTCCGTGGAACGGGCCTTGGGACTTGATGGTGGAGGGTTGTTCGCCGGTCATTCCGGCGGCAAACAACAAGGTCCACATCCCGGTATCCCCCGCGAGAGGGCGAATGGAACATTCGATACGGGTGACCAGGCCCAGGCACTGGCGGGTGAGGCAGAGGTTGCGCGACATGGCGGCGACCCTCGGTAGATCCGGTATTCAGCCTCGCAAGGCAAGACTGTTTCTATCCAGCGACTCCTGTGGCTATCCCTTGAGCTGAGAATAGAAGAAACCCGGTACAAACCAAGGCTGGGGGACCAACGGATGACTGCCGTCACGACGGCGTCAAAAATATGCCGAAGGGACCTGGAACCAGGCCCCTTCGGCATTGATTACACCGGCTTGGTCTCAGCCAGTGCTTCCTGCGCCAACTCCTTCTCGGCTTCCTTCAGGTCATCTTCACTGATCATCTCGGCGATCGCCCGCAGACGCTCCACCACCCGCGCATTGACGCTGCCTTCGGGGAATTGCCCCTCTTCGTCGGGCGAACCCGCAGGCTCACCCACCAGCAGGCTCAAGGCCTCGTCGGCCTGACGCACGGCATAGACGTGGAATTGCCCCTGCCGCACGGCCTGCAACACCTTCTCATCGAGCATCAGTGTCGCGACGTTGGCCTGGGGAATGATCGCCCCCTGCTCGCCGGTCAGCCCGCGGGCCTCGCAAAGACGGAAGAAACCTTCGATCTTCTCGTTGACCCCGCCGACCGCCTGCACCTCACCAAACTGGTTGATCGAGCCGGTGATGGCAAAGCACTGCTTGAGCGGCGTCTTCGACAGGGCCGAGATCAAGGTGCAGGCTTCGCCCAGGGACGCGCTGTCGCCGTCGACATAGCCGTAGGACTGCTCAAGGGCGATACTCGCCGAGATCGCCAACGGGAATTCCTGGGCATAACGGCTGCCCAGGTAACCGGTGAGGATCATCACGCCCTTGGAGTGAATCGGCTGGCCGAGGTTAACTTCACGCTCGATATCGACGATGCCGCTGCCGCCCGGGTACACCGTGGCAGAAATCCGCGCCGGCACACCAAACGCCGAGTCACCCACCTCCAGCACCGTCAGCCCGTTGCACTTGCCCACCGCCGCGCCGGCGGTGTCGATCAGGATCACCCCGGCGAGCATGTCGTCGAGAATCCGCGCCGACACCCGCCCGGTGCGCGTGGCCTTGGCCTTGAGTGCGCGCTCGATGTGCCCGGAGTCGGTGCGCTCATCACCGGCCAAGTGACGAATGAAGTCCGCCTCGCTGACCAGCTGGAACAAATCACCGATACGCGCCGACAAGCGGCCCTGGTTCTCCGCCAACCGCGCGCTGTAGGTCGCCAGCCGCGCCACCGCATCGGAGGTCAACGGCGCCATGCCTTCTTCCGAGGTGCGGGTTTTCAGCAACTGGGCGAACTGCTCCAGGCTTTCATCCACCATCGGGATGTCTTCGTCAAAATCCACCAGTACCCGGAACATCTCCTGGAAGTCCGGATCCGCGTCCTGCAACGCGTAGTACAACTGGCGGGAGCCGATGATGATCACCTTGAGCTGCAACGGGATCACTTGCGGGTTGAGGGTCACCGTGGCCAGGCGGCCCAGTTCGCCCAGCGGTGATTCCATCTTCAGCTTGCGCGATTGCAAGGCACGCTTGAGGGCGTCCCATACAAACGGCTCGCTGAGCATCTTTTCGGCTTCAAGGATCAGGAAACCACCGTTGGCACGGTGCAGCGCACCCGGGCGCAATTGGCGATAGGTGGTGTAGAGCGCGCCCTGGTCGGTGCTGTATTCAATACGACCGAACAGGTTGTCGTAGGTCGGATGCGGCTCGAAGACCACCGGGGCGCCACCGTTGATCGGATGCCCCACCACCAGGCTCGGGCAGTACTGTTCTTCCAGCAACTTGCGGGCCTGGGCGTCGGTTTTCGCATCGTCCACCAGTTGCTCGACCACGGTTTTCAGCAGGTAGACCTGCATCGCCTGCAAGTAGCCGCAGACGGCCGCGTTCTCCGCATATTTTTCGGACAACGGCGCCAGCAGTGGCTGCAAGGCCAGCGTGATGGTTTCTTCGTTGAACTGGCGCATCTGGTTATTGGACTCGCGCTTCCACTGGGGCAGGCTGGCGAGTTCTTCGTTGAGGCGTTCTTCCAGTTCGGAAATATCGGTGTGGAAACGCTCGCGGTCGGCTTCGGGCAACTGCGAGAACTCGGCCTCGTCCAGGGCCTTGCCGTCGAGCATCGGGGTAAACGCAATGTTGGTGCTGTCACGGTACAGCGCCACGTCTTTTTCCAGGGCCAGGCGCTCGATGACGTCCAGGGCACGGTCGTAACGCTGGTTGAAGGCACGGTCGATGGCGCTTTTGCGCTGTTGATACGTCGGGTGTTCAAACACCGCCGGGAAGGTCGCGACCAGGTTGTCGATCAGGCCGTTGATATCGGAGATGAACGCGGCAGCACCGCCCGCAGGCAGTTCCAGCGCGCGGGGTTCGCGAGGCTCATCGAAATTATTGACGTAGACCCAGTCGGCCGGGGTCTGCAGGCGCTTGCCTTCGGCCTTGAGGTAGCGTTTGACGAACGAAAAGCGCCCGGTACCGGGCTCGCCCATCACAAATACGTTGTAACCGGGGCGTGGCATTGCCACACCAAACTGCAAGGCTTCGACCGCACGTTCCTGGCCAAGCACACCGCGAAAGGGCTCCAAATCATTGGTGGTCGAGAAGCTGAACTGTTCAGCGGAAAAAGGACGAGTCAGCGCTTCGGGCGCTAGACGCAAGCTGGCAGCAACAGGATCAGGCATCGGGCTTCCTTACATCAGGCGGGGCAGATGACGGCATTCTGGCGCCGGGTTGGGCCGGCTGGCAAGGACGGCTTGGGGAAAGCATAGACCCGTGTTCGGGGCTGTAAAAAAACCGAGTGTTTCCGGCTTGTTTCATAAAAAGTCACGGAACCCTTGGATCATGCCTAAACTCCAACCTGCTGCGGGTTGGACTAATAACCGACCCCTAGGGTGCTGTCAGGCACCTGAACCCTTGTCCATTGGTTTGCACACAAAGAGAACAAAGCTATGAAACGGATCCTTCTCGGTACTCTCTTCACCGTCGTCTCCCTCAATGCAATGGCAGAAGCGCCAGGTGGCCCGAACTGCGGTTGGGGCAACATGTTGTTCGAAGGCCAACGCGGCACTCCGGCTCACTTCCTGGCCTCCACCACCAACGGTACCTCGGGTAACGCCACGTTCGGCATGACCTCGGGCACCAACGGCTGCAGCACCAACAGCGCACTGACCTACGGGGGCAAATCGTGGATTGCCATGAATGGCATGATGAACGAGCTGTCCGAAGACATGGCCAAGGGTAACGGCGAAGCGCTGACTACCTACGCTGTAGTACTGGGCGTTGCTCCTGAAGATCGCGAGCACTTTGCCGCTGTGACTCACGAGCACTTCCAGCAAATCTTCAGCAAGGCTGACGTAACCGCTGATGACGTGCACAACAACACCCTGGCTGTACTGAAAAGCGACACCCGTCTGGCGAAATACGCTACCCAGGCTTAAGCTCGACCCGCCCGTGCCTTTCGAGGCACGGGTTTTATTATTTTTGGACCTGCCTCCCCTTTGGGTCTTTTTATCTCGACTTAAGTTGCCCACATGCTCAAACGCCTTGCCTACCTGGCACTCTTCGCCTGCGCCCCGCTTTATGCGGCGCCGCACCTTGATGATCAACGTTTGCAGCAACTGGCCAACGACCCGTTCTGGCTTTCGCTGGGGCACTACGAATCCGGCAAGTTCAAAGGCTGGCGCAGCTATGTCAGCGACAAGAAATTCTTCCTCGCTCCCGATGGCGCCCACCATCCGGACCAGGAGCTGAAGGCCACTGTCGAGGCGCTGTATGCCCCGGCCAGCCTCGGCGAAAAGCACGCCCAATGCGTTTACCCGGCACGTACACGCTGGCTCAAGGACCAGTTGCACCTGAGCGACTTGCCGACGCTGGACTGCAAGGAGTTCAAGCAATGGTTCAAGGACGTCGCCCCCCACAGCGCGGTGATGATCTTCCCGGCGGCCTACCTCAACAGCCCGTCATCAATGTTCGGCCATACCCTGCTGCGCATCGACCAGGCTGACGTGCAGAGCAACAACACCGCCCTGCTCAGCTACGCGATCAACTTTGGCGCCTATATCGAAGGCTCGGACAACAGCATCCTCTACGCCTGGAAGGGCCTGATGGGCGGCTACCCGGGCCTGTTCGCGCTGGTGCCCTACCAGGAAAAACTCTCGGAATACCGTAGCCTGGAGAACCGCGACCTGTGGGAATACCGCCTGAACCTGACCCAGGTCGAGACCGAGCGCATGGTCGAGCACGTGTGGGAACTCAAGCAGATCCAATTCGACTATTTCTTCTTCGACGAAAACTGCTCCTATCGCCTGCTGGAACTGCTGCAAGTGGCCCGCCCAAGCCTGCGGTTAACCGAACAATTCCCGCTGACCGCGATCCCTACCGACACGGTAAAAGCCGTGAAAGAAGCCGGCCTGGTGGAGAAAATCGATTACCGCCCTTCCCGTGAACGGGAGCTGCTGGAACGCGCCAAGCCGCTGGACAGCGACGAGCAGCAATGGGTGCTGAAGATCAGCGACGACCAGAAACAACTGCAGGACCCGGCGTTCAAGGCCATCGCCAAAGACCGCCAGGCCCTGATCATCGACGCCGCCTACCGCCTTGGCCGCTACCGCGCCAACGGCCTGGAGCGCGACACCGAACGCTCCCAGCGCAGCTTCGAACTGCTGCGGGCGATCAACCAGAACCCGGCGCCGGACCTGAAGATCGAACGCCCCGGCCTGCCCGAAGACGGCCACGAATCCCGCACCTGGCAAGCCGGCATCGGCACCCGGGGCGACAAGGCCTTCGGCGAATACGGCCTGCGCATGGCCTACCACGACCTGAACGACAACGCCGAAGGCTTTCCCTTGGGCGCGCAGATTGAAATCCTGCAAATGAAACTGCGCCAGTACGAAGGCAACCACTGGCAATTGCAGCAACTGGATCTGGCAACCATCCGCTCACTGACCCCACGCAACGAGCTGCTGCAGCCGTGGTCGTGGCAAGTCACCGGCGGCCTGGAGCGCGTACCGGGCAAGCATGACGACGAGACCCTCGTCAGCCACGTCAACGGTGGCGCGGGCGGCACCTGGCAACTGCGCGACGACATGCTTGGCTTCGCCCTTGGCACGGTGCGCGTGGAGCACAACAGCGACTTCGGTGAAGCCATCTCCCCGGCTGCCGGGTTCAATACAGGTGTGTTGTGGCGCAACCCGCTGGGCAACCTGAGCCTGGAAGCCAAGGGTGACTTCTTCACCAATGGCGAGGTGCGGCGCAGTATCAGCCTGAATCAACAGTGGGAATTGTCGCGCAACCTGGGGCTGAGACTGAGTGCGCAGCGGGATTACAGCCACCTCGCGACACCGGTGAACGAAGTGATGCTGGAAGTGAAGTGGTATCACTATTAATCCCTGAGCCGTAGATCGTTCCCACGCTCCGCGGGGGAATGCATCCTGTGACGCTCTGCGTCACGACCTTTAAAAGCGGACGCAGAGCGTCCAGAGCGGCATGCCCACGCAGAGCGTGGGAACGATCTCTAATTAGTCCATAAGGAGCTTGCTCCCGCAGGGCTGCGCAGCAGCCCCAAAACCAGACACCTCACCCTCTCTGTAATATCTCTATACCCTGAACAGGGGCCGCTTCGCGCCCCAGCGGGAGCAAGCTCCCTCGCCACAGGGGGCGCGTGATCGCCCGAAGCCGCAGCGTCACACGGATTTCTCACATCCGTTTCACATACCCCGAACGAATCCACTCCTACACTTCCCCCATCAGCCGTTCAACGGCCAGGGAGCAAGCGATGTGGCGGTACGCTGTAGTGCTGGGCCTGTTGGCCCTGCTGTCGGGTTGCCAATCAACCCATGAGGATTTGCTGGCCAAGGGTTATCCACCCGCCTTCGCCGATGGCTATGACGACGGTTGCAGCAGCGGCCGCCAGGCTGCCGGGGTGATCACCGGGGAATTTCGCAAGAACGTCCCGCGCTACCTGAAAGACCGCACCTACGCCGAAGGCTGGGATGATGGCTTTCGCCAATGCAAGGCCATGCGCGAGAACGAAGACCTGAACGACTACAAGAATCGCCACTGGGACGACCGCGAACGCGCCTGGCAACAGGAAAAAGACCGCGACGCTGCCAGGGCCTTTCGCTCGCAATAGGTCGCTTCCAGACATCCAGCGAAACTTAACCCCTGCGACCATGGCCCAAACTCCATAGCAGGAGAACGTCATGAGTCGAGCTTTCGTCAACGAAGACAGCGCCGCTGCCCAGGCCAGCCAACCGGTGGAACGCCAGGTCAGCGCGCAACCCAATCACCTCACTGCCCGCGGACTTGCACAATTGCAGGCCAGGGTCGCGCAGTTGCAGCATGAGCACAGCGAAGAATCCGCCAAGGGCGAGCAGGCCGATAAACAGCGCCAGGCCGACCTTGAGCGGGATTTGCGTTACTTCAACCAGCGCCTGCAAAGCGCACAGGTGGTGGCGCCGGCAACCTCCACCGACAAGGTGCAAATCGGCAGCTGGGTGACCTTTGCCAACGAACAGGACGAAGCGCAGCGCATTCAGTTAGTGGGCGAAGACCAGGCCGACGCCACGGTGGGCCTGATCAACTGGGGTTCGCCACTGGGCCGCGCTCTGCTGGGTGCACAGGTGGGCGACGAGGTGCTGTGGAGGCGCCCCGTCGGTGATCAGTTGATCGAAATCCTGCGCATCGAACCCGAGGGTTAAACGATGCCCTGGGCCAGCATTGCATCCGCAACCTTCACGAAGCCTGCAATGTTGGCGCCCTTCACGTAGTTGACCCGGCCGTTCTCTTCGCCGTAGTGCACGCACGCATGGTGGATCGACTGCATGATGTTGTGCAGCTTGCTGTCCACTTCACCGGCGGTCCACAGCAGGCGCATGGCGTTCTGCGACATCTCCAGCCCGCTCACCGCCACCCCGCCGGCATTGGACGCCTTGCCCGGCGCGAACAGGATGCCGGCCTCGATAAAGATATCCACCGCCTCCAGGGTGGTCGGCATGTTGGCGCCTTCGGCCACGCAGACGCAGCCATTGCGCAACAGGGTGCGCGCCGCTTCGGCGTCCAGTTCATTCTGGGTGGCGCAGGGCAACGCGATGTCGCAGGCCAGTTCCCATGGTGCTTTGCCGGCGCGGAATTCCAGGCCGAAACGCGATGCCAGTTCGCTGATGCGCCCGCGCTGTACGTTTTTCAGTTCAAGCAGTGCCGACCATTGTTCTTCGGTCAAACCGCTTTCGCAGTACAGAGTGCCTTCGGAGTCGGACAAGGAAATCACCTTGCCGCCCAGGTCCATGACCTTGCGCGCCGCGTACTGGGCGACGTTGCCGGAGCCGGAGATGGCCACGCGCTTGCCTTCGACCCGCTCGCCGTTGCGCTTGAGCATTTCTTCAGCGAAGTACACGCAGCCAAAACCGGTGGCCTCCGGGCGAATCAGGCTGCCGCCGTAGCTCATGCCCTTGCCGGTCAGCACCGAGGTGAACTGGTTGCTCAGGCGCTTGTACTGGCCGAACAGGAAGCCGATCTCCCGGGCGCCCACGCCAATATCACCGGCGGGCACGTCCACGTCCGAGCCGATATGGCGATACAGCTCGCTCATGAACGCCTGGCAGAAACGCATCACCTCGGCGTCGCTCTTGCCCTTGGGATCGAAGTCCGAGCCGCCCTTGCCGCCGCCCATGGGCAGCGAGGTCAGGGAGTTCTTGAAGGTTTGTTCGAAGGCGAGAAATTTCAGCACGCCCAGGTTCACCGACGGGTGGAAGCGCAGGCCACCTTTATAAGGGCCGATGGCGCTGTTCATCTGGATCCGGAACCCGCGGTTGACCCGTACTTTGCCCTGGTCATCTTCCCACGACACCCGGAACACAATCGCACGCTCCGGCTCGCAGATGCGCTCCAGGATGCCCGAGTTCAGGTAGTGGGGATTGGCTTCAAGAAACGGCCACAAACTGCGCAGGACTTCTTCCACGGCCTGGTGGAATTCCGGCTGGTCGGGGTCGCGTTTCTTGAGGCGGGCAAGGAAGGATTCAACGGATTCGATCATGAAAAGTCTCGGCAAATTTATTGTCGTTAAAGGAGATTTGTCCCGGACTTTATCAATTCATGTCGCACCGCGACAGGGCAAAATGTCGCTTTTGTGAATTTAAATGGTGCATTAGATATAAATACAGGCGTTTTTTGCACCTTAATGAGGATTTCAATCCAGGCTTTGCACCAACAGTTAATCCGCTATCGCAGGCAAGCCAGCTCCTACATTTGATCCAGTACATCCATGACAATGCGGTCAACTGTGGGAGCTGGCTTGCCTGCGATGCAGACGACGCGGTCCACCTGGAAACACGCAAAAAAAAGCGGAACCCGAAGGCCCCGCTTGTTCAAACCACCAACCCGAATCAGGCCAGTTTCTTGTGCCGTACACGATGCGGCTGGGCAGCTGCTTCGCCGAGGCGTTTCTTGCGATCGGCTTCGTATTCGGTGTAGTTGCCTTCGAAGAACACGGCTTGGGAGTCGTCTTCGTACGCCAGGATGTGAGTGGCCACACGGTCAAGGAACCACCGATCGTGAGAGATCACAATGGCGGCGCCCGGGAAGTCCAGCAGGGCTTCTTCCAGGGAACGCAGGGTTTCAACGTCGAGGTCGTTTGACGGCTCGTCGAGCAGCAATACGTTGCCGCCTTCTTTCAGGGTCAGGGCCAGGTGCAAGCGACCGCGCTCACCACCGGACAGGTCCTTGACGAACTTCTGCTGGTCGCCGCCCTTGAAGTTGAAGCGACCCACGTAGGTGCGCGACGGGATTTCGTAGTTGCCGATACGGATCTGGTCGGAACCGTCGGAAATCTGCTGGAACACCGTCTTGCTGCCGTCGAGGTCGTCGCGGCTCTGGTCAACGCAAGCCAGTTGCACGGTTTCGCCGACTTCGATGGTGCCCGAGTCCGGTTGCTCCTTGCCCATCAGCATGCGGAACAGCGTGGATTTACCCGCACCGTTACCGCCGATCACGCCAACGATGGCGCCTTTTGGCATGGAGAACGACAGGTTGTCGATCAACACGCGGTCGCCGTAGCCCTTGCAGACGTTCTTGAACTCGATGACCTTGTCACCCAGGCGCGGACCGGCCGGGATGTAGATTTCGTTGGTCTCGGAACGCTTCTGGAATTCCTGGGACTGCATCTCTTCGAAACGCGCCAGACGGGCCTTGGATTTCGACTGACGCGCCTTGGCGCCTTTACGCACCCATTCCAGCTCGTCTTTCATGGCCTTTTCATGGGCCGACTGTTGCTTGGATTCGGCGGCCAGACGGTCGGACTTGGCTTCCAGCCAACCGGAGTAGTTGCCCTCGTAAGGGATACCGGCGCCACGGTCGAGCTCGAGGATCCAGCCAGCAACGTTGTCCAGGAAGTACCGGTCGTGCGTGATCGCAACCACGGTGCCCGGGAAGTCGTGCAGGAAATGCTCCAGCCAGGCGACGGAATCGGCGTCCAGGTGGTTGGTCGGTTCGTCGAGCAGCAGCATGTCGGGGGCCGACAGCAGCAGGCGGCACAGGGCCACACGACGCTTTTCACCACCGGACAGGTGTTCAACCTTGGCGTCCCACGCCGGCAGGCGCAGCGCGTCGGCGGCGACTTCCAGTTGGCGGTCCAGGTTGTGACCGTCGGCGGCTTGCAGGATGGCTTCGAGCTTGGCCTGTTCTGCCGCCAGTTTGTCGAAGTCGGCGTCTTCTTCAGCGTAGGCCGCGTAGACCTCGTCCAGGCGGGCCTGGGCGTTCTTGATCACGCTGACCGCTTCCTCGACCACTTCACGCACGGTCTTGGTCGGGTCCAGGATAGGTTCCTGTGGCAGGTAGCCGATGTTCAGGTCGGGCATCGGGCGGGCTTCGCCGTCGAACTCGGTGTCGACGCCGGCCATGATTTTCAACAGGGTGGATTTACCCGAACCGTTGAGGCCGAGCACGCCGATCTTGGCGCCCGGGAAGAAGGACAGAGAAATGTTTTTCAGGATTTCCCGCTTCGGCGGAACAACTTTTCCCAGCCGATGCATGGTGAAGACGTATTGAGCCATGGTGAACCTAGCGTCAGTGACTGATGAATTAAGCGGGCGAAACCCGTGCCAGGCCATGCGCCGCGCGGGCCGTTGATGTCTATCAATGCCTGCGTGCGGTAGATGCCTGATTGTCTGGGGCTGGAACGCCCTCGCGTAACCGGCAAAGCTACCTGAATGCGGGTGGGCAGTCCAGCCAGGCGGGGCTGGCACTTTGCCACAACACAAGGCATGCTAGCCGCCCTCCGGGCGTCCGGCTTATAGTGCACGTCGCGCGCCAGTCCAGCCAAACCGCAGGATCACAGTTTGTCCAACGTAACGCCGCCAACTCCCCTGCGCGCCGCTCATATAGCGCCGGGAGCGCCCCTGCACGGAACCCTGAAGGGCGCATTGGCGACGCTGGTCCTGTTGCTGCTCGCGTTATTGTTCTGGCAACTGCTGGACCAGTTGCAGCAAAACCAGAAAAACCAGCAGCAATACACCATCGACTACAGCGCCGACCTGGCCGAACAGATCAGCCTGAACATGGCCCTCAGTGCGCAGATCGCGCTGAACCTGCTGCCGATCGTCGAACCGCCGCGGGACGCCGAACAGCAACAAATCCTGATGCGCACCTTGCAACGCTCCTTGCCGGAGTTGCGCAGCGTCGCCCTGCTCGCCCCCAGCGGCGCGATGATCAGTGACAGCGCCAGCGACAGCCAGGACAGCGCCTGGCTCGAAGAACTGGTCAAGCGCAGCCACGCCCAGTCCTATTACCTGAGCAACAACAACGACGGCACCGTCATCTACCTGCTGCTGCACCAGCCCAGCGGCGGCACCAAGATGTACTGGGCCTTGCGCCTGGCCCCCAATTACCTGGCCAACCTGACCCGCCAGGATGGCCAGGGCCAGCGCCCGATGTGGGTCATCGAAAACCGCCTGAACCACCGGGTGGTCAGCCGTGACAGCGGGATGCCGGCCCAATGGGCCACCGCGTTGACCCCGGACGAGTTGAACAAAAGTGTACTGGTCACGCCCCTGAGCAAGAGCGACTGGCAACTGCGCGGCCTGTTCGACCGCGCCGCCGTGCTGGAGCAACTGCTGCCAGCCTTTATCGGCAAATGCCTGTTGGGCCTGGCCTTCTCGCTGATCCCGGTGATCGTGCTGCTGAACATGCGCCGCCGCCAGCGCCAGGTGCACGAGGGGCGCCGGCGCTACCAGGATATTTTCGAAGGCACCGGCGTGGCGCTGTGCGTGCTCGACCTGTCGGGCCTGCGCGCGTTCTTCGATAGAGCCCGACTGCAAACCCGCGAGCAGTTGCAACAGTTGCTGCAAGACAACCCGGAACAGCGCCAGCAACTGCTCAAGGAACTGCGCATCACCGAGGTCAACCAGGTGGCGGTGCGCTTGCTGAATGTTGCCTCTTGCGAGCAGGCCTGGGAACGCCTGATCGACGCCTGCCCGTCGAGCCCGACCGCCATCGGCAACCAGGTGATCGACGCGGTGCTGACCCAGCAGAAGCAGCTTGAACTGGAAATCCAGCTCAGCGATATCGAAGGCAACGACCAATACCTGTGGCTGGTGATGCGCCTGCCGGAACAACAGGACGACTTCAAGGCCGTGATCCTGAGCATCAGCGACATCACCAGCCGCAAGCTGATCGAGTTGTCACTGGTGGAGCGCGAGAGTTTCTGGTCGGACGTGGTGCGCACCGTGCCCGATCACCTGTATGTGCAGGACGTGATCAGCCAGCGGATGATTTTCAGCAACCACCACCTGGGCCACACCCTGGGCTACAACAAGCCCGAGCTGCAGCAGATGGGCGAGTACTTCTGGGAGATCCTGCTGCACCCCGAAGACGCCGAGCGCTACCACGACCTGCGCCTGCAACAGCGCCAGGCCGGCTACCTGAGCCAGCTGCAGTGCCAGTTGCGCTTTCGCCACCGCAACAACCAATGGCGGCGCTTCGACATCCGCGAACAGGCCCTGGCCCGTGACAAGACTGACCAGGTGACGCGCATCATCGGCGTGGCCAAGGACATCACCGACCAGATCGAAGCCAGTGAATCCCTGCGTGACAGCGAACAGCGCTACCGCATGCTGGCGGAAAGCATCAGTGACGTAATCTTCTCCACCGACAGCAAGCTGGCCCTCAACTACGTCAGCCCTTCGGTGAACGCGGTGCTGGGCTATGACGTCGACTGGATCTTCGAAAACGGCTGGCAATCGACCATCGCCAACCCGCAGCAACTGACCGGTATCTACTCCCTGGTGGAGCAAGTCAGCCGCGCCCTGGACCAACCCGAATCCCTCGCGGCCTTGCGCAACGACGTGCAGACCCAACTGTTCCTGTTCGACTGCCTGCGGGCCGACGGGCGCAAGATCCCCATCGAACTGCGCCTGGTGCTGGTGTGGGACGAACATGGCGCGTTCGAGGGCATCCTTGGCGTGGGTCGCGATATCAGCCAGCAGCGCCGTGCGGAAAAAGACCTGCGCATGGCGGCCACGGTATTCGAACACTCCACCTCGGCGATCCTGATCACCGACCCGGCCGGCTACATCGTGCAGGCCAACGAGGCGTTCAGCCGGGTCAGCGGTTATGCGGTGGCGGACGTGCTCGACCAGTTGCCGAACATGCTCACCGTCGACGAACAGCAGGAAGCCCACCTGCGCTACGTGCTCAAGCAATTGCACCAGCACAGCACCTGGGAAGGCGAAGTGTGGCTCAAGCGCCGCAACGGCGAGCATTACCCGGCCTGGGTCGGAATTACTGCCGTGTTCGATGACGAAGGCGACCTGGCCAGCTACGTGTGCTTCTTCAGCGACATCAGCGAACGCAAGGCCAGCGAGCAGCGCATCCATCGCCTGGCCTACTACGACGCCCTGACCCACCTGCCCAACCGCACGCTGTTCCAGGACCGCCTGCACACCGCGCTGCAATCGGCGGAACGGCAGAAGTCGTGGGTGGTGTTGATGTTCCTCGACCTAGACCGCTTCAAGCCGATCAACGACTCCCTGGGCCACGCCGCCGGCGACCGCATGCTCAAGGAAATGGCCACCCGCCTGCTGGGCTGCGTCGCCGAAGACGACACCGTGGCGCGCATGGGTGGCGACGAGTTCACCTTGCTGCTGCAACCGCGGGTCAACCGTGAGATGGCGCTGAACCGGGCGATTCACGTGGCCGAGCAGATTCTGGCCAGCCTGGTGAAGCCGTTTGTGCTGGAGGGCCGCGAGTTCTTCGTCACCGCCAGTATCGGCATCGCCCTGAGCCCGCAGGACGGCAACGAACTCAGCCAGTTGATGAAAAACGCCGACACGGCGATGTACCACGCCAAGGAGCGGGGCAAGAACAACTTCCAGTTCTACCAGGCCGACATGAACGCCAGCGCCCTGGAACGCCTGGAGCTGGAAAGCGACCTGCGCCACGCCCTGGAACAGAACGAATTCGTGCTGTATTACCAGCCGCAGTTCAGCGGCGACGGCAAACGTTTGACCGGCGCCGAAGCCCTGCTGCGCTGGCGCCATCCGCGTCGCGGGCTGGTGCCGCCGGGGGACTTCATCCCGGTGTTGGAAGAGTTGGGGCTGGTGGTGGACGTGGGTGACTGGGTGATCAGCGAAGCCTGCCGCCAACTCAAGACCTGGCACCAGAACAAGGTGCGGGTACCCAAGGTCTCGGTCAACATTTCGGCCCGGCAGTTCTCCGACGGGCAACTGGGCGAGCGCATCGCCACCATCCTCAAGGACACCGGCCTGCCGCCGGCGTGCCTGGAGCTGGAGCTGACCGAAAGTATCCTGATGCGCGAGGTCAACGAAGCGATGCAGATCCTCGCCAGCCTGAAAAACCTCGGCCTGAGCATTGCGGTAGATGACTTCGGCACCGGTTATTCATCGCTGAACTACCTCAAGCAGTTCCCCATCGACGTGCTGAAGATCGACCGTACCTTTGTCGACGGCCTGCCGTCGGGTGAGCAGGATGCGCAGATTGCCCGGGCGATTATCGCCATGGCCCACAGCCTGAACCTGGCGGTGATCGCCGAGGGTGTGGAAACCCATGAGCAGCTGGACTTCCTGCGGGAGCACGGTTGCGATGAGGTGCAGGGCTACCTGTTCGGGCGACCGATGCCGGCGAACCGGTTTGAGGCGCAGTTCAGCAATGATGCGCTGTTTATGTTCGATTGAAATCCTCAGGTGATGCTGATGGCCTCATCGCGAGCAAGCCCGCTCCCACATTCGACCGTATTCCACCTGAAGGAACCCGATTGAATGTGGGAGCGGGCTTGCTCGCGAAGGAGCCCGAACAAACACCACCTATCCCCAGATGAGCCCCGCTTGTCCGCGACATGATGTCCTTTCATATGCCATCTAAAACCCATTGGGTTAGAATGCGCTTCTTTTCTGCCCCCGATCCTTGAGGACCGCCATGTTCAGCCGTGATTTGACTATTGCCAAGTACGACGCCGATCTCTTTGCCGCCATGGAGCAAGAAGCTCAGCGCCAGGAAGAGCACATTGAGCTGATCGCTTCGGAAAACTACACCAGCCCCGCCGTGATGGAGGCTCAAGGTTCGGTTCTGACCAACAAGTACGCCGAAGGCTACCCGGGCAAGCGCTACTACGGCGGTTGCGAGTTCGTCGACATCGTTGAGCAACTGGCCATCGACCGCGCCAAGGAACTGTTCGGCGCCGATTACGCCAACGTCCAGCCACACGCCGGCTCCCAAGCCAACAGCGCCGTGTACCTGGCCCTGCTGCAAGCGGGCGACACCATCCTGGGCATGAGCCTGGCCCACGGCGGTCACCTGACCCACGGCGCCAGCGTTTCCTCCTCCGGCAAGCTGTACAACGCCGTTCAGTACGGCATCGACGGCAACGGCCTGATCGACTACGACGAAGTCGAGCGCCTGGCCGTTGAGCACAAGCCAAAAATGATCGTGGCCGGTTTCTCTGCCTACTCGCAGATCCTGGATTTCCCACGCTTCCGCGAAATCGCTGACAAGGTCGGCGCCTACCTGTTCGTCGACATGGCCCACGTGGCCGGTCTGGTCGCCGCTGGCGTCTACCCGAACCCGGTGCCGTTCGCTGACGTCGTGACCACCACCACCCACAAGACCCTGCGCGGTCCACGTGGCGGCCTGATCCTGGCTCGCGCCAACGCCGAGATCGAGAAGAAGCTGAACTCCGCGGTATTCCCGGGCGGCCAGGGTGGCCCGCTGGAGCACGTGATCGCCGCCAAAGCGATCTGCTTCAAGGAAGCCCTGCAGCCTGAGTTCAAGACCTACCAGCAGCAAGTGGTGAAAAACGCCAAGGCCATGGCCGGCGTGTTCATCGAGCGCGGTTTTGACGTGGTGTCCGGCGGTACTGAGAACCACCTGTTCCTGCTGTCGCTGATCAAGCAGGACATCTCCGGTAAAGACGCTGACGCCGCTCTGGGCAAAGCCTTCATCACCGTGAACAAGAACTCGGTACCGAACGACCCACGTTCGCCGTTCGTCACCTCCGGCCTGCGCTTCGGCACCCCGGCTGTGACCACTCGTGGCTTCAAGGAAGCAGAGTGCAAGGAACTGGCTGGCTGGATCTGCGACATCCTGGCTGACCTGAACAACGAAGCAGTGATTGATTCTGTTCGTGAGAAGGTCAAGGCCATCTGCAAGAAGCTGCCGGTATACGGCGCTTGATTGCAGTAGCTTGAACAAAAAGCCCGGCTCAAGAGCCGGGCTTTTTTATGCCTGAAAACGCTGCTTTCTCAATTTGAAATGACATCAAATGTGGGAGCGGGCTTGCTCGCGAAAGCGCCGTGTCAGTTGATGCATGGGCTGACTGATACACCGCTTTCGCGAGCAAGCCCGCTCCCACATTTTGACTGCGTTTCAAGTCAGGATTGGTAAACCCGCGCAAAGCCTTCGCGAATCTTCTCTTCCGGCAACTCGTCAGCAATAAACACAATCACACTTTCCCGCGCTTCGCCTTCGGCCCATTCGGTGTCCCAATCGAACCCGTAGAGCTTCAGCACGCCCTGGAACACCATGCGCCGGTCTTCCCCGGCAATGTTCAGCACGCCTTTGTAGCGCAGCAATTGCTTGCCGTGGTCTTCCAGCAGCTCGTTCATGAACTCGCTGAGTTTGTCGATATCCAGCGGCTGGTCAGTGCGCAGCACCAGGCTGGAAATACGGTCGATGGACGGCGCCTGGCTCACCGGGCGCAGGCTCATGCCAGCGTTGAGGTTGAAGCCGCGCACATCCAGCAGTTCGGCGAGGTCGATCTTGCCGTGTTCCACCACACGAATCGGCGCCCGGCGGTTGATACGAGTCAGGCGCTCGCTGAGGGCGTCGAAGGTGGCATCGTCCACCAGGTCGCGCTTGCTCACCAGCAGGCGGTCGGCAAACCCGATCTGCGCCTGGGCGATGGTCTGGGTCAGGTGGTGCTCGGCGTGGGCCGCGTCCACCAGGGCGATGATACCGTCGAGGATGTAGCGCTCGCGCAGTTCTTCATCGATGAAAAAGGTCTGGGCCACGGGGGCCGGGTCGGCCAGGCCGGTGCACTCGATCACCAGGCGGTCGAACGCGATCTCGCCGCTGTCCAGGCGCTCCAGCAACAGGTACAGGGCCTTGGTCAGGTCAGTGTGGATGGTGCAACACACACAGCCATTGGACAGGGTCATGACTTGCACCGGCTCGCTGCCCAGCAATTGGGTGTCGATACCGGCGTCGCTGAATTCATTTTCGATCACGGCGATTTTCAAGCCGTGCTCGGCCTTGAGCAGGTGACGCAACAAGGTGGTCTTGCCAGCGCCGAGGAAGCCGCTGAGGACGGTGACGGGAATGGGAGAGGACAAAGAATTCTCCTTGAAGAAACACAAAACAAATGTGGGAGCGGGCTTGCTCGCGAAAGCGGCGTGTCAGTCAGCACATGCATCACTGAAAGACCGCCTTCGCGAGCAAGCCCGCTCCCACAAGGGATCACCGCAGCCCGAACTACCGGGCTAGCAGCACTTGGGCCCACCCTTGCCGCCGTAACGGGCTTCCTGGCGTTCCCGGAAGAACGCCTTGTAGTCCATCATCGGTTTGTCCGGGTGTTTGGTTTGCATATGCTCGACGTAGGTGTCGTAGTCGGGCATGCCGACCATCAGGCGCGCGGCCTGACCGAGGTATTTACCGAGGCGACTGATGTCATTGAACATGATTGCAATCCTCTATCAAGCGTCCGGGATGGCCTGGTATGGCGCTTCTTTATCCGTACGTTCCTTTTTGCCCCAGGCAGCAATGCCGACCTTGAGCGCATAGAACAGGATGCTGAAGACCACGAACAGGAACAGCGCCGTCAGCGTTGCGTTGGTGTAGGCGTTCCAGATCACGTGTTGCATCTGGTCGATGCTCTTGGCCGGTGCGAGGATCTGGCCACCGGCCAGGGCATCGCTGTATTTCTTGGCCAGCGACAGGAAGCCGATCGCCGGGTTGGCGTCGAACAGCTTGATGAAGCCTGCGGTCACGGTGCAGATCAGCAGCCATACGGCTGGCAGCATGGTCACCCAGATGTAGCGCTGGCGTTTCATTTTGATCAGCACAACCGTGGCGAGCATCAGCGCGATACCGGCCAGCATCTGGTTGGAGATACCGAACAGCGGCCACAAGGTGTTGATGCCGCCCAGTGGGTCGATCACGCCCTGGTACAGCAGGTAACCCCACATCGCCACGCAACCTGCGGTGGCGATCAGGTTGGCCGTCCAGGACTCGGTACGCTTGAGCGCCGGCACGAAGGAGCCGAGCAAATCCTGCAGCATGAAGCGACCGGCACGGGTACCGGCGTCGACCGCAGTCAGGATGAACAGCGCTTCGAACAGGATCGCAAAGTGGTACCAGAACGCCATGGTGTTTTCACCCGGCAGGACGCTGTGCAGGATCTGCGCGATACCGACCGCCAGGGTTGGCGCACCACCGGCACGGGCCAGGATGGTGGACTCACCAATGTCATGGGCCACCGCCTGCAACGCTTCCGGGGTAATTGCAAAACCCCAGCTGCTGACGGTTTGCGCCACAGCCACCACGTCACCGCCGACAATCGCGGCCGGGCTGTTCATGGCGAAGTACACCCCTGGCTCGATCACCGAAGCGGCAACCATCGCCATGATGGCCACGAACGACTCCATCAACATGCCGCCGTAGCCGATGTAACGGGCGTGCCCTTCACTGGCCAGCAACTTGGGCGTGGTGCCCGAGGAGATCAGTGCGTGGAAACCCGAGACCGCGCCACAGGCGATGGTGATGAACAGGAACGGGAACAGGCCGCCCTTCCACACCGGGCCGGTGCCATCGATGAACTGGGTCAGCGCCGGCATTTTCAGGTCGGGCATGGTCACCAGGATGCCAATCGCCAGGGCGATGATGGTGCCGATTTTCAGGAACGTAGACAGGTAGTCCCGTGGTGCGAGGATCAGCCACACCGGCAACACGGCAGCCACGAAGCCATAACCCACCAGCATCCAGGTGATCTGGATGCCGGTGAAGCTGAAGGCCTTGGCCCACACCGGGTCAGCGGCAATCTGCCCGCCCAGCCAGATCGAACCCAGCAGCAACAGCACGCCGACAATCGAGATTTCACCGATGCGGCCCGGGCGGATGTAGCGCATGTAGATGCCCATGAACATCGCGATCGGGATGGTTGCCATCACCGTGAAGATGCCCCACGGGCTTTCGGCCAGGGCCTTGACCACGATCAGCGCCAGCACCGCGAGGATGATGATCATGATCAGGAAGCAGCCGAACAGCGCGATGGTCCCGGGCACACGGCCCATTTCTTCGCGGACCATGTCCCCCAGGGAACGGCCGTTGCGACGAGTGGACAGGAACAGGACCATGAAGTCCTGCACCGCCCCGGCCAGCACCACGCCGGCGATCAGCCACAACGTGCCGGGCAGGTAGCCCATCTGCGCAGCCAGTACCGGGCCGACCAAAGGCCCTGCGCCGGCGATTGCTGCGAAGTGGTGACCAAAAAGGATGTGTTTGTTGGTCGGCACATAGTCCAGACCGTCGTTGTTCAGCACAGCGGGGGTAGCCCGCAGTGGATCGAGCTGCATCACATGGTTAGCGATGAACAGACTGTAGTAACGGTAAGCAACCAGATAAATGGCCACTGCTGCGACCACGATCCACAAGGCGTTGATCGCCTCGCCGCGGCGCAAGGCCACTACGCCCAGGGCGCACGCTCCTACGATTGCCAGCAGCAGCCAGGGTAGATGGCGTAGCAGGCTATTATTATTTTTCATTTTTATATTCCAGCCAGGGTGGACAGAAAGACAGCCATCCCGAGTTTAGCGCTACTGGCCTTAAAGGCCACCCCCCTACGTTGGTCTAGAGCCTTGCCGGGGCAAAAAAAGCAGAAAAACCGCCCCATGATGGCGCACGGCTACAATTCCTTTATCCACAGAGGGTTTCACCATGAGCGAACAGCCTTCAGACCGACGCCGTTTCCGACGCATTGCCTTCGACGCCAGGACCGAGCTCACGCAAGACGGCCGTGTCTGGCCGGTGCAATTGGTAGATTTGTCGCTCAAGGGCTTGCTGGTGCAACGGCCGCAAGAATGGCACGGCCATCGCTACGAATCGTTCGATGTGGACATTCATCTCGACGCCGAGACCGACGTGAAGATGCAGGTGCGGCTGACCCACGACGATCATGGGCAGCTCGGCTTTGTGTGCGAACACATCGACCTCGACTCCATCAGCCACCTGCGGCGGATAATCGAGCTGAACCTCGGTGATCAGGCAGAGCTAGAGCGGGAATTCGCCGCCTTGCTGGAGATCTGAGCATGTGGGAGCTGGCTTGCCTGTGATGGCGGTGTGTCAGTTTGCATATCAATCAGCTGATACACCGCCATCGCGGGCAAGCCCGGCTCCCACAAGGGGGATGTGTGGCTGGCGACTATTCGAACAGGGCATCCAACGCCTGCTCCAGGCGCGTTACCCCGATCACTTGCAGCCCCGGTGGCATTTCTTTCGGCGCATTGCCCTTGGGCACGATGGCGCGCTTGAAGCCATGCTTGGCCGCTTCCTTCAGGCGCTCCTGGCCGCTGGGCACCGGGCGCACTTCACCCGACAGGCCCACTTCGCCAAACACCAGCAAGTCATGGGGCAACGGCCGGTTGCGCAGGCTGGACATCACCGCCGCCATCAACGCCAGGTCAGACGCGGTTTCCAGCACCTTGACCCCGCCCACCACGTTGAGGAACACGTCCTGGTCATGGGTGGGAATGCCGCCGTGGCGGTGCAATACCGCCAGCAACATCGCCAGCCGGTTCTGGTCCAGGCCCAGGGTGACACGACGCGGGTTGGCCAAGTGGCTGTCGTCCACCAGCGCCTGGACTTCCACCAGCATCGGTCGGGTGCCTTCCCACGTTGCCATCACCACACTGCCCGGGACTTCTTCCTGGGCGCGGGTAAGAAAAATCGCTGACGGGTTGGAGACTTCTTTCAAGCCCCGGTCAGTCATGGCGAACACACCCAACTCGTTGACCGCGCCAAAACGGTTCTTCACCGCCCGCAACAAACGCAACCGCCCGTCGGACTCGCCTTCGAAATACAGCACGGTGTCGACCATGTGTTCCAGCACCCGCGGGCCGGCCAGTGCGCCTTCTTTCGTCACGTGGCCCACCAGGAAAATCGCCGTGCCGCTCTGTTTCGCATAGCGCACCAGCAGCGCGGCACTTTCCCGCACCTGGGACACGCCACCCGGTGCCGATTGCAGTTGTTCGGTGAAAATCGTCTGGATCGAGTCGATCACCATCACCTTGGGCTTTTCCAGGCGCGCGGTGGCGATGATGCTTTCGATGCAGGTTTCGGTCATCACCCGCAGTTGGTCCTGAGGCAAGCCCAGGCGGCGCGCACGCATGGCCACCTGCTGCTGGGATTCTTCGCCGGTGACATACAACGCCGGCATGCGGCTGGCGATGCTGCACAGGGTTTGCAGCAGGATCGTGGATTTACCGATGCCCGGGTCACCGCCGATCAGTACCACCGAACCATCCACCAGGCCGCCGCCCAGCACCCGGTCCAGTTCACCGGAAGCGGTGGAGAAACGCGGGATTTCTTCGACGCTGACTTCGGCCAGGGTCTTGATCTGGGTTTGTTGCCCGGTCCAGCCGGAACGGCCACTGGGGGCCACGGCACCGCCGCTCTCGATCATTGTTTCGGTCAGGGTGTTCCACGCACCGCATTCCGTGCACTGGCCGGCCCACTTGGGAAAGGTCGCGCCGCACTCCGTGCAGCCATACATGCGCTTGGCCTTTGCCATTTGAGAACCTCCAACCGAAAAACCGCGATGATAGCTCAGCGCGGCGCCGGGGTACGGATTTCACCGCTGGCCAAACGTGAAGCGCTGTTACCGATCGGGTCTTCGGCATTCAGATCGGCGCCCTTGGCTTTCAGTTCATCCAGCAGTTCCACGCGCTTGAACAGCCCGGCATACATGGCCGCCGTTTGTCCGGCGCCGTTGCGCTGGTCGGGGTTGCAGTCGGTGGCGAGCAGGCGCTGGGCGATTTTCAGCTCACCCTTGAAGATCGCGCCCATCAAGGCGGTGTTGCCGCGTTTGTCCTGCACGCAGGCATCGGCGCCGGCGGCGAGCAATCGGTCCACGTAGGCACTTTCACCGTGATAGGCGGCGAGAATCAGCGCCGTGTAGCCTTTTTCATCCTGGGTGTTCAGCGAATAGCCGGATTCGATGAAGGTGTTGAGCATTTCCACGTCGCCACGGCGGGCGGCGTCGAAGTAGTAATCCTGCAGTTGTGCCTTAAGCGCGGCCGGGTCAGCTTGTTCGGCCAATACGCTGAACGACAAACACGCAAGGACAGCGCCTATAAAGATTCGCATGGCAAATTCTCAGTGATGTGCCACCTGTAGGAGCCGGCTTGCCGGCGATGGCGTACTTGTGGGCGCTATCGCCGGCAAGCCGGCTCCTACAGGGAGCGTGGGCGGTTAGTCGGTCAGCTTTTCGGCCAGTGCTTTGACGCGGGCCAGGTCGCCCTTGGCCACTTTGGTCACGCCAGTGCCGTACTCCGGATCCGCCTTGTAGAGGAACGACAGGATGATGTGCTTGCTCTCGTCATCGGTGGTGGCCAGGGAGCCGCCGAAGTTGTCGATCAAGTCCTGACGCTCTTTCTTGTTGAACGAGCGGTACAGGTCGCCGGCTTGCTTGAAGTTCTGCTCACGCTGGATCTTCGCTTGCTGGGTACTGCCCGACAGGGCCGACTGGCTGTACCGCGCGGTTTGCGGCTCTTCCCGTGGCAGCAGGCGGCTTGGCTGGTAGTTCACGCCAGTGGTGGTCTTGCCGAAATTCATCGCGCCGTCCTGGTTACCGTTGTTGACGGTCACCCGGGGTGCGTTGATCGGCAGTTGCAGGGCGTTTGGCCCCAGGCGGTACATTTGCGTATCGGCATAGGAGAACACCCGGCCTTGCAGCAGGCGGTCTTCCGACGGCTCGATGCCCGGCACCAGGTTGGCCGGCGCCATGGCGACTTGCTCGGTTTCCTGGAAGACGTTGGCCGGGTTGCGGTTCAGCACCATCTGCCCGACTTTGCGCTCCGGTACGTTTGGCCAGATCTTGGTAGCGTCCAGCGGGTCGAAATCAAACTTGGCCAAGTCCTCAGGTTTTAGCACTTGCACATACAAGTCCCACTTGGGGAAATCGCCCTTGTTAATGTGCGTGACCAAGTCATTGGTCATATGGCTGTAATCGCGGCCCTGGACTTCAACCACTTGTTTGGGATCGAGGTTCTTGATGCCTTGCAGGCTCTTCCAATGGAACTTGACGTAGTGCACTTCGCCCTTGGCGTTAATCAACTTGTAGGCATGTACACCGTTACCGTCCATTTCCCGGTAACTGGCTGGAGTACCGGAGTCCGAGTACAACTCGGTCAACGTACGAGTGGACTCCGGAACATGGGAGAAGAAGTCAAAGCGACGGGAATCATCGTCCAGGTTAGTGCGCGGATCGGGTTTAAAGGCGTGAACCATGTCCGGAAACTTGATCGCATCGCGAATAAAGAATGTCGGGAAGTTATTACCGACCAGGTCCCAATTACCTTCGGCGGTGTAGAACTTGGTGGCGAAGCCGCGCGGGTCACGCAGGGTTTCCGGCGAATGGTTGCCGTGAACGACCGCAGAGAAGCGCACAAATACCGGCGTGGCTTCGCCGGCGGCAAACACCTTGGCCTTGGTCAGGTCGCTGAGGTTATCGGTGACGGTGAAAGTACCGTGAGCGCCGGTGCCACGGGCGTGCACAACGCGCTCCGGAATACGCTCGCGATCAAAGCGCTGCAACTTCTGGATCAGTTGCACGTCTTGCAACAGGACCGGGCCATTCGCACCGGCGGTTTGCGAGTTTTGATTGTCACCGACCGCCGCGCCATTATCGCGCGTGAGGTTGGCGGCGTGTACGGACAGCGAAAGAAGACTGGCGCTCACTGCAAACAGCACCTGTCGCGCAGAAATAGGCCCGCGGCTAATAGGGTTTTTCATCGAGGTATCCTCTGGTTTTTTTAGTGCACATTGAGTTGTGCTTGCCAGAGGCTAGTGACCCGCGAGTCAGAAGATAAATAGAAAAGCCGTACCACCCCGATAAAGAAAATAGTGTGGTAACCCACTGAAATAGCGGGTATTCCGCGCGCGATTGGTGGCACTTTGCAAACTATTTGCGATTTAATGTGTCGATAAAAACGGACACTGTTAGCAGTTGTGTCGAGCAAGCCTCGCCACACTGTCTTACACTGGCTTCTACCTCCTCATCTGTAACAAGGAATAACCTATGGGCGTGTTAAGTGAGTTCAAGGCCTTCGCGGTCAAAGGTAATGTGGTCGACATGGCGGTCGGTATTATCATCGGCGCCGCCTTCGGCAAAATTGTTTCATCCTTTGTAGGCGACGTGGTGATGCCACCTATCGGCCTGTTGATCGGGGGTGTCGACTTCGGCGACCTGGCCGTAACGCTTAAAGCCGCCCAGGGCGATGCGCCGGCCGTCGTACTGGCGTACGGCAAGTTCATCCAGAGCGTGATCGACTTTGTGATCGTTGCGTTTGCGATCTTCATGGGCGTGAAGGCCATCAACCGCCTGAAGCGTGAAGAGGCCGTGGCACCTAGCCTGCCGCCGGTCCCGACCAAGGAAGAAGTGCTGCTGGGGGAGATCCGCGATCTGCTCAAGGCACAGAACAGCAGGCCCGAGTAAGCTCGGCAAAAAGTAAAGGCGCCTGCAGGGCGCCTTTGTTTTACCAGTAGTTTTCTACCGCGACCTGCCCCGGACGGCGGGTCAGGCTCAGTTGCATGTCGCGCTGTTTCAGCAACTGACGCGTGTCGTCGATCATCTGCGGGTTACCGCAAATCATCACCCTGGAATGCTCGGGGGTCAGCTCCACACCGGCGGCGCGTTCCAATTCACCGTTCTCGATCAAGGTGGTAATCCGACCGTTCAGCGCGCCCGGATGTTGCTCGCGGGTGACAATGGGAATGTAGGTGAGCTTGTGGGCGTATTCTGCCAGGTACTCACGTTCGCCCAGTTCATGGATCAACGACTGGTAAGCCAACTCCCTTGCTTCGCGGGCACTATAGACGAGGATAATCCGCTCGAATTTCTCCCACACTTCGAAGTCCTGCAGGATCGAGAGAAACGGCGCAATACCGGTCCCGGTGCCCAACAGCCACAGATCACGACCATCCACAAACCGGTCCAGGGTCAGAAAGCCCGTGGCCTGACGTTCCACCAGCAGGGTATCGCCCTCGCGCAGGCGGCTCAGCTCACTGGTGAACTCGCCACCCGGCACGACGATAGAGAAGAAATCCAGGTGCTCGTCAAAGGGCGAGGACACCACCGAATAAGCACGCCACACAATGCTGCCATCGGCCTTGGTCACCCCCAGGCGCACGAATTGCCCGGCGCAAAAGCGAAAGCCCGGGTCTCGGGTAGTACGCAGGGTAAACAGGCTGGGAGTCAGCGATTTCACGTCGAGCAGGGTCTGGCGGGTGTATTTTTCAGCACTGGCCGTCATGGGAAACTCCATTTGCAGAGGCCCCTAGTGTCCCCCAAAGCGCCGCCTGGAAACACCGATGGTTTGTGCTGGCATTGCCGCTGCCCATTGTGGCAACCGCTGGGCGGTACTAAATATTTGGCTATTAGTCGCCTTCCAACAAGCCATTAGATGAGGGAGTGTAACTAAATACTAACAAGGCGCATTTAGAGCAAGTTCTTAAAACTAATGGAAAAAAATCTTATCGAACGCCTGAAACCTGTACACCGTAGCCAGGTTGTACAAATGTTATTGGCCTAACGCCCGCTTGAACATAACCAAATTTTTATTCCGAGCTGTAGCCGTTGTCCTACACTATTTTTTCACGTTGTAACCGGGGGCCTTGGAAGTACCCCATGTAAAAACCGTTCGCATGGAGAGTTACCGATGGTCAACTGGCACAACACTCGCCTGCCCAAACTCGAAGGGGAAAGCGAAATAACCAGTATGTACGAAGCTGCCCTCAACCTTACCTACGAGCTTGGCTTCCAATACTGCGCATTCACCCTTAGTTCCCATCTACCCAACAACCAAACGAAAACTATCAACCTCAACAACTATTCCAATGAATGGAATACGCTGTACAGACAAGAGCACTACTTTGATCTCGACCCTGTGGTTGCGCATTGCAAACGCTCGGTTCTACCGATCGTATGGGACGAGAAAACCTTTTCTTCGGTACCGGACTTATGGGCCCATGCCCAGTCCAACGGACTGAATTTCGGATGGACCCAATCGGTTCATGACTTCCAGGGTGTTTTCAGCATGTTGAGCCTGGGGCGTGCCACCGGCCCAGTGGGCCCTGAAGAACTCTATGAAAAAGCCGGGCAAGTGCTCTGGATTTGCCACGCCATGCACGCGGTGGTGGCCAAAAAATACGCAGACAATCCCAGCCCGCAAGCGCCCAGCAAATTGACCCCGCGGGAAACCGAAATCCTGCAATGGTCGGCCTTGGGCAAGACCGCCTCGGACATCGCCACCATCCTGTGCCTGTCCGAACGCACGGTCGGCTTCCATATCAGCAGTGCGATGAAGAAACTGGGGGTCAGTAACAAGATTGCCGCAGTGATCACGGCAGTCAAATGCGGGTTGTTTTAAACACCGCATGTAATCCAGGGGAAAAAAACGTAACATTTGCGGCCAGTTCCGGGTGATGACGCGAGCCCCTGATGCGCCTCGCGTCGCCGCTCACCCCGATGGTTCGCTTACCCAGAGTCTCACCCGCCATGCCCCTGCTCGACAGCCCCTTCGCCCAACTCGACCTGATCCGTCAGCCAGAACAGCACAACGACCCGCTGCAAGCGTTTGACGCAGCCGATGAGTATTTGCTCAGCTACCTGGCGGAACAACAGCTGACGACGGCGACCCGCGTACTCGTGCTCAACGACAGTTTCGGCGCGCTGGCGGCCAGCCTCGAAGGGCATGTGCAGGTCACCTCCAGTGGTGACTCGTTCCTCGGCGCCCTGGGCCTGGAGAAAAACCTGGCGCGCAACGGCAAGGCTTTCGACGCGGTAACGTTCCTGCCCGCCAGCCAGACACCTGCCGGGCCGTTCGACCGCGTACTGATCCGCGTGCCGAAAACTCTGGCCCTGCTCGAAGAACAATTGATTCGCCTGCAAGGCCAACTGGCACCCGGCGCCGAAGTGATTGCCGGGGCGATGGTCAAGCACCTGCCACGGGCTGCCGGCGAACTGCTGGAGCGCTATGTCGGCCCGATGCACGCCTCACTGGCGGTAAAAAAGGCCCGATTGCTGATCGCCACCCTGGCCGATCGGCCACACGCCGTATCGCCCTACCCTACGCGCTACAGCCTGGAAACCCCGGCCATCGAACTGCTCAACCACGCCAACGTGTTCTGCCGCGAAGGCCTGGATATCGGCACCCGGGCCTTCCTGCCGCACCTGCCACAAAACCTGGGCGGCGCCCGCGTAGCCGACCTGGGTTGCGGTAATGGCGTCCTGGCGATTGCCAGCGCGCTGCAAAACCCCGAGGCGCAGTACACGCTGGTCGACGAGTCTTATATGGCGGTGCAATCGGCGGCCGAGAACTGGCGTGCGGCGCTGGGCGAACGTGACGTGCTGATTCGCCCCGGCGACGGCCTGGCCGATCAGGAAGCGCAGTCACTGGATGTGGTGCTGTGCAACCCGCCGTTCCACCAGCAGCAAGTGGTGGGAGACTTCCTCGCCTGGCGCATGTTCCAGCAAGCGCGGGAAGCGTTGGTGGTGGGCGGCGCCCTGTACATCGTCGGCAACCGTCACTTGGGTTATCACACCAAGTTGGCGCGGTTGTTCCGTGGCGTCGAGCAAGTGGCGACCACGCCGAAGTTCGTGGTCCTCAAGGCGCGCAAATAAAAAAGCCCTCCATAAAGGAGGGCAATAGTTACAACGGGATGTCAGTGGGTGGTCAGGCCCGCGGCATTCATGAACATGCGCATCAGGCTGGCCACCACGAACAGGGCCAGGACGCTGCCGGTCCAGATCATCGCCAGCCAGCCCAGGCGCTGCCAGAGCGGCTTTTTCTCGGCCTGTTCGATGTCGTGCAACGAAGGTTTGCCGGACATGAGTCAATCCTCCTAGTGATAACCGTCTTCGTGGGTGACCTTGCCGCGGAACACGTAGTAGCTCCAGAAGGTGTAGCCCAGGATGAACGGAATGATGAACAAGGTGCCCACCAGCATGAAGCCCTGGCTTTGCGGCGGTGCGGCGGCGTCCCAGATCGAAACTGACGGCGGGATGATGTTCGGCCACAGGCTGATCCCCAAGCCACTGTAGCCAAGGAAGATCAGCACCAGTGTCAGCAGAAACGGCGTGTAGTGCGCATTGCGGGCCACGGCGCGAATCAGGCCGTACATGGTCACCAACACCAGGATCGGCACCGGCAGGAACCAGAACAGGTTCGGCAGGGTGAACCAGCGCGAGGCGATTTCCGGGTGGGCCAGCGGCGTCCAGAGGCTGACGATACCGATCACCGCCAGCACCACGAAGGCCAGGGGCCGGGCCAGGTTGTGCATCTTCTCCTGCAAGCTGCCTTCGGTCTTCATGATCAGCCAGGTGCAGCCCAGCAGCGCATACGCCACGATCAGGGCCACGCCGCAGAACATCGTGAACGGCGTCAGCCAGTCCAGGGAGCCACCGGCAAACTGCCGGTCGACCACCGGGATGCCATCAATGAACGCCCCCAGCGCCACGCCCTGGAAGAACGTCGCTGCCAGCGAGCCGCCGATGAAGGCCTTGTCCCACAGGTGACGCTTGTCGTCCTTGGCCTTGAAGCGGAACTCAAACGCCACGCCGCGAAAGATCAGCCCGATCAGCATCAGCATCAGTGGCAGGTACAGCGCCGAGAGCACCACCGAATAGGCCAGCGGGAACGCGCCAAACAACGCCGCGCCGCCGAGTACCAGCCAGGTTTCGTTGCCGTCCCACACGGGGGCGACGGTGTTCATCATCACGTCACGGTCGGTCTTGCCCGGGATGAAAGGGAAGAGAATGCCGATCCCCAGGTCGAAGCCATCCATGACCACGTACATCATGATGCCGAAGATGATGATCACGGCCCAGATCAGCGGAAGATCAATACCCATGGCTCAGTTCCCCTTGTTCAAGGTGTCGCCGTGATCGGCATCGGCACTGTCATCAGCCGCCGACAACGGACGCGCCGGTGTGCGTTTCTGCCCAGGGCCACCGTGGGTGGGCTCGGTGCTTTCGTGGGTCACAGGCCCTTTGCGCACCAGGCGCATCATGTAGCCCAGGCCCGCGCCGAACAGCGCGAAGTACACCACCACAAACAACACCAACGTAATGCTCATCTGCGCAAAACTGTGGTTGGACGAAGCGTCTGCCGTGCGCATCAGCCCGTAGACCACCCACGGCTGACGGCCGATCTCGGTGGTGAACCAGCCGGCGAGAATCGCGATCAGGCCGGACGGGCCCATCCACAGCGCCAGGTACAGGAACGGCTTGGATGTGTACATTTTGTCGCCACGGCGCAGCCAGAGGCTGAACAGGCCGGTGAAGATCATCAGGAAGCCCAGGCCCACCATGACCCGGAACGACCAGAACACGATGGTCGAGTTGGGACGGTCCTCAGGCGGAAACTCCTTGAGGGCCGGCACCTGCTTGTCCAGGGAGTGGGTCAGGATCAGGCTGCCCAGGTACGGAATTTCTACTGCGAACTTGGTTTTTTCAGCCTTCATGTCCGGCCAGCCGAACAGGATCAGCGGCGTGGGCTCGTTGCCGATATTTTCCCAGTGGCCTTCAATCGCGGCGATCTTCGCCGGCTGATGCTTGAGGGTATTCAGGCCGTGGAAGTCACCGATGACCGCCTGGATCGGTGCAACGATCAGCGCCATCCACATTGCCATCGACAGCATGGTGCGGATCGCCGGGTTGTCCTTGCCGCGCAGCAAGTGCCAGGCCGCCGAGGAGCCGACGAAGAACGCGGTAGCGACGAACGCGGCCGTGGCCATGTGCATCAGGCGGTAGGGGAACGACGGGTTGAAGATCACGGCCAGCCAGTCGGTTGGAATCACCCGGCCATCAATGATTTCAAAGCCCTGTGGCGTCTGCATCCAGCTGTTGGAGGCAAGAATCCAGAAAGTCGAGATCAGCGTGCCGACGGCCACCATCACCGTGGCAAAGAAGTGCAGCTTGCGTCCGACCTTGTTCCAGCCGAACAGCATGACCCCAAGGAAGCCGGCTTCGAGGAAGAACGCCGTGAGCACCTCATAAGTCAGCAACGGCCCGGTGACGGCACCGGCGAAGTCCGAGAAGCGGCTCCAGTTGGTGCCGAACTGATAGGCCATGACCAGGCCGGAGACCACGCCCATGCCGAAGTTGACGGCAAAGATCTTCGACCAGAAATGGTAGAGGTCACGGTAGGTGTCGTTGTGGGTCTTGAGCCACAGGCCTTCCAGCACCGCAAGGTAACTGGCCAGGCCGATGGTGATGGCCGGGAACAGGATATGGAATGAGATGGTGAACGCGAATTGAATTCGGGCGAGATCTAGCGCCTCCAAACCGAACATAAGTCTTCCTCTGTCAGGTAATACCGAATGCTGGCTGGAGGCCTGCACCCACTGCCCCCACGGATATGGAGTGTGGCGAATTCAAATTCGTTTCTTTTTATAACCAACCACGCAGGGATTCTGGCCTTGCGGCCGCCAGAGCAATCCCGGCAAAGGTTTTGATCTGGATCAAGCATTGCTGAAAGAGTAGTCCCATTTTCGCGAGAGCAAGGCGTGGTCTTTTGCCGCGTGACAGGTTGCCTCAGTGGTCACTGGGTGTTGTCTTTGGTGAGATTGGGCGTGTTTTGGGTGTATATCCGTTATTTGGGTGATGGCTGGTATTGGTTCCGCTCTTACAGCGGCTCACTTTTGAACAGCGCAAAAGTAAGCAAAACGCTCTTGCCCCACCACTCGGCACCTC